>JBEBVI010000348.1:0-4893 GCA_040392805.1 Taibaiella helva
GTTAGAATCTTTGCTTGGACTCTTTGTCGTAAGTTTCCTCAACTTTTGTTTTTAACTTATTGATATCTTCTTTCAGAGGGTTTAGCAGGGATTCCATATTTACTTTATTGGCTTCAGTAAACTTTGACGACTTCTCTTCAAATAGTTTGTTCGCAATTTTTTCAAATTGCAAATGAGCTGTTCTTTGAAGCTCCTCCATTTCTCTCTTTTGGCTTGCTAACTTTTCTGTTAAAGAATTATTGTCTGCCGTCAACCTGCTGATGCGGCTGACCAGATCCGTTTGTTTCGCATGCTGTTCCTCGATCTGTTGGGTTTGCCTGTTGTTTATTTCCGTTTGTTGGAATAGGTTGCCGGACAGGGCATTATTGCGGGCAGCAATTTCCGCTATCTTTTGCTTATGAAAAGTAATTTCGTTTTGTTGCGTCTTATTAAGTTCCTGCTCCGCCAATAAATTTTGTACCAGTTCTGATATCCTGACCTCCTTATTGCTCAGTTGTGTCTTGAGCATTGTGGCATTGTTTTGTACATCAAAAAGGGCATTTACTTTTTCATCCAGTTTCCCGCTTAACTCTTTATTGGATGCGGAGATCGTGCCCGCTTTTTCTTCCGCAAGCTTTAATGCCATATTCATTTCATTAAATCGGGTGGTGAGCTGATCAAAGTCGCTTTTTGGCACTGTTTTTAACTTGTTCAGTAAATGGCCTATGAAGTAGGAAAGCAGTGCACCTGCTAAAAGTCCGGTTGTCAAGCTGATTATTTCCATATGCCGGGAGTCTTTTTTAGGTATTTTAAAGTAAAATTCATATAGTTTAATAATACTTGTTGGCTTGTATTTAAAGCAAACCTTTATAAACTCATTTGTTATATCGCTTAGAAAGTGGAAAAATACGAAGGTTTGTGTTGTACCGGGATTTTTCCGGCATATTCTTTCGGTTTCTTAGTTGTGAAGAATAATTATATTGCACTATAACTATAAATATTTATGAAGAAGATAGCTTTATTCTTAAGCATATTGTTTTTTGTGCAGCTTGTACAAGGCCAGGAACATCGGTTTTCTGCAGGCGTTGGAACACTTACAACCAATCAGTTTGATGATTTCTTTTCAGCGGTAGCGCGAAATATAGCAGGCGGTATTTTCAACGGATCAAGTATCGAAAACGGTAGTGATCTTGGTGAATTTCGTTTTTCCTATGCTTTTACTCCGGGAAGGCGGTTAGCCTGGGGAGCTACGATTTCCTATAACCTAAGTAAATATGATATTATAAAAAACAGCGCTAAGCAGGGAGCGCAAACTTCCGCCTATTATACCTTTGCAGGAGAAGGAACCTATTACTATCTGCAAAAAGATTGGATACGTTTGTATGGCTTGCTGGGAGCCGGCATAACAATGGTTGGATCCAAACAAAAAGATCTTGGTGGTGCCGTGATCGACAGTGAAACCCAGTCTTTTTTTAACTTTCAGGTCACGCCGGTGGGGCTTAGTGTAGGTCGCCGGTTGGGCGGATTTGCAGAGCTGGGCTTCGGATACCGGGGTGTTGCCAGCATTGGTGCTTATTATAGACTATAAACAGGAATAGTGGTAGCGGTTATTAATCAAAAATGGCGGTAGAAAAAACATATCGCAAGATCATTCACATTGATATGGATGCTTTTTATGCTTCTGTAGAGCAGCGGGATGACCCGGATTACCGGGGTAAGCCCATAATTGTAGGGGGCTCACCGGAAGGGCGGGGCGGAGTGGTGGCTACAGCCAGCTATGAGGCGCGGAAGTTTGGCGTACATTCTGCCATGCCGTCAAAAACAGCACAACGGTTATGTCCTGAAGCCATTTTCGTACGTCCCCGCTTTGATGCTTATAAAGCGGTTTCAAAGCAGATCCGGGAAGTTTTTTACCGTTATACCGATATCGTTGAGCCGCTATCGCTGGATGAAGCTTATCTTGATGTGACCCATGATAAGCAGGGGATCGGCTATGCCATGGAGATTGCCGTACGGATAAAGCAGGCCATAAGGGAGGAGCTTGGGCTTACGGCTTCCGCAGGGGTATCGGTCAATAAGTTTGTAGCCAAAATTGCATCTGATATGAATAAGCCGGACGGCCTTACCTTTATTGGCCCTTCTACAATAGAAGCTTTTATGGAGCAGTTGCCGGTCGAAAAATTTCATGGAGTGGGTAAAGTAACGGCGTCGAAGATGAAAGCAATGGGTCTGCATACCGGCAGCGACCTGAAGAAGTTGTCTGAAGAAGAAATGATGCGATACTTTGGTAAGGCGGGAAAATTCTACTACCAGATCGTAAGGGGTATGGACAACCGGCCCGTGCAGGTGCATCGCGAGACTAAATCCGTGAGTGTGGAAGATACCTACCCTGTTGACCTGACAACAAAAGAGGCGATGTTCTCAGAGCTGATCCTGCTTGCTGAGCGGCTTTCGGAACGGCTGAAGCGAGCCCGCCTGAATGGAAGGACGGTTACGGTCAAGTTTAAGTTTCATGATTTTACCATTATAACGCGTAGCAGCTCCGGAGCTGTATTTATGAACGACAAAGAAGATATTGTAGAGAAAGTGAAGATCATCATGGAGCATGCGCCGGTAGCAGGAAAGAGCGTCCGCCTGTTAGGTATCGGCATCTCCAACTTTGATACGGATGATCGGGGTAGAAAGGATAAAGAAGATATCCAGTTAAAATTATTCTGAGGAGTATTCCTCTGCCCGCAAATGGAACCTACCTGCCGTATTTTTTCTGTAGATCTTTTTCTAAATTATTAAAGACGTAGTCGTGCTCCTGCTGTACACCTAATTGTTCCATGGGTTCCCAGTAAAAACGGGGCGTTAATACAGAAGTATATGTCGTGACCCGGATCAGCTTACAGCTTTTATTTCCTACCGGTTCAAAATAATAAATGGCCTCTTTAAACCCCAGCCATTTCCGCCCTACCAGGTTGTAGTCGATAACATCCATTCTCAGCACTTTACCCCGTTCTAATTCGGTTATTCTTTCTGTAATGGTTCCACCGCCAAAGTCGGCATTGCTCAGCCGGCCACCTTTAAAGTAACAGGTTCGCAGGGCGCCCACTTCTTCTTTTTCCAGGACGCATTTTGTCGGTATAGGCAAGTCCAGTTTCAATAGAAACGGTTTTTCCGCATCCAGTGTATCTACCGACTTAATGGCATCATACACTTCATCCGGTGTGTAATTGAAAATTCTTTCCGTACGGACTTCAATAATTGTTTCCTTATCTTTCTTTAAAAAATGCTCCGTTGGTGCAGCTATCAGAAACGGGATAAGCGGCAGTATCAGAACCGGCAGCCGGTTGGTCTCCTTTATCAGCCGGTAGCGTTTTACCAGTCTGGCAATAACATAGCCCAGGAAAATAAACGGAACCACTAATAGGATAGCCATTACAATACAGATCACACCGGAAAAGCCCGGGATATAGATCCCGATAAGCAGGAGTGTTGTCGTGATCACCACAGCAGTTATAGCATATACCCGGGCTTTCATTGTCCCGATGGCTATACCTAAAACAACAGGCAGCAGTACAAATAGTACCCAGCTATAATCGACCAGTCCCAGGAACAGGAATGCAACCCCAGTGCCGATAAAGATTATGGTCAGGATAATAGACAGTCGGAAACTCTTGTCCTTCAGGATGTTTTTCATTGTTTAGAGGTATTTGTATTATAAAAGATAGCTTAAAGGGATATGCACATCACTTCTGCTATTTAAGATCGTTGTTGATTTTCTACAGCGCTCATAAGTTGAAGAATGAAAGCGTATGGTTCTGATTTTTCTACTATGCAACAATGATCAATGAATGACCAGCTTCCTGGTTGCAGTTTCGTCTTTTGTGTATACTTTCAACAGGTAAATACCTTTAGGCATATCGCTTATATCGATCACTACCGGATCACTTTTGCTTTTATTATTTGTTACCTGGATCCTTTTCCCGGACAGGTCATATATCTCCACTTGTTCCACAACCTGGCTTTGATTATTACGTACCAGGTATAAAAGTGATGAAGCAGGATTGGGATAGATATCCGGGCTGGTGGATAAAGGTGTTTCATCTTCTATGCCTATAGGAATCATATAGTATTCTGCTAATTCAATCAGGGAGTAGGTAAGAGAGCTGTCCAACACTGTCTTCAATTCCATGATATCGCCCGAAGCATGTATTTCACATGTTATGGCTAATCTTGGATTGTTTGCTCCCGGAAAGGCATACTCGTATGCGGTTACTTCAAAATGATCAAAAATAGAATCCAGGAACGGACTGCCCATAGTACGGTTATTTCCGTCAGGCTTAACCGAATCATCTGCGGGAACCACATATAGATAGTACCTGTTTGGCTCCTGGGCCGGAGCATAAAAGGCGATGGCTGAAAGGAAAATAATCAACCAGAGCTTGCGGGCAATTGACTGGCTGAGCGTGTACCTGAATGTTTTCATAGTTAATATAGATATTTAATGTTCCTTTTGATACAGACCTAACAAGACCGGATCCTGCTACGATAACCAAACACAAGTTACAAAAAAATTAATAGCAAATGGTATGCCGGTTACCGGGTGTACATTTACCTCCGGTTAGAAAAGTTCAGATTTTTGCATTACGGCTTTTGGGGGTCGGTGGAGATTTGAAATACGCGCGTTGCCAGGAATATATTCTAAAATTGTCGATTAAATGACTATCGCAGATACAGTTCAACCCTGGTGATAAGCCCCAAGATGTTTGTCAGCCGCTGATACCTGCGGTCACGAATATTGAAGCCCGATACGCTTCTTGTCTGATGTATAAGGAAAATAGTAAAAATAATCTCCCGAAGTACCGTCATGTCCTTTGGACTTTAAGAAGAGAAAATACCTTAAAACAACATATTAATATTATTGCA
>JBEBVI010000349.1:0-4879 GCA_040392805.1 Taibaiella helva
CCTGTGCTATTATCACACCCTCATTATCCGATACCAGCTCCTCCGCCAAAATACATATACGATCTACAAATTCCCTGATCAGCTCCCGGTCTAACATTTCAAAACGGGATACCTTATCTATTACTTTCGGAGGTGCTGCACGGTCGCCATCATAAAAGGTATAACCTTTCTCCTTCGCCAGCCGCTCGCCCCAGTAATTTTTTCCGCAACCCATTTCTCCGAATAGGATAACTACATTTTTCATATAATTTACCTGTGTATTGGTTCTCTAAAATGTATTTTATAAAGGTATGGCCTGCGGGTAAGTAAAAATATTATCCGGATCATATTTTCGCTTCACTTCTTTAAGCCGCTCCAGATTACGGCCATAATAGGCATATAAATAATCTTCCTGCCTGGGATCAATAAAATTTTGATAACAATGCCTTGATGTGTGTGGTAACATCTGCTCATGAAAGCGATCTAACCAGGCCTTATTCCTGGCAACAACAGATTCACTATCCTTCTCAGACCATACCAGATCTATGCTGGATAACATAGTATATCCCCTGTGCACCATTGCCATTTCATCCGGACGCCTGCTATCTATAGCACCACCCAGTAAAAAGAACTTCCAGGATGCCTGTTCGCTCGTACCGGGCCAATCCCTCAGATGATCAACAATAACAGCTATAGCATCGGGAGTAAGATAACTTTTTATAAACCTTGAGCGTTCATGTGCATACTCCGGTTCACCCGGCTCCGAGATGATTTCGTTACCTTCCCAATAAGATTTTTGTTCTATGCTAACAGACACCGGCTCCTGCACGGTGGTCATCGGTGCCAGTATGTGCTTTAAACTTTCCTTATCTCCCTGAAAACTTCCTAATATAGAAACCTGCAGCTTAGATACACCACCTTTCTTTACTACCGTAACATTAAGTTTCAAACCCAGTGTGTCCGGAACATTGGCTATCATCCGTTGAGAAGCCAGTAATAGCTCCTCCGGGCGTTCATCCCATATTATATTAAAAATAGTGATTGTACCAGTTCCGAAAGTTTTAAAAACAAAAGATGTATGGATACCAAAGTTACCGCCACCACCTCCCCTACAGGCCCAGAACAGGTCACTGTTTTGGGATTCACTACAGGTAATTATATCCCCGTTAGCTAACACTACCTCTGTTTCTACAAGCTTGTCACAAGTATACCCATTCATACGCATATCAAAGCCGATGCCTCCACCTAAGACAAGTCCTGCTACACCAACCTCAAAACACCTGCCATGCGTTATGGATACGTCATATTTTTTACCTGCTTCAAATACCTGCCTGTTCCGGGCTCCGCCTTCCGCTCTCAGCAATTTTGTAGCCGGATCATACAATACACCGTTCATTGCTGAAACATCAATCATTAACCCCGGGGTTGTAGAATATCCCCCGTAAGAATGCCCGCCGCTTCTGGCTACAATCGGTATCTGATGCTTTCGGGCCCACAAGATACAGGCTTTTACATCTTCCTTATCCATACAGCGTGCTATTGCCCTGGGTAAAACGTTATCCTTGTACTGTAATGCCCAAGGGGCTGCGCGCCGGGCAAAACCACTGTAGTCAGGCCGCAGCAATTCGCCCTTCAGCTCCCTTGCCAATTCGTTCCATATAGCCTCTGCTTCATCTACTGATTTGGTACAACCTCCAAACCAGGGAAGCCCCAATGCTAATCCGGCAGCAAGTAAGGAACCGGACTTTAAAAATCCCCTTCTCGAAACAGGGTGTGGATGAGAAATATCCGGGTTGTTCTCTTCAACAGTCTGAATAGAAGACATAAAATGCGTTTTGGTTATTGGTTACTAAAATTAAAGAAAGCGAAAGTATAAAACGTTTATACAATATGCAATACAGAAAGGAAAATAAATAAAGCTTATGCCCCTTTTTTCATTGCGCTTATAGCATTCTTTGTATCGGAGATAATAGTCATTATTATTATATAGCGGGTTTTAAGTGTTCTAAATACTTTTATTACCAGCGTATTTTAGGTCTGTGGAAAAGCTATTTCCCTGATGCAGAGTCCTACAACCGGTTCATTAAACTGAAAAAGCATGTAAACATGGCACTGTACTTTTTCATCCATAGGTATAGCCTGGGTAAGCAAATTAGTAGTGCACATGTAGATTCTACTCAACTACCTGTTTGCGATAATCACAGGATCCACAGCCAGAAAGTGCATAAGGGCATTGGAGCAAGAGGTAAAACCTTTACAGCCTGGTTCTTGGGGCTAAAATTACATCTGGCAATAAATGATGTGGGAGAACTGCTGGTGGTGAGTTTTACAGAATGTAAGTGATAACAACGAAGTAATGATGCTACAGCCAGGAAAAAGAATAATAATTCACATTTTCCTAAATCAGGAATTCATTTTGACATTACCACTAAGAATGCCTACCTTATTAAGGTCACATTCCCTTTATATATTTCCAGACCATTAACCGGTATGACCTCTATATAATAAATATATACATCAGACGGTTGTTCTTTACCCTTCAGCTTACCGTCCCAGCCCCGGCCTTCAGTAGAGTTGGTCTCGAAAACAACCTGTCCCCAGCGGTTGAACACCTGCATTTTAAAATAAGTTATATTATTGCCTAACAATTGCCGGGGAAAAAAATAATCGTTATAACCATCACCATTCGGGGTAAAAGCATTAGGAATGTCTATATAACAATCTTTCTTTACCGTTATTGCCCCTGTTGTACTACAGCCCAAAGGTTCGGAGCGGATCATAAGGCTATAGACGCCGGGCTTTTTTACATCTATTTCTTCTGTAGTGTCACCAGTATTCCATAGATAAGTTAAGTGGCTGAAAGACATGTTGTGCAGGTTCTTTAAAGTAAGTGCATTTCCTCTCAGGCAGAGAAAACTATCCACGCCTAAGTCCACCCGGGGTAAATCAAACACATAAACCGTATCTGTATAAGAAGTATCGGGGCAGGCGCGGAATTGAGCATTGAGGGTTACCAGCATTATGCCGGTAAGATCATAAGCATGCTGAATGTTGTTGTCCTTCGTTGATAATGCCAAATCGTCACCAAATTGCCACAGTATATTATGTATTGTGGCGCTTTTCATTGCATGGGAAAAGGTAATGGCTTCACCGACACAAATACTGTCCGGCCAGTTTTGGAAACCGCTGAAAACTACGGGATCCACCACTATCGTTTTGTAAGCTGTATCCAGGCAGATATCATTTATTTTCCCGACCAGCCTTACTTCATAATGACCCGCTTGCATGAAGCTGTATTGCGGATTTTCAAAATGCGAAGAATCTCCATTACCGAATGACCAGGTAAAATTGTTGAAATGAGGATCGGAAGTATTTTGAAATTGGATTAAATCTGCCATACAAATAAGAGTGTCCGTATTGAAGGAGACTTTATAGCCTGGCTCCGGATAGGTTACGATAAAGCTGTCCATATGGTGTTCACATAAAGAGTCGATTTGGTAAGTGACCCAATAAACACCAGTTGGGTTTATTTTTCTGGTTATGTCTGTGCTGCTATCCTCCCAGATATAATTAGATCCGTTAACATGATTAGGGGTTATGTATAAGGTATCAGTTTTGCACATACCTTCCAGTAAGGTTGTGGTATATATTTTTTTTATCTTGTTCAGCACAATTTTAAAAGTATCAGTATATTCTTCGCATTCTGAAGGCAAAATATTTTTGTAAGTAACCCAATAAGTACCGGAATTATATACATAACGGTCTTTATTCGTACTGCCGTCATCCCAGATGAAGTCACTGCCATTGGGATTACTGGGATGAAGCAACATACTGTCGCTACAAAAAACGGTATCTTCACTAGAGCTATATACTCTCCGATTGACTACAACAAGCGTGCCTGAATTAGGCAAGCTACGACCAGCTGCCGTTCCAGGTAGCAAAGAAAATCCATCGGCTACAAATTGGCAGGCTGCACCGGCGAGATTTGGTTTATTAATAACATGTAAAGAGGACTGAAGAGTGTTACAATAAATTTTGCCATCTGGGCCTATTTTTATCGATGGATAGGAGCCAACATTATCAGCAATTAGTTTTTTTGAAGAAATAATGACATTAGTATTATTAGAACTTAAATCAAATTGATATAATGGACCAACACCTCGAGTAGCCTCATCAGTGCAGCCTGTGGTAGCATACAATTTTGAATTATCTGGGGAAAAAGAAACATCATAGTAAAGATCAGGATAACGTATATCTGATCTTACCGTATCTAATATCAGGGGATTATCAATCATTCCTAAATCAATATCAAAATCATACATTACTAAATTCCAGCATGCAACAGCGAGTTGATTACGATTAGGTGCAACATTAATACTTCCTCCCCATGCCCCTCCTCCTCTTACAACTCTCGGTGAGATTATAGGAGGATCAATACCGTTAAAATCAATATTGTAAGCTTTGAATTCATTACTATGGCGTGAAATTACTAACAGCCAGGTGTTACAGTTATTCCCCGACACAGCGGTCATCATTTCGGTCAATCCAGTATCGAGCAAAGTGCCCTTTTGTGATACGCCTCCTAACCCGTTATTGAGACTCATGTCCACTACACTGTAATACAACCAGCCAAAATATCTGACATTTTCAACCTGCAATAAGGAAAAGATATAATACTTCTGGGCATCTCCCGGCATGGGTATAATAAGAGTACCTTGTGAGGTACTACGGGTATTATTCCCTGCCAATCTTGGTAGATTTAAACCATTAAACATGATATCATTATTACGATCCCAGACGTTAGTTCCATCAGTATAAAACAAAAGTTCTCCACTGGTATTACATATCGAGCTACTAGCTTCAATGGTACTGATATTAGTACGAATAGGTGTTGGTGGAT
>JBEBVI010000350.1:0-4878 GCA_040392805.1 Taibaiella helva
AAGTGAAGCCCGGGATTTGGGTGAATGGCTGGATAAGATCAGATCATTTGAATAAGTTATCCTGCAGAGGAATGGTTGTATATTAATATGTGGATCATTTATATAAAAAATTTCAGGAGCTACCTTAAATTAGAGAAATCGCTGTCAGAAAATTCGATTGATGCCTATCTGCATGATGTCCGCCTGCTTTCTGAATTTTGTAATAACAACCAGCAGCATATATCAGTTGAGGAGGTAACTATTGAGGTATTGCAGCACTTTGTTTCCTATATCCAGCAATTTTCTTTTACGGCCACATCACAGGCGAGAATCATTTCCGGGATCAGGGCTTTTTTCAACTATCTTGTACTCGAGTCCGTAATTAAAGACAATCCGTCAACTCTTCTGGAAGCTCCGGCACTACCGCGTAAGCTCCCGGATGTGCTTAGTGTAGAGGAGGTAGAATTGTTATGTGAATCGATAGATCACAGTAAGCCGGAGGGTATGCGTAACCGGGCTATACTTGAGGCCATGTACAGCTCCGGGCTGAGGGTAAGCGAACTGGTCAACCTGGAGCTGACCAATATTTTTTCGGAAGTCGGCTTTATCAGGGTAATTGGTAAAGGAGATAAAGAAAGACTGGTGCCTATCGGTGATACGGCAGTGAAATATATTGATCAATACCTCGAGTATACGAGAAAAGGTATAATACCGGCAAAAGGCAAAGAGAATATTCTTTTTCTCAACAGAAGAGGAGGTGCATTGTCCAGGGTAATGATCTTTTATATTATTAAGGAGGCGGCGCAAAGGGCGGGCTTGAATAAAAATGTCCATCCGCATACCTTACGACATAGTTTTGCAACACATCTGGTTGAAAATGGTGCTGACCTGAGGGCAGTTCAGGAAATGTTAGGTCATGAAAGTATTACCACGACGGAGATCTATACACATCTTAACCAAAGTTTCCTGAGAAGCACCCTTGAGCGTTATCACCCGAGATTTTATAATAAACAATAGTATGCCTTCAAACGTATTTACCCTAAAATCATCCAACCGTTATTATTTTGACTTTTTACTTCATAATCCCTTACCTTTAAGTCTGTAGACAATATAAAAATGCACACATTTAAAACATCAAAGGCTAAAGAGAATATTTTAAGGAAGATCCGTCTGGCGCTGAATGAAGATACTTTGCCCTTTCCTTTTCCGGAAGTGGAAAAGCAATCGATGGACCGCCTTTTCATGCAGGCTCCGGATCAGAGCATTGAAGAATTATTTGCAGAACAGTTTACAAGATCCGGTGGCCATTTTATTTTTTGTGATACACAGATGGAATTGCTGGAAAATATCAGGGTATTGTCCGAAAGCAGAAACTGGTCTGAGATCTTATGCGCGCATAAACCGCTTTTTTCTTTTCTGGTCAACAATAAGCTTTCCATTGTACGTGAGTTTAATCCCGCTCATGAAAGTGCAGAAGTATGTATTACAGATTGTGAGGTTGCCGTGGCAGAAACGGGAAGTTTCCTGTTTAGCAGCAGGCAGAATCACGGCAGGGTGGCCCCGGTATATTTCCCGGTTCATATTGTCGTAGTGCAGCCGCATCAGATCGTGCAGGGTATTGCTGATGCATTAAAACTGATGAAACAAAAATACAACCATCAGCTACCTTCGATGATGAGCCTTAATACCGGCCCGAGCCGAACGGCCGATATAGAGAAGACCTTGGTGACCGGTGTGCATGGACCTAAGGAGCTTTTTTGCTTTTTCCTGAATCAATGATGATTGAAAAAGATAAAACCTTCATCATGAAGTTGGATGTTGGTGATAACAAACTTTTACTGATAATTTAATTTACATATTGTTCCATTCAAAAAAGGCAACAATAATGGAGGTAAAAAATAAAAATATCAAAACTTTTTCCCAGCATCTTGATAAGAGATATGGAAAAATAGGTACTAAAGAACGCACCGAATTTGAAATTAAGGCAAAGTCATTTGCCATTGGTGAACTGATTAAAGAAGAACGCAAACAGGCACAATTAACACAGGAGCAGCTTGCGGAAAAAATTGGTGCTAAGAAAAGTTTTATATCAAGAATTGAAAACGGCCACAGCGATATTCAGCTTTCGACACTATATGAGCTTATTGAAATTGGACTTGGGCGAAAAATAAACCTGACAATCCAATAGGGATTGTCACCAATATAGGTGGTCGGGGGTTAATCCTCATCATAAAGTTAGGTATTAGTGATGACACCAGCATCGGCGGATAAGGTAAAAATTTTATCATAACACGGTCTTTTAAACTTTGACTTAAATAAATCATGCACCCTGCACTTTTAAGGATTGAAGATTTCAGTTATCATTTACCGGCTGAAAGAATAGCAAAGTATCCCTTACCGGAAAGAGATCAGTCCAGGCTGTTGGTGTACCGGCAGGGTAATATCGTTGAAGATACTTATTTTAATATCAGTAATTATATACCTTCCCGCTCCTTATTGATCTTTAACCAGACCAAGGTAGTCAATGCACGGTTGCTTTTTAAAAAGGCTACCGGGGCGGCTATAGAAGTATTTTGCCTAGAACCTCACGAAAGCTATAGTGATATGCAGTCCGCAATGCTTTGCCAGGGCACTGTGCTCTGGAAGTGTATGGTAGGCGGAGCTGCAAAATGGAAGGATGGACAAACGGTACAAGTTGAGGTAACAGCGGGAGAGATGCACGTACAGGTGTATGCCGATATTGTGGAAAGAAAAGATGGTTATTTTTTGCTGAAGATTTATTGGGAGCCGGAATCTTTTTCGTTTGCAGAGATATTGCATTATGCCGGCCAGATACCTTTACCTCCCTACCTGAACAGGGAAGCGGAAGAGGGTGACCAAAGCCGCTACCAGACCATATTTGCACGTGATGAGGGCAGTGTGGCTGCACCAACGGCTGCATTGCACTTTACCGATCGTATTCTTGAATCTTTACTGCAAAAGGAGATAAGATCCGCAATGGTAACGTTGCATGTGGGCGCAGGAACGTTTAAGCCGGTAAAGAGTGAGCGGATGCAGGATCATGATATGCATGCGGAATGGATCGATGTGTCTGTCGTATGTATCGAAGAGCTGATGAAGCAAATAGCGGATGGGCTGCCGGTAATGGCAGTCGGTACTACTTCTGCCCGGACATTGGAAAGTCTTTATTGGATCGGTGCACAGTTATCGCTTCATATTACCCCTGATTTCTCCGGAATAGCTGTACCGCAGTGGTATCCTTATGAACAGGATACGGAAGTTCCGGTATGGGAAGCGCTGGACAGCTTGCGGAAATATATGCTTCAGTCTTCTTTGTCCCGCCTGGTAACACGGACATCCATTATTATAGCGCCGGGATATCAATTCAGGATCTTAAACGGGCTTATCACTAATTTTCACCAGCCCAGATCCACGCTGCTACTCCTGGTAGCTGCGCTGATTGGTGATTCCTGGAGAAAAGTTTATGAGTATGCTTTGGAAAATGATTTTCGCTTTTTGAGTTATGGAGATGGGTGCCTGTTGTGGAGGGGATAGGAAGTTTTGTTGACTTGGCTAAATTTTCACGCAAAGGACGCAAAGAAGTACAATGGGTACGAAGTATTGTTGTGTAAAACCGGGACTCAAGCTTACTGAATTCAGGGTACCTCCGGTGTCCCCGGTGTCGCACCGTCTCCCGGCAATATTACGCCGCTGATCAATCTCTTTATTTTTTTGACTTTTTGCCAAACAATAGAATAATTTTGTCTGGTTTGAATCAATAACCGTTACCGCACAACATGCAATTTACAACATCGGGCAGGCAGATTATCAGGCTTGCCCTGCCTATTTCGTTATCATTAGCCATACCGCAGATCAGCTTTATGGCAAATACTTTTTTCCTGGGCCGGCTGGGCCAGGTGGAGCTGGTCGTTAATGGGCTGACGAGTATATTTTACCTTTTGCTTACTTATATCGGTTTTGGATTGAGCAATGGGATCATGGTGCTCTTATCAAGAAGGGCGGGAGAGAATGACCGTATGGGTATGAGCCGTATCTTTTCGAATGGCTTATTCCTTTCCGTATTGGCTTCGCTTGGGTTTATGATGTTGTCGTTCTGGCTGGCTCCCTTACTCTTCGGCTACACGCTTAAAGATGCCAATGTCTTCTTCCAGACTGTTGACTTCCTGTACCTGCGTATTTGGGGATTGCCTTTTCTTATGCTTACCCAGCTGGTGAATGCTTTTTATATTGCGACTAACCGTTCCCGGCTGCTGATATATGGAGCTTTGATGGGCAATTTGGTTAATGTAGTGCTGGACTATTGCCTGATTTTCGGGAAAGGTGGGTTTCCTGCTATGGGACTTAAAGGTGCTGCTATTGCATCTATATCAGGAGAAGTAGTGTATTGCTTTGTTATGTATGCTTTGTTTTTTATTAAAAGATTAAACAGGCGCTACCCGGTTATTAATTATCTGCAGATAGATGGTAAAATTGCCCGTCAAACCTTAAAAGTGTCGGCTCCGCTTATTATTCAATATACGTTCAGCATCGGCGGGTGGCAGGTGTTTTATATTTATATCGAGCATCTGGGTATTACACAGTTGGCGGCATCGCATATATTGAGAAGCGTGTTGGGTATTGTCAGCATAGGCACCTGGGCTTTGGCTTCGACATGTAATGCCATGGTCAGTAATATGATGGGGCAGGGCAGGCCCGGCCAGGTATTGCTATTGGTTCGTAAGATCATTCTGATCAGCCTGGGATATACCGCCTGTATTTCCGTTCTCCTGTTTATCTTCCCTTATACTTTTTTAGGACTTTATACTAATGATGCGATGGTTATTGATATGGGGATTAAAAGTTTGCGGGTACTTTCTACCTCTATATTGGTCAGGTCGG
>JBEBVI010000351.1:0-4875 GCA_040392805.1 Taibaiella helva
TTTTAGGACTTTATACTAATGATGCGATGGTTATTGATATGGGGATTAAAAGTTGGCGGGTACTTTCGACCTCTCTCGTGGTCATGTCGGTAGCTACTATATGCTTTAATGCTGTGGTGGGAACGGGTAAAACGTGGATAAATATGGGTATTGAAATACTTTGTGTCAGTATGTATGTTGTTTATATCAGTATAGCTGTGGAATGGCTACATGCACCTTTACATATTGCCTGGGCCTCTGAGTTTGTTTACTGGAGTATTCTTTTGATTACTTCCGGGAGTTATCTGCTGTGGGGGAAATGGCGGAAAAGTTTGTTGTGAAATAGGTGATTGTTGCACGCAAAGGGACGACGGAAGGCAACGAGGCAAAGATATTGACCGGATGCATAGTATGAAAATAGGGTAGTATCACATTCGTTTTATAAGACTGGGCAGAAGTATTAGATTAGTTGTCCGCTTTTATGAAAATCAAATCAGAAACGTCATTAGCTATCGGATCAAGGAATAGAGTGTCCGGGGCAATCCTGACCCAATAGTTGAAGTCATCTTGTGTGAGCATTTTGTATCTGCCTTCGGCACCTCTTTCTTCACCAAAAGTAAACTTATTCTTCCGTACAAATTTATCATTTTTGTAATGGTAGATAGAGCCGGTCTGATAAATGACAATTGATGCCGTATATCCAAATTCTTCGGCAGTTTGTGATGCTCCCCCTCCGCCGCCACTATGCCATACCAGTTTCCATTTGCCGAAAACCGTTTCCAGCTCCGGGTAGGGTACAGGTATATTTTGTTTTTTCTTCTGGCAGGATAGAATTGTTATGGAAAAGATCAGGCAGGTGTAGAGTAATAACCGGTTCATTATTTTTGTTTTTAAACCTCGTAGGTCGCACAGACCTACGAGGTTGGATTATTAGAAGTTTGATTTTGATTTACTCTTCTACGTTCCCGCTCCGTTTTCTCCGATTGCTCTTCTCTTTCCAGTTCTTTATCGTAAGCATTAATAATCGCTTTCACCAACCGGTGACGTACCACATCCTCCTCTGAAAGCCGGATATGCGCAATGCCCGGGATATTCTGCAATATCCGCACCGCCTTGCCCAATCCCGACTTCTGATTTTTGGGCAGATCGATCTGGCTGAGATCACCTGTGATGATGGCCTTTGCCGAAGGGCCGATACGCGTAAGGAACATTTTAAGTTGCAGATCGGTTGCATTCTGAGCTTCATCCAATATAATAAAGGCATTATCCAGCGTACGTCCGCGCATATAAGCTAAAGGAGCGATCTCTATTATCCGGTTGGCCATGTAATAATTCAGCTTATCAGTTGGAATCATGTCATCCAGGGCATCGTATAAAGGGCGCAGATAGGGATCTATTTTTTCCTTCAGATCGCCCGGTAAGAATCCAAGATTTTCCCCGGCTTCAACCGCAGGTCGTGTCAGTATGATCTTTTTGACCACTTTATTTTTGAGCGCCCGCACGGCAAGTGCCACAGCTGTATACGTCTTACCGGTTCCGGCAGGCCCGATGGCAAATATGATGTCATTATCTTCGGATACCGAAACCATTTTTTTCTGGTTCTTGGATTTTGCACGGACTACTTTTCCGTTAGGACCGAAAACGAGTATATCATTACTGTCAATAATATTGGCGTTATTACCGTTCTCGCCTTCTTCGTTTTCCGTATCGCCGAGTATTTGTCCGAAATAATGTTCGGAAAGATGGCCGTTTCGTTCTAAGTATCTAATAATAAGATCTATTTTTTCGCGTGCCGCCGTTACCTCTTCCGGCTTACCGGATAGCTTGATCTGTGTGCCACGGGATAAAATTTTTAAAAGAGGGAATTTCTTTTTCAGTAAATCAAATTTGCTATTGTTAACGCCGTAGAATTCAATAGGGTTAACGGTTTCGAGATTAATGATCGATTCAGTCAAATTATTTATATTTTAGGTTTAGATAATGTACTATATTTACCTTTTAATCAGAAAGTTAATTAATTTAAAAATGGTAAATTCGAACATCTTCATGTTGTTGTTCCAAAATAAAAGTAAGCATTAAATTCCAGGTTTGGGTTATTATTTTAGTGTTATCCCTATTTATTCATACTTCTGTGTTTTCTATGTGGAAAAATAATATAATCTTCGCATTTATTACCTCTTCTTATACTTTATGCCTCTATACGATGTTGTTATAATCGGTTCCGGGTTAGGCGGCCTCCTATCTGCCGTGCTTTTAGCTAAAGAAGGATTCAGCGTAGCTGTTATAGAACAAAATAAACAGGTCGGAGGTTGCCTGCAGACCTTTCTTTTGATAAGAAAATTTTTGACAGTTGTGTGCATTATATCGGATCTATGGATGAAGGGCAGACACAGCGAAAGATATTTGATTATCTCGATATAGCTAAGGAATTGAGGGTTAGGAAGCTGAATGAAGATGCATTTGATTATGTTTTCTTTGACCGGGATGAAAAGGTCTACCCGTTGGCACAGGGTTCCGCCAATTTTGTAGAGCAACTGTATCCTTATTTTGATAAAGAATATCATACATTGAAGAAATATATCCGGCTGCTGAACTATACGGGAGACAGTTTCCCCTTATTTAACCTCAGGAAAGGGTCCGCTTCAGAAAAAGAAAAGGTAAGCTCCTGGGCATTGCGAGATGTGATGTTGAAGATAAAGGATGAAACATTGCGTAATGTGTTAATGGGTAATAATCTGTTATATGCCGGTGATGAGCATCTGACTCCTTTTTATATCCATGCTTTAGTTACCAAGAGTTATATTGACAGCGCTTATAAGTTTGTTGGGGGCAGCTCACAATTAGCTATGGCCTTGTGGCGAAAGCTGAGAATGTATGGTGGCGTTATCTTCAGGAAAGAAAAAGTTTGTGCGTTAAAGGAGAAAAATGGATTGCTCACGCATGCCATAACCGAGTCAGGGAATGTTTACGAAGGAAGGCATTTTATAGCTAATATTCATCCAAAACTAGTTTTAGAATTAATTGATAGTAATATAATTAAGAGTATTTACCGGAATAGAGTTATAAGTGCTAAAAATTCGATTTCGGCATTTATGGTCAATATCGTTTTAAACCCGGGCAAGGTACCTTACTTAAATGCCAATATTTATTGGAACAAAAGCAAAAATACCTATAACGCTGTAAATCACTCTGTTACGGGCTGGCCGGTTAATTATGCTTTGTATTATACAGAAGATGCGCAACATCCGGGTTTTGCCGAGTCGGTATCCATATTATGCTATATGCATGCCGATATGTTTGAACCCTGGAAAAATACTTATAATAATACATTAGATGAGTCTAATAGATGTATTGAATATCAAAACTTTAAGACTAATAAGGCAAATGAATTGATAGATGTAGTTGCGGAACGTTTTCCTTTAATAAAAAGAGAATTGTATAGTTTTAAAGTTGCCACACCACTAACTTTCCGCGACTATACCGGGTCACCGGAAGGCAGTATGTATGGTATAATGGCTAATGTGCATCAGCCCGAACGTACGAGTATTCCTGTCCGGACAAAAATCCCGAACCTGCTGCTTACGGGACAGAATATAGGTATACATGGGGTGTTGGGGGTAAGCATGAATGCCATTGCCGCTTCGGGGGAATTATTGGGACTTGATTATCTTATTGAAAAAATAAACAAGAAGTCGTAATTAATATGAAGGGAAGTGTTTCTCGCAACAGGGCAAAGAAGCGCGACGAGGCAACGATATTATGGGAATGATCAAACTTTAATTTTATGGATGTAGAAATGATAAGGGATTACTGTTTATCTTTTCCGGAGGTTACGGAAGGGCAACCTTTTGGTGAAGGGACACTTGTTTTTAAGGTGGGGCAGAAGATTTTTTTATTACTTTCTTTAGATACGGTACCGCTCCAATTTAATGTAAAGTGCGATCCGCAACGGGCAATAGAACTGAGGGAAGAATATGAATATATCATTCCCGGATACCACATGAATAAGAAACATTGGAACACGGTGATCGTCGATCGCAGTTTACGTGCTGATCTGCTAAAAGGCATGATTGAAGATTCTTACAACCTGGTAAAAACCGGGGGAAAAAAGAAAAGTAAATAATTGTAAGCCCTTGGTTTTCGACATTCGGACAATTGTCTTGGAAAAGTAAAATTTTGATTCATGTCCTTAACTTTAGTTGTGTGCAGCAATATCAATATCTGCGGCTGCTGTTGCGGGTATGGTCATTTGTAACTACTATGAAGCCCTGAGTTTATTGTATTCCAATTTTGACTGAATTTCTTTTTATGGCTGCTTTCTTTTTAAGATAATATCACTTACCTTTGCAGCCGAATTTAAACATCTTATTATAAAAACTAAATTATTGATATGCCTAACGTTGGTAAAATCAAGCAGATCATTGGTCCGGTAGTGGATGTACACTTCTCGTCAAACAATAAGTTGCCCGAAATTTATAACGCCCTGGAACTTACCCGTGAAAACGGTGAAAAGTTGGTTATGGAAGTGCAACAGCACCTGGGTGAAGATAGCGTGCGCTGTGTGGCAATGGATGGTACAGAGGGTTTGGTAAGAGGATTGGATGTAGTAGATACCGGTAAAGCGATCGCTATGCCAACCGGTGACCAGATCAACGGACGCCTGTTTAATGTAACAGGTGATGCTATTGACGGCTTACCTCAACCCAATAAAACCAACGGCAGGCCGATACACGCCAAACCACCTAAGTTTGAAGACCTGAGTACTTCAACAGAGGTTTTATATACCGGTATTAAAGTAATTGACCTTATTGAGCCTTATGCAAAGGGCGGTAAGATCGGTCTGTTCGGTGGCGCCGGTGTGGGTAAAACCGTATTGATCCAGGAGCTGATCAATAA
>JBEBVI010000352.1:0-4872 GCA_040392805.1 Taibaiella helva
CGGATGATGGCGGACCGTACATCACGCTGCCGATGGTGATTTCCAAAGATCCATCGCGTGGCATTCGCAACGTGGGGATGTATCGCGTGCAATACGAATCCCCCACAACACTCAAGATGCACTGGCAGCGTCACAAGGTTGGTGCCGCACACTGGCGTGAAATGGCCGAGCGTGGTGAGCGGATGCCTGTATGTATCGCGGTAGGTGGCGATCCTGCCTCGATGTATGCTGCGTCTGCGCCGCTCCCTCCGGTGATTGACGAATTTTTGTTCGCGGGGTTTCTGCGGCGTGAACACGTTGCATTGGCCAAAGCGGTAACGTGTGACTTAGAAGTACCGGCCGATGCAGAGTTTGTATTTGAAGGATACATCGATCCTGCGGAAGATTTGGTGATCGAAGGACCTTTCGGCGATCATACCGGTTTTTACAGCGAAGCGGATTACTATCCCCGCGTCCATATAACCGCGGTGACGATGCGAAAGAAAGCGATTTACGCCACTACTATTGTAGGGCGTCCGCCGATGGAAGATTTGTATCTGGGATATGCCACCGAGCGCATCTTTTTGCCGCTGCTCAAGATGGTCATTCCCGAGATCGTGGATTATCACATGCCCGGCGAAGGCGGATTCCACAACTTGGTGTTCGTCTCCATCGACAAGCAGTATCCCGGACAGGCCTACAAGGTGATGAATGCGCTGTGGGGACAGGGACTCATGTCGCTCGCCAAAGTCATCATTGTCTTCGACAAAGAAATCAACGTTCAGGATCAATACGAAGCCTGGTGGATTGCGCTCAACAATATTGATCCTGAGCGCGACACACGCTTCACCATGGGCCCCGTCGACGTGCTCGATCATGCGAGCCGAGGCTTTACGTATGGGTCGAAAATGGGGATCGATGCTACGCGTAAGTGGCCGGAGGAGGGATTCACGCGCAACTGGCCCGATCGAATCTACATGGACGATGCCACCAAGCAATCGGTAGATGCAATGTGGGGCAAGCTAGGACTGTGACAGTGCCAACGGCGCGGGAAGGCCAGACGTTTGACGGCGTGTCGCGTTTCGTGCGATACGCCAATTTTGTGAAATTGCCGCACACCGTATTTGCGATGCCGTTCGCGATTGTGGGCGTTTTGTTGGCTAGTGATTCGCATCCGGTGTCGATATCGCAGTTCCTGTGGGTTGTTCTCGCGTTTACTGCGGCCCGTTTCGCGGCGATGGGATTCAACCGGATCGTCGATCGCAAAATCGATGCGGCGAATCCGCGCACGAAGATGCGTGAGCTGCCTGCTGGGACTATGAGTTACACCGAGGCTTCCGTCGCCGTCGCCGTCGCCTCACTGATATTCATTGCCTCGGCGTATGCGCTGAATCCGCTGTGCTTTATGCTCTCGCCGGTGGCGCTTGCGTGGGTCTTTTTCTACAGCTATACAAAGCGGTTTACACGGTGGTCGCATCTGGTGCTGGGGCTGGGCATGTCAATCGCCCCAGTTGGTGGATATCTCGCCATTGGCGGCAGCTGGAGCGAACCTTGGTGGATGCTGTGTGCGCTTTCGGTCGCCGTGACCGCGTGGGGCGGTGGCTTCGATGTGCTGTATGCATTACAGGACCTGGAATTCGATAAACGTAACTCGTTGTATTCCATTCCTGTGGCACTGGGGGAACGCAAGTCGTTTTTCGTCGCGCGATTCCTGCACGTTGTAGCGGTGCTCGCATTGATTTCTGTTGGGTTCGCTGTGAACGCTGGCTATCTGTATCTGGCCGGAGTGGTTGTGGCGGCTGGGTTATTGCTGTATGAACACACGCTGGTGCGACCAGGGGATATTCGGAAGCTGGACGCGGCATTCTTTACGATGAACGGAATCATCAGCCTCGTATTTTGTGGCTTTGTCTTTCTGGAGAACGTCGTCTTATGAGCCAATCCGTGCACCATCCATTGATTGTTGCCATTACAGGCGCATCTGGCGCCCCGTACGCTGTAAGGTTGATGGAGCAGTTGGTAGTCGCACAGCGCCCAGTATCGCTGATTGTGTCGAGCCATGGTGTCCGGTTGCTGCAAACTGAAATGGGCATCGAGTCGGTTGACGCGCTTCGCGATCATGTCGACCAGAAGAACGGTGCGGGGTCATGGGATCGCTTCGTCAAGGTGTACGATGACGGCGATCGAGGGGCCGCTCCCGCCTCTGGCTCTGCGCTCACATCAGGCATGGTGATATGCCCGTGTTCGATGGGGACAGTGAGCGCGATTGCGCATGGATCATCGCGTTCGCTCGTGGAACGTGCTGCTGATGTCACACTCAAAGAGCAGCGCAAGCTTATTATCGTGCCGAGAGAAACGCCATTTAGTGCGATTCATCTCAAAAATCTGCTCACACTTAGCGAGCTTGGCGTAACGGTAATGCCCGCATCTCCGGGATTTTACCATCGTCCGGAATCTATCGATGCCCTGGTTGATTTCATCGTCGCGCGGGTGCTCGATCATCTTCAGGTGCCACATCAAATCGGGAATCGTTGGGAGTAGTTGCTGTTCCTGAGCCACCCCCCTCCCCCCACTCTTACGAATCCTTTCCAAATTTGATAGACTTGACCTCTACTCTAATGGAGGCAGGACTATGCAGAAGACTCGTGTAGGGCAAACAGCGCTCCTTGCAGCCACAGTCTTTGCTGGATTGTTGGTGGCATCAAATAGTGTTCAGGCGCAGAATACCGCGACAGCAAACGTAACCGCTGAAGTGCAGCAACCAATCGTTGTCACCAAGCTTACGGATCTCGACTTTGGCAACGTGTTTCCCGGCGTCGATAAAACGGTACCGGTGACGGCCGCCGAAGCAGCAAGCTTTGAAATTGCGGGCCAGGCTTCGAGCCAGGTGAATATCACGTTTACGCTCCCCGCAGATTTGACTGATGGCGGAACGGAAACGATGCCAGTCACGACATGGACAGGCACCACCAACACGACCGCATCCCCATCGGGTGGTAGCACATTCACGCCTTCTGCATCTGCGGAAACCACGACGCTGAGCTCCACCGGCGGTTTGTTTGTCTACGTCGGTGCGACCGCTGAGCCTGCGATCGATCAGGCTGCGGGAACTTATACAGGTACGTTGACCGTCACGGTTGTCTACTTCTAACCGTAGGTGAGAACGATGCGGCGCATCCTTCTTGGCGCCGCAGTTACACTGCTTGGAACATCGTCGGCGACAGTACATGCGCAATCGGTAGCGATTGCGCCACAGGTACTTGTTGTCGATGCCAAGACGCGTACTGTGGCTATCACTCTGGTCAACTCTGGCGACAAACCCGCCGAGGTGACCTTTGGGACGTTGTATGGCTATCCCGTCACGGATTCGGCGGGGAAGATGTCTCTCCAAACGTTTGAAACGGTAAGCGACACCGCTCCCTCGGCTATGTCCTGGATGCAGGTGTTGCCGCAACGGTTCCGGTTGGACGCCGGCGCGCAACGGGTGGTTCGGCTTATTGCCAGTCCGCCTCCTGGCCTGTCCCCTCAGGAATATTGGGCCAGGCTCGTGGTATCTGCCAAAGGCGGACGTGTGCAGGTGCAATCCAAGCAAGCCGCAGAAGGAATTAATATCGGGCTCGATCTGGAAGTCCGATCGATTCTCCCGATTTTCTATCGTCACGGTAATCTCGCCACAGGTTTGGTAATAGATACGCCGAGTGCCGTTGTGCAGGGCGATTCAGTGGTGGTTCGTGCAAAAATGACACGAACAGGAAACGCAGCTTTTATCGGGACAGTTTTTGTCAAATTGCGTGATCGCGGTGGCCGAGTTGTTGCGCAAACGATGTTGCCTACCGGGATATACTATACGTTTGAGCCAAGGATCAGCCTTCCAGTTGCTGGAGTTCCTGCCGGAACGTACGAATTACAGGTAAGTGCGGAAACAGGACGTCCCGATGTGCCCGATGCCTTGATCGTGCGTGGACCCCCCGCACGAAACGCTACAGCAATCGTGATTCCATGACGCTGCGCGGTGGCTATAAATGTCGCGGAGGTGTTCGGCGAATGTGGCATTTCATTGTGCTGGCTGCGATACTTTTTATAGTATCTGGTGCTCGAGCAGATGCGCAGTTCAATGTATTACGACATCTGGAGTTTGGGGTTGTCCTGAGTGGAACGAGCAAGACAATTGCGCCAACCGACGCCACGTCGGCGTTTTTTCATACAAACAGAACGCTGGGGTTGGTAAACGTTATCTCGTTTACAGTAACTCCGCCTACGAATGGTGCAGCGTCGCTCCCTGTCACGCTCTGTTCCACATGTGGCAGATACCGGATCAACAACAATAATCCTGCGGGTGCAACGGTATTCAATCCTCCAACGGGATTTTCCCAGCTCATAGTTCTTCTCAGTGATATCTACATCTGGGTTGGAGGGACTGTGTCGCCACCTTTGAATCAAAAACCAGGGCAGTACACCGGCGGTACGCTCGTGTTGACTATCGCTGGACTGCTCTAGCGCTGAATGAGCCGGTCTCGCGCGCGCACCTGGAGTGCCGTTGTCGTGGCATGTGGAATCCTGGCATTGCCGGTACGACAGAGCGAGGCGCAATCACTGTTCCCGTCGACCCGGACAGCAGCGTCCTCAGGTACCCCGGTGCCTTCCAAGGATACGATTCCTCGTAAAACTTCCATTGGCATCGGTCGCATTGTAGATCGCTCGCTGGCGGACGTCAATTCAGATACCAGCAAGCTCGGCGTTGCCGTCGCGTATCAGATCCGGCTTCGCGACGTGAATGTGCTTACGCTGAAAGCATATGATAATGGCACCGACGTCTTTTGTCCTATCCAGTCAATCGAGGAATTGACAGGAGTCGTTGTCCAGGTGAGTAGTCGAGACAGTAGCTTGACTGTG
>JBEBVI010000353.1:0-4870 GCA_040392805.1 Taibaiella helva
TAGCTCATCTTTTTCCCAATACCGGGAGTGTCGGTGTAATACCAGCATATTGCCTTCATCCCAGTACTGAAACCGGAAAGGCCCGGTACCGCAGGGATGATTCCTGAAATCTTTTCCCCAGCGCTCTACTGCTTCATGGGGCACAACGGAGCAATAGGGCATACTGAGTATACCCGGCAACGGACGGAATGGGGCTTTTAAATGAATGATCACTGTAGAATCGTCCGGGGCAACGAAAGGATCTTTGTCCCTTACCCGGCCGTTAAATACCCATGCACCGGCAGAAGCGGTATTGGGGTCTATAAGCCGGTTAAAGCTATAAACCACATCCTCTGCCGTCATTTTCCTGCCTTTACCGCCCGGAAATACGTCATTGTCTTGGAAATAAACATCATTTCTCAAATGAAAAGTATACTGTAATCCATCTGTGGAAATCGTCCAGGACCTGGCAAGAGAAGATACGATTTCGGATTGCTCATTTACTTCGAGCAAAGTATTATAGATAAAATGAACACCCCACATTATAGCAAGGCTCTTTGCAAAAGCCGGGTCAAGGCTTTCCATACCACCAATCTGGTTATAGCGGAAAACTTTTTTTCCCTGTTCCTTTGGAGAGGTGCAGGAAAACTGACCTGCTCCAGCATAAAATAGCATCAGTACAATTAATAACTTCTTCATTCGGCTTATTATCAGCAAAGTAAAAGTAAGTTAAAGAATTGTCTTCTAAAAAAGCAGGAATAAATATCCGGCCCTGCTATCACTACTTTTTCAGCACCTCCTCTACCCTGAATCGCACTATCCGCTCTATAAGCTTAAAAGGTATGGGCTGGTCAAGGGGAAACCGGACAGAGCCTTTTCCCTGTTTATATGGTGCAAGGTCTTTTACAAAGGCACTGTGTCCTGTCGGTGTTGCATAAAAACCAATATGCTTAGCGTATGCGGCAAAATATACCAATGGCTTCCCGTTAAGTTTATAAACAGGCATTTTGTAGGAAATACATTCTTCCGTTACATCTGGTGCATTCCTTTTTATTGTTTCCCGTATTCTCTGCATAATAGCCTGTATTTGTTCGGGAAACTTACTTATATATTCTTCTACCGGTTCCATAGATTCATAATGTCCTTTGCTGATATAATCAAAATTAGCATAAACAGGAACAGCTCAAATCAACTATAACAAAAATTATAATAGAGCAAACCCGCTGGAATCACTAATACATCAAAGAAGGCGGTCTTTATCCACAGCAATCGCCGGAGGCAGCAATTTATAGATAACAGGTGTAACCACTCTGGATAGCAAAGTAGAACTGATCAATCCACCAATTAATACAATAGCTAAAGGTGATATTAAAGGATTAGTGGAAATAGCTATAGGAATTAATCCGCCTATAGCTGTTAACGACGTAAGCACAATAGGTAAAAATCTGACTTCTCCTGCCTCCCTTATAGCCGTATCCAGGTCGCGTCCCTGCATCCGCAACTGGTTGGTAAAGTCCACTAACAGAATAGTATTCTTCACTTCTATACCCGCCAGGGCAATTAAGCCCACAACAGCCACAAAAGACAGTGAATTTCCTGTGATCCATAAGGCAATACCCGCCCCTACAATGCCCAGGGGTATTACCGACAAAACAATCAATGTGCTTTTAAACGTTTTAAATTCCAGAATCAATATCGCGATAAACAGGAAAACCGTAATGATAATAATGGTACCGAAATCACCGAATGAATCCGCTCGCGATTCTACTTCACCACCCATAGAATAAGTATAACCTTCTGGTAAATGAAACTGATCCATCCGGAAAACCGTTTCTTTGATCACGCGGTCTACCAGGAATCCCTTTTTTACAGAAGCCGTTACCGATACCATTCTTTGCTTTTCATGCCGGGTTATATTCACTGGCGATTTTTCGAACTGTATATCAGTAAGCTGACTTAATGGTATAGCCAGCCCCTGCTGATTATTGACAAACAGATTTTGAAGTACGGTAAGTGTCGGCCTGCCCTCTTTTCCCTTTGTTACGACAATATCATAATCATTTCCATTCTCATCATTGTAGCTACCTACCTCAAGACCGGCAATAGCCAACCGGATCATTCTGTCAATATTAGAAGTAGGGACACCCAGCATCCGGGCTTTTTCTTTATTTACCACAATACGCAGATCGCTTTTAAGCAAACGCAAAGGATTATTGACATAAATAGTGCCTTCCGTTTCCAACAACAGGCTTTCTACCTTCGTTGCCACGCTCCGTAAAGTATCCAGGTGCTCACCGTATATTCTTACCTCCACCGGCGCCGTTACCGGTGTACCTTGCTCAAAATTCTTCACCTCTACTTTTGCTCCGGTATAAGGTGTCCACATCTTTCTGTATTCCTCCAGCAAGGTCAATTTATCCTTAGGTTTTAAATCCGGTTGAAGCTGTATAAAAATCTGTGCAAAATCATTCCGTGCATTTCCCTGCATTTCGTTATAATAAACACGAGGATTACCTTTCCCAACATTAGTTGTAAAATATTTTATACGGCTATCTTTCTTTAAAACGGCTTCAACCTGTGCTGTTATTTCATTGGTATATGCCAGATTGGACTGTGGAGGAGTAGTGATATTGATCAGGAACTGAGGTTTCTCTGATGCAGGGAACAAACTAAACCCAATAATCTGAAATACACCCAGTGAAGCCACAAATAATATAACCGCCACGATAACTGTAGTGCGGGGATGCTTTAAAGCACGTTCCAGAAGAGGCGCATAAGATCTGTGGATACCCTTTTTCAAAGCCCTCATAAAGAAATTCCCTTCGCTGGTGCCGGTATGCTCCTTTAGCAGCCGGCTGGAAAGAAAAGGAATGATAGTTAAAGAAACCAGCATCGAAGCCAGCACCGCAAACATAACAGCTAAAGGAAGGCTACGGATAAAATCACCGGCCGCCTCCGGCATAAAGGCTATGGGTAGAAAAGCAACGATAAGTGTTGCCGTACAACCGATCACTGCCAGCCCTATTTGTCCGGTAGCCTTCAAAGCAGCATCCATACGGGAGTGACCTCCCAGTATCCACCGTTCAATGTTCTCTACCACTACTATACTATCATCAACCAATAATCCTAAGGCGACAACAAGACCGACAATGCTTAACTGATTTAGGTTATAACCGAAAAAGTTGAGCAAAACCACACCTATAGCCAGTGACAAAGGAATGGATATCATCACGATAATAGCCGGTCTTAAACCTAATGGTAAAAGCGTGATAGCCACCAGGCCAATAGCAATAAGAAAATCAAAACCTAAGGCGGTTAGGCGTTTATTAACATTATCAGCCTGGTCAAAATTAGCCTGGAAGTCAATATTATCCGGGAGCGTTTTTTCAAATGCCTGTAACGCCGGCTTATACCAGGCCTGTGCTTTACTGATGTTTGCCTTGTCTTTAAGAGCAGCGGTAACCAGAACGCAACGATGCCCGTTCAGACGGGTAATATGCTGCTCATCTTCATAGCCATAATATACGTTAGCAATATCTCTGAGTAAAATATTCTTTTGGTTAGCAGTATAAACAATAGTTGACTTTATTTGTTCCAGGTTTTTATAACTCCCGCTTGTTTTTACGTTAAATACACTGGCTCCGGCCTCAAGGTTACCTCCCGGTATATTGGCTATTTCACTTTGCAGATTACCCAGCACAGCCATAACAGGAATATTACCTTCTGCCATTTTATCCAGGTTCAGCTCCACTTTTACCTGCTGCTCCGGCAATCCTTGTATAGCAACGTTTTTCAGATCCGGAACTTTTTCCAGTCTTTTCTGCAGATCCTCCGCGTATTTCTTCAACTGTGTTCTTGATGCATTCTCCGACACCAAAGCAACCTGTAGAATATTAACATCTGAGGGCTGAAACTTCTTCACTTCTATACGTTGAATTTCCTTAGGTAGTTCCGACCGTTCATTATTAACCAGCCGTGTCAGTTCCTGAAACTTATTTTCCACGTTACTGCCATACCTGTAGTCAACCTGTATAACAGCATAACCGCTCCCGATGACCGTACGCAAACGCTTTATATTTTCCAGCTGATAGATCTCCTTTTCCAGCGGCTCTACCACAAGGTCTTCCACATCCGCAGGGCTTGCCCCGGGATATATAACCGTAACAGCAAACACCGGAGCATGCATTTCCGGATCTTCACTCCTCGGCATATTGATGATCGTGGAAATACCCACTACCACAATCATAATAAAAATGATCAGAGTGAACTGATAATTCTTAACGGCGTATGATGAGATTCTCATTACAGAAAAAAATGAAGGTTATAACTATGGCTGCTTTTCAGGGACTTTACTGTTCGATACGGATCCGGCTTCCATCATTTAAATAAGCATTGCCGCTGATGATCAGGACTGATACAGAATCCAGGCCTTTACTGATCCAAACACCCTCAGTGTCCATACCGGCTATTGTTACCTTTATCCGCCTGGCCGTCTTATTATCATTTGTTACAAATACATAACCCGTATTACCATCACCTTCCAGTAAGGCTTCGTAAGGTATTTTCCATTGTTGCCCCGCTTGTTGGCCATCGTTGTTTTCACCGGTAAATATTATTGCTTTGCCGAACATCCCGCTTGCCACACCACCCGGAGTACCCGTAAGCTTTATATCAATAGTAAAAGAGCCGTTATAGGGATCTACGGCTTCCGATTTTTTATATACACTACCTGTTAAATGTACTCCTGCTATTGTTGCAGTTTGCACTTCTGCTTTATCATTGACTTTAATTCTGATCCAGTCTTTATCACTTACCGCAACCCGTAAAAACCATATACCAGCCCCGGCTCCATTAGTCTGTAATACCGGTGTGCCCGGGCCTGCCATTTGTC
>JBEBVI010000354.1:0-4826 GCA_040392805.1 Taibaiella helva
TCTAACAAAAAATTTAGGCTCCCGGGGCGTTTTGCTTATTCCTCCTTTTTACTGGATCGCTTCAAGCGTACGGCGTATCGATTCGAAATCCGGCACCTTACCGGCATCTTCCAATACTTCGGCATAGCGGACCACTCCTTCCTTATCTATTACAAAAGCAGAGCGTTTAGCTACCCCCTTCATACCCAAAACAAAATCTTCATACAAGCAGCCGTACCTACCCGCCACTTCTTTATTAAAATCGCTCAACAGCGTAAACTGATATTGCTGTTCCTGCTTAAATTTTTCCAGGGTAAACACCGAATCTACCGATATAGCCAGCACCTGGGCTTTTAATCCGTCATAAACGGACATATTATCCCGCACCGAACAAAGCTCTTCCGTACAGACACCGGTGAAAGCAAGGGGGAAAAACAACAGTACGACAGGGTTTCCTTTTTTATCACTTAATTTAACCTGCTGTTTGTTACTGTCATACAATGTAAAATCCGGAGCAGGTGTTCCAACTTGAATAGACATAATACTTATGGTTTTAGATTTGAAAATATGAAGAGCTGTCTCTTATCTGGCAAATTTAGCAATCTTAGCTAAATCCTTATTCTTAAAATTATATGATAACGGTGTATAATTGGCATAAAGCATCCTGCCATCGCTTGAGTAGACATTGATATATTTGTCCGTACTGCTCTTTATATACACCAGGTAATTTATTTTCCGCGGACTGTTCAATATCAGGTCGTGTAATTCCGCACCGGACACGATCCGCACCGGATGGGGATAGGCTTTCTTTAAATCCTCCTCTTCTACATCTTCATCTTTCTTTTCGCCGCCGGAGAACATATTAAATTTGATAAAAACATAGTCAGGCACGTAGAGGGTATCCGACCCGAGATTGCTTAGTGATTGCTTATCGGTTTCTTCAGAGAAAGGTCCTCTCTCGTCCTTAGCAGAAAGATGATCATTTACTTTTTTAAGATAGCCCTTCAGCAGGCCCGCCCCCCAGTTATAGAGCACGGCATCATTGTAGATAAACGATAACATTTTGGCGCTGTAATCACTTTTACGCCGGTTTATATTACGCATAGCTGTAAAAAAAGTCTGGTTATCCGGATATATAATAATGCGTGCAAAATAATCCTGCTTCGACTTGCTTCCTTTTACCGGCTGCCACAGATCATAAGATATATGCATGGATGAAGGATCCGAGGCGGCGCCACTCCGGCTGGAGGTAACATAACCTCCGAATGAGAAAAAAGAGTAATCACCCTTCCCCATATAATCCTCCATCTCCTCCGGCCTGATGATTTTAAACGGTGTTATCGTCCAGACGGACTGAATAGCTTTATTATAATCATCGATATGCGTATACTCCTTGTAAGGTAAAGTGAATAATGTGGTTGTTTTCTTTAATTGCTCCCAGTCTGCCGATTTTATTTTACCCGGGCGGTTGGCGGTGGCAATTTGGTTGCTCCCGATATGTATCTGCGCGCTTATGGTTCCGGAGGCAAACAAAGCCAGAACAAAAAGAATTTTCTTCATAGTATAACAAAATAGAAGTAATGTAAAAGCACACAAAGTACACAAAAAATTAAGACTTGTATCCTGGGAGGCGGATAATAATAAAATGTAAATGTCACACCATTGTCAGGTTTTTCTCTAAAATTTACGGAACTTCACTCGTTTTATTTGAAAAAATCAATCAATTCAAGTTAAAAAGCATGAAGAAATTATTGTTGACGGTCGGCGCTTTAGCAATTATCGGTATGCCCAGGTATGCCATGGCACAAGCCCGGTTAGTTGAAAAAGTAGTACAAAAAGGTAATGAAGTTGTTATACCTTATGAGAAATATGTATTACCTAATGGTCTTACATTAATCATTCATGAAGACCACAGTGACCCGATAGTCCATGTGGATGTTACTTACCATGTAGGCTCTGCCCGCGAAGAGATTAATAAATCCGGGTTTGCCCATTTCTTTGAACATATGATGTTTCAGGGATCGGACAATGTAGAAGATGAAGAACATTTCAGGATCATTACGGAAGCCGGTGGTACGCTGAACGGTACAACCAATCGCGACCGGACCAATTACTTCGAAACTGTTCCTTCCAATCAGCTTGAAAAAATGCTTTGGCTGGAAGCTGACAGGATGGGCTTTTTACTGGATGCGGTAACACAGAAAAAATTTGAAGTACAAAGGGCCACTGTAAAAAATGAACGGGGCCAGCGTTACGATAATCAACCCTACGGGCTGGTAAACGAAGTGCAGAGTAAGAACCTTTACCCTTACGGGCATCCGTACTCCTGGTTGACGATAGGCTATATCGAAGACCTGAACCGGGTGAATGTCCGGGATCTCAAGAACTTTTTCCTTCGCTGGTACGGTCCCAATAATGCAGTGCTTACCATAGGAGGAGATGTGCAGCCGGAACAGGTAGTACGGTTGGTGGAAAAATATTTCGGTTCTATTCCAAGAGGAGCAGAGGTACAACCTGCCCGCATTCCCGTTCCCACATTATCGAAAGACCGCTATGTTTCGATGAAAGATAACTTTGCGCAGCTGCCTATGTTACGCATAGTGTACCCTGCCCCGCCAAGCTATAGCAAAGATGAAGTAGCGCTCGATTGCCTTGCCGAAATAATAGGCAGGGGAAAGGGTTCTATCTTTTATAAGAACTTTATTAAATCCGGCAAGGCCATCAATGCTTCCGCATACAATTCTACCTCCGAGCTTGCCGGCGAATTTACCATCGGCATTGTATCGTATCCGGGACAGAAGCTAAAAGACCTGGAACAAACAGTACAGGAAAGCTTTAAAGAGTTTGAAGAAAGAGGCGTTACGGATGAAGACATCCTGCGTTTTACCAGCAAGGCAGAAGCCAAGCTGATCAACAGCATGGAAAGTGTATCCGGCAAAGTTTCCCTGTTAGCCGCATTCCATACTTTTACCGGAGACGCCAACTTCCTGCCCAAAGAGCTGGAAGCTCATGCTTCCGTAACCAGGGAAGATGTAATGCGCGTATACAATCAGTATATTAAGGGAAAACATGCGGTTATATTAAGCGTGCTGACTAATAACTATACGGAAAAGGCGGGAAAAGATAATTATGTCATCTCCCAAAAAGGATATAAAGCGCCGTCATACGGCTACAATGGCCTCACCTATGTTAAAGCTACCGATACTTTTGACCGCAGCAAAATGCCTGAAGCTACCGAGCCTGTTATTGTAAAAACACCTGACTTCTGGGAACGCACTTTTGCCGGCAATATTAAGGCCATCGGTACGGTAACGAACGAGATCCCGGTAGTGACCCTCCTGCTCAATTTCAAAGGCGGAAAGATCATCGACCCGGCGGGCAAAAGCGGTCTGGCCAATATATTTGCTACGATGATGAATGAAGACACCAAAAACTATTCATCAGAAGATTTTACGGCAGCACTCGAGCAATTAGGCAGCACTATACATGTAAGTGCCGACGATGATGAGATAAGCGTGCATGTCCGCTCTTTGGTTAAAAATTTAGATAAAACATTAGCCTTGCTGGAAGAGCGTTTATTAAGACCGCAGTTCAATGAAGAGGACTTCCGGAGAAATAAAAGGCAAATTTCGGAAAGCATCAAGAATGCCCTGAATCAGCCTTCCTATGTAGCTTCACTGGCATATAGCAGCTTACTTTTAGGTGACGACAATCCCCTGAGCCGCCCTTCGTCAGGTACAGAAGCATCCATTGCACAGATCCGGCTGTCCGATATAGAAGATTATTATAAAAATAAATTTTCGAGAAATGACGCCAATATAGTAGTTGTGGGAGAAGTAGCCCCTGATGAGGTGATCAGCAAGCTGGGTTTCCTGCAGCAATTACCTGACTTTGCCGTATCCTTCCCGGAGATACCGAAAGCACCTGCTGCACCAAAAAACAAAGTCTTTTTTATAGATATACCCGGAGCTGCACAAACCGAATTTCGTGTGGGTTATGTGACCGATATGAAATATGATGCTACCGGCGATTACTATCAATCATCCATAATGAACTTCCCGCTGGGTGGCGCATTCAATAGCCGCCTCAACCTTTATCTCCGCGAAGACAGAGGCTGGACCTATGGCGCCAGGTCTTCCTTTAACGGTAATAAATATGGCGGGGACTATTCATTCAGTGCAGGTATAAAAGCTGCCGCAACAGACAGTGCCCTGTATGATGTGCTGCATATTATGGAAGAATACAAGCAAAAGGGTATCAGCAAGGAAGAGTTATCTTTTACCAAAAAGGCAATGAGCCAGAGCGAAGCATTAAAGTACGAAACCGGCTTCCAGAAAGCGGTGTTCCTCAACAGGCTCCAGACCTATGGTTTGCCTAAAAATTATACAGAGCAGCAAAATAATAAGCTGAAGGCCATTACTGTAAACAATATTAATGTACTGGCTCAACAAAAATTACCTTCTACTGATAACCTGGTTATCCTGCTGGTTGGCGATAAGGCGACCCTCGCAGATAAAATTATCGGAAAAGGGTTTGATCTTGTCGAGCTGGATCGTGAAGGAAAAATATTAAATTAGGGGTAAGAAAGTTGGAGATAAGTCAGAAAATCAAAATAGTGGTAAAATACATTTGATCTGATTTTATAAGAAAGAGGTACAGATTATATCAATAACCTGTACCTCTTTTTTACTTAAGTAGGCTTTGCTAAAAAGCCACAATCGACTGGTTAACAAATATCTGAGTAACTATTTTCTTTGCTTAGTGCAGTGTTTTTGTAGCTTTTGTTCTAAATCCTGCACTTATGCTTTCCTGCACATCCACTAAGCAATTATCCATATTCGACTTCC
>JBEBVI010000355.1:0-4809 GCA_040392805.1 Taibaiella helva
AATTTTTTTATTGGACTTAAATAAAAAACCTCGTAATGTTTACGGGGTTTTTTCTATTTTGTGCCTTTCTAAAAATTTCCACTTGAATCCGGCTAACAAACGTACACTGCTATTAATATTAGTTGCCGCTCTCGGCTATTTCGTTGATATTTACGACCTTCTTATTTTCGCTATAGTGCGGGTGAGTAGTATGAAGGATATAGGTATTCCGGAAAGCAATATGCGTCACTTAGGGGAATATGTTATGAATATGCAGATGACCGGCCTGCTTTTAGGCGGCCTGCTGTGGGGTATTATAGGCGATAAGTTTGGTCGGGTAAAAGTATTGTTCGGGTCTATATTCTTATATTCAATAGCTAATATCATTAATGGCTTTGTTCAGGATATACATAGTTATGCAATAATAAGGTTTATTGCGGGTATAGGTCTGGCAGGCGAGCTGGGCGCCGGTATTACCCTGATAAGCGAAACCATGAGCAAAGAAAAACGGGGATACGGTACCATGATTGTTGCCGTGATCGGCGTATTGGGAGCGGTAGCGGCAAAATGGGTATCGGAGATATTCGACTGGCGCACTGCTTATTTCGTGGGTGGAGGTTTAGGGCTGGTATTGTTATTGTTTCGTATCGGAACATTTGAATCTGTATTTTATCAGAAAACGGTAGATAAAGCGATAAAAAGAGGTAGCATACGTATGCTGTTTCGCAAAGACCGCTTTTTCAAATACCTGCACTGCATAGGTATAGGGCTGCCTTTATGGTTTGTGGTGGGTATTCTTATTGTTTTATCGCCTGAGATAGGCAAGTCATTAAATGCAACAGCTACCTTGGATGCGGGGCAGGGCGTGATGTATGCGTACCTGGGCATTTCTGCCGGAGATATTGTAGCAGGCTTGCTGGCGCAACTGCTCCGGTCACGTAAATATGTTGTGCTGTTATTCCTCATTTCCTGTACGGCAGCCTCTGTTTTATACCTCAACAGTACAGGGCTCACGCCGGAACGTTTCCGTATGCTGACCTTTATTCTCGGTCTGAGTGTCGGCTATTGGGCTACTTTCGTAACCATAGCATCCGAGCAGTTCGGCACCAATCTTAGGGCCACCGTAACCACTACTGTTCCCAATTTCGTAAGAGGTGCCTTAGTGCCTATAACTTTACTTTTTGAGTTTTTTGTTCACTTGTACGATATTATAACTGCTGCTTATATCATGCTTTTCTTCCTGGTGGCCGTAGCTCTGTATTCGTTAAGCAGGCTGAAAGAAACTTTCGGGAAAGATCTTAATTACTTGGAGGAATAAGAGGAAGTAAAAAGTTTTGGGATGTCCTTATTGCTTGGTACCCTTTCTCCTGCAGACTGTGGATGAAGTAAGTGAGATGAAGAAACGGAATAGGTTGTTTATCTTTTAACAACAGTGAGTAAAAGCCAAAAGGCTTTCCCATCATTTCGGGAAAGCCTTTTTTTAAATTATATCGGTCACAATTATGCATCTTCTTTCTTTTTCTTTGCTGCTGCTTTTTTAGCCGCAGGCTTTTTTTCCGCAGCCGGGTCATCGCTGGTAGCGGCTTTCTTTTTAGCCGCTGTTTTTTTTGCCGGTTTTTCAGCCCCTTCCTCCTCCTCTTTTGGCTTGGCTGCTTTTTTTGCTGCTGCTTTCTTTTTCGGCTTCGGTTCTTCCGCAACTGTTTCGGCTTGCGGCTCTTCAGGTTTTACGTCTTCAGGTGCTTCTTCCTGTGTATTATTATTTTTAAGATAATCGAAATCCAATAAATTATTCGCTTTCAGGATTTCGTACCATTTTAATACTTTCCTGATATCGCTGGCATATACCCTTGATTCATCGAAGTCGGGAAGTATACTTTTGAAATAAGCCTTGGCAGCTTTATCATCACGTTTGCTGTTTAGCTTGTCTACTTTCGAATCATCCTCTTTTATTTTTTCCAGGACTTCATGTAGTCTTACATTTTCACCTGTAGTATATATTTCAATGCTTTCTAAAGGTGTGATATGGTGAATACGTGCAGAAACAAATTTTACACTCTTGTCGGTGAGGCTGCGCACGATAGCACCGTCATTCTTTGTATTCATCAGCTGGTAAAGACCACTGAGACCCGTAATTGCTACTATTTGTCTGTATTCCATAATTTTTTATTATAGCCCGGTAATTTCGGGACTTTACTTATGAGCGGGCAAAAGTAAAGAAAAATATCATACAATGTAATGGCCGGCTTGCAAAAGAAAAAGGAAGGTTGAAAAGTATTTTTAATCCTGAGACGAGAAGTACCTTATATCTTTAGAGGCAGGATACAAAAAATATGCTGTGTAGAAGAATCTATACAGCATATTTTTTGACCATATTAAATATTGACACTATAAAAGCGCTGAGCTTATTTACTTCTTTATTACTTTCTCTGTTTTTACCGGCAGACCATTTGTGTCTGTTATGCGCAGCAGGTATATGCCACCTGCGAGGTCTTTCAGCGATATGTGCCCGGCGTCTGTTTTGCGGATAGTACGGCCGGTTATATCCGTAATTGCTACCTTTATTTTAACCGGCGACTGGATATGGACAAAATCCGTCGTGGGATTGGGATAAATTCTGATATGCCCGGCCAGAGTATGAAGATTTTCAATGGCTGAATAGTTGGTTATCGGATAGGTATCCGAAGTATCTGAGCAGCCTTTCCCATTAGTAACTACTACCTGGTAAATTCCGTTTTCTGTTACAGTATAGAAAGAGTCGTTAGCCGCGGTAATAGCAGTGCCATCTACGAGCCACTGGTAAGTAGCGTAGGTGCCCGTTACGCTTAATGTAAAGCCATCCACCTTAACTACCGGTGTAACCATCGGGATGACTGTCAGATCCAATGTAACTGTACTGTCGCAGCCGAGCCGGTTGGAGAATATCTGTATATAGGTGCCTTCCTGGGTATATGCACTGTCATTTAAGATATAGTTTTCGCCACAGTCAATAGTTGCCGCGAGTGAAGAGGAAGAAGTATCACTACAGGCAAACTTCACCACAAATGCGTCAGTAGCCGCAACAGCCTTCAATTTTCCCCCGTTGCCGCCGGGATTAAAGTCGGCTTCTAATTGAAAGATCCCGGTCAGGTATGCATTACCGCTTTTGTCTAACGCTATACTGTACCCATAATCACCGCTACTTCCGCCCATTGCCCTGGTTGAAATAAGATTGCCGTCCGGTGCATATTTAGCTAAGAATATATCATAGCTTCCGGCAGATTTTAGAGCCCCTCCGCTGCCACCGGGATTGAAATCGGTAGTAGTGCTGAAGTACCCGGCCAGGTATGCATTGCTGCTTCTGTCCACTGCCACCTTCCATCCTTCTGCATCGCTTCCGGCTGTGGCTTTAACCCAGAGGAAATTGCCGCTTGTATCGTATTTGGCCAGGAATACGTCACGATAGGTTGTCGTTGTTTTAATCAATGTTCCGCCGTTGCCACCCGGATTGAAATCTGCAGTACCCATAAAATATCCAGCCAGGTATATATTGCCGCTACCGTCTATAGCTACATCCTGCCCGTAATCATTACTACTGCCACCCATAGCTTTAGCCCAAAGGAAACCACCCCCTGCATCATACTTAGCTAAAAAAACATCCAGCTTGCCTGTAGTAGACAGTATACCTCCGCTACCGCCAGGGTTGAAGCTGGCGCTGGATGAATTAAAATAACCTGTTATGTACACATTGTCGCTGCCATCCACTGCTACACTTTGCCCAATTTCATCATTTCTTCCCCCCAGACTCTTAGCCCAGATGAAGTTGACACTTGTATCGTACTTAGCCAGAAATACATTATAGTACTCTTCCCAGGCAGCCGTAGTTAGCTTTCCTCCGTTTCCGGCCCGGTTAAAGTCGGCGGTATCTGAATTAAAATGACCGGTGACATATACATTGCCCCTGCTATCCACTGCAACGTCATAACCGTAATCGTTGCCATAATCATCCTCGTCCTCACCACTGCCACCCATCGCTATGGCCCAAAGGAAGCTGCCACTTGTATCGTACTTGGCCAGGAATACATCTGCACTTCCCACGGCTGTAAGGGTGCCCCCACTGCCACCGGGGTTAAAATCAGCCTTTGTCCTGAAGTACCCGGTTACATACACGTTGCCGTTACCGTCTACAACTACACCCTGGCCTGCATCTGAACTTTTCCCGCCCAAAGCTTTCGCCCAGATAAAGCCACCGTTTGCATCATACTTGGCTAAAAAAATGTCCGTGCTACCGGCGGTAGTCAGCGGAGCCCCATTGCCGGCAGGATCAAAATCGACCGTGCCGGTAAAATATCCCGTTACGTATATGTTACCACTGCCATCCACAGCTATATCCTGACCGTAATCACCACCGGACCCTCCCAGATCATTTGCCCAGTTAAATGTCTGGGCATTACTACTTAATACGGTAAATAACATGAATATCAATAAACGGACAGACAAAAAATGACGGCTGCCCAATTGATTACCACAGTGTATTAATGTGTCGGATAGTAATTGTTTTAATTGCATAGTTGTTTTTTTTAATTGTTATAAATGTATCATCCATCGGAAGATCAAGCAATATAATTAACTTGCCCATCCGTTTTTTCTAATTATGGCTATTATGGACCCATTTTTGAGTATGAATGGAAAGATAAAGTCTGACAGGGTAACAGAAACAATATATACATCATTATAATCCCTTATCTCACCTGTTTTTTTAATGTACTTAAACCGGTTCTTACGAATACGTAAAGATATTAATGTGCCGGAGACAATATGCAGAGGTATTCTGCTTATTTTTATGCAGGGGTA
>JBEBVI010000356.1:0-4783 GCA_040392805.1 Taibaiella helva
GCGAGGAACGTTGAACGATCTTTTATCAGAGTGGGCCTTAAGGGCAGGATGGTCGAATTCAACATAATTGGAAAACCGGGTGTTCCCCTCAGATACATTTCTTATAAACTTTTGAGGGGCTAAAGTGTGTGTATCTAAGAAAGTTTCATAACGATCTCTTACTTTGAAAAACCAGTCGTACGATTTATACGTTTTTCCATCACCCACGATATGAAATACAGGTTTATTGTTTAACGACGTCAATTTTGTAGTAAAGTTGGCCTCGCCTGCAGCAACCCAAATAGCACTGAAATTGTAATATACCCTGAAATTTAATCGTTCCCCCTGCACAACCGTTCGGTTTTCCGTTTTGCAGAAGTCATTCTGTGCCACTAAAGGATGATGTATATACAGCAAAAAAATAATTAAAATTGATAAATACCTCATTCTTACTAAGTACTAACTTGTTATATGAAATAATGCTTTTATGTAAAAAGCAAATAAACCTATACACTTACAAAATTCTTTGCGGTATACAGTGTAGTAAGACAACATACGGCACTAATGGTTTAGCTGATGACGATACCGGATACTATAATAAAGGTTCTTGTTTTCTATTCCGACGGAAATCAAAGCACACAATTTTCATTTATTACTAAAATGATAGTTCAAAATAACGTCTCCTCCCTGAAATAGCTACATAACAGATAGGTACGCCAAGTGTTTTGTGCTATTTTTGTAACAGTCATTAATATAATTTGTGTTAAATAGATCGGAATATGAAATTCTACAAATTATTTGTGTTCATTCGTGTATCCGTGGCATTTTTTAGTTGCCACTAATGCACTAATTTTCTCTAATACTTATTATAAGTATTCCTTGTACCTTTTATCGCAAATATACCTTTATTCAATGGTGCTCTGCCATCCTTTTCTTATTTTTGCAACCGCATCTCAAAAAGCAAATGCCAGATAAATGACTGAAAAAGAAATGCATGAGGGGCATGATGCTCCTTCTGTCAATAAGATGTACCAGACCTGGTTTCTTGAATATGCCAGCTATGTTATATTGGAGCGGGCTGTCCCCGCTATAGAAGATGGATTGAAGCCGGTTCAGCGTAGAATTTTACATGCTATGAAGGAGATGGACGATGGCAGGTATAATAAAGTGGCGAATATCATAGGTCAGACCATGCAATACCATCCGCATGGAGATGCTTCCATTGCCGATGCAATCATTAATATGGGGCAGAAAGACCTGATGATTGATATGCAGGGTAACTGGGGAGATATAAGGACAGGCGACAGTGCAGCAGCTCCGCGTTATATTGAAGCGCGGCTTTCCAGGTTTGCCTTAGACGTAGCATTTAATAATAAAACAACACAGTGGCAACTGAGCTATGACGGGCGGAAGAATGAACCGACCACCCTGCCGATGAAGTTCCCGCTGTTATTGGCGCAGGGTGCAGAAGGGATTGCCGTTGGATTGTCTACCAAGATACTGCCGCATAATTTTTGCGAAATATTAGATGCTGCCATTAAATACCTGAAGAAAAAACCGTTTGAGCTTTACCCCGACTTCCAGACAGGAGGCATGGTAGATGTAAGCAATTACAATGATGGAAGCCGTGGAGGAAAAGTACGGGTAAGGGTACATATTGAAGAAGCCGACAAGAAAACATTATTGATCAAGTCGGTGCCTTATGGCGTGACGACACAACAGCTCATAGACAGTGTACTAAAGGCCAATGACAGCGGAAAGATCAAAATAAAGAGTATTGTTGATAATACAGCCAAAGATGTGGAGCTGGCCGTACAGCTGGCACCCGGTGTGTCAAGTGATCAGACCATAGACGCTTTATATGCCTTTACGGATTGTGAAACTTCCATTTCGCCGAATGCCTGTATTATTAAAGGTGAGAAACCGTTGTTTGTAGGTGTCAGCGATCTGTTGAAAGAGTCGGTGGAAGATACCAAGGCACTTCTGAAGAAAGAGCTGGAAATTAAGCTGAAGGAACTGGAGGATGACTGGCATTATTCTTCTTTGGAGAAAATATTTATCGAAAAAAGGATCTACCGCGATATAGAAGAAGAAACCACCTGGGAAGGTGTGCTCAATGCTATTGAAAAAGGATTGAAGCCCTATGTAAAATTGTTCCGGAGAGAGATTACCAAAGAGGATATTGTCAGACTGACGGAGATAAAGATCAAACGTATTTCTAAATTTGACTCCTTCAAAGCCGATGAGCATATTAAAGGAGTCGAAGATAATATTCAGCAAACAAAGCATCATATAGAGCATCTTATCGATTATACTATTGCTTATTACAGCAATTTGCAGAAGAAATACGGAACAGGTAAAGAGCGACAAACCGAGATAAAAGTATTTGATACAATACAGGCTACAAAAGTAGCGATAGCCAATGCCAAATTATATGTGAACCGTAAGGAAGGTTTTGTTGGTACAGGCTTGAAGAAGGACGAGTTTGTATGTGAATGCTCCGACCTGGATAATATTATCGTTTTCCGGAAAAACGGAAGTATGGTGGTGGTGAAGGTGGCCGATAAGACTTTTGTAGGAAAGGATATCATTCACCTCGATGTGTTTAAAAAGAATGACGACCGTACTACCTATAACATGATTTATATGGACGGCGCATCCGGTATTGTATATGGAAAGCGTTTTAACGTGACCGGTGTTACCCGCGACAAAGAGTATGATCTGACAAAAGGTAATAAAGGGAGCCGGGTTCTGTATTTTACGGCGAACCCTAACGGAGAAGCAGAAGTGGTGACCATTACTTTATCGCCCGGAAGTTCGGCGCGTAATAAGGTATTTGATTTTTACTTTGAAGAACTACTGATAAAAGGCAGAAGCTCGCAGGGTAACCAGATCACTAAATACCCGGTCCGGCAGATAAAATTTAAAGAACAGGGTAGAAGCACCCTCTCTGCACCTAAGATATGGTACGACGATCAGGTAGGCAGGCTGAATACGGATGCCTATGGTAAATTATTGGGAAGCTTTGAACAGGATGACCGGATACTTGTATTTTATAAAGACGGCCATTATGAATTAACGGACTTTGACCTGAGTAACCGTTATGAAGCGGGGCAGGTCGTTCGCATTGAAAAATTTGACCCGGAGAAAGTGATCACTGCTATTTATTATGATGCGGATAAGACGCAGTTTAGTGTGAAGAGATTCCATATTGAAACGCAGACATTAAAAAGTAAATTCCTGTTTATTAAAGAAGGTGCGAAAAATAAACTGGAGCTGGTTACAACTGAAAAAGAACCAGTAGTCACCCTCCGGACGGGAAAGAAAAAATCCGACTTACAGGAAGAAGTAGTATCCTTAACGGAGAAAGTAGGTGTAAGTGGTTGGAAGGCATTGGGGAATAAACTTGTCGGGAAGGAATTGCAGGAGATTATTTACGAGGAAAAAGAAGAAAAAGTTGCCGGCGAAGAGGATGCCCGGAATCCCGGACGATCAACCGGCGGCGGTGGCCATCATGATGAAGCGCCGACCTTGTTTTGATCATGAAAGGGTATAGATTAAAGACGAAGTAGGGAAGACTTTGTAATAAAATTTATCAATAATAAATTAAAGGTTACTATCTTAGCATATCCCTGTTTTTGAGTAATTGGATAGAATTAGTGAGCGATATACGTATAAAATGAAAAAAGTTGAACTTGAAATAGTTGCCTTGTCGAGTAGCGTTACACAAACACATTCGTATGCTGTGGTATTGGGTGAAGTAAATGGTTTGCGCCGGTTGCCTATAGTGATCGGGGCGTTTGAAGCACAGGCGATCGTTGTAGCTTTAGAGCGGATAAAGCCGAGCCGCCCGCTTACCCACGACTTGTTTTACAACTTCATGCTTTCCTTTAATATTGAGTTACGGGAAGTTCTGATCTATAAGCTGGACGAAGGTATTTTCTATGCCCAGCTCATATGCTCCAACGGGAAGGAAACGGTTGAAATTGATTCACGAACCTCAGATGCTTTGGCATTGGCAGTCCGGATAGGTTGCCCTATATTCACTTATGAAGATATACTGGAAGCTGCCGGGCTTTTTATGGATCAGCCGGCAGCGGGAGCAGGTGTGGTAAAAGAAACACCACGCGAAGATACTACAGAAGAAAAACCGGCGGCTTCAAGAGACCTGAAGCGGATGACGATAGAGGAATTAAACGATTTACTCAATATTGTTCTGGAAAACGAAGATTATATACAGGCTATTGCTATAAGGGACGAGATCAAAAATCGTGAAAAGGGCGATAAGTAAATTAGCCCCCTATTATATGGTGTCGCAGATACGGGATAAAAGGATTAATCTTAACCGTCACTTACTGAAACCATAAAAAGCAACTAAAATAAAAGAGATGACATACCCATTTATTCCGATCGGGCTTATTGCAATATTTATTGTTTACGTATTGTATCTTCTGCTGATCAAAAAAGATATGAAAAGATTCAGGATTGTATTATTCCCCGGGGTGTTCTTTATTGTTATCTGGGCAGTCATCTACTATTTACTGTTGAAGTAAGGGAACTACGTTTTAAAAGGTTAAGAGACTTTCAGGATTTGTGGCATGCCAGGCATCGTTGTGTGGACAATGATTTCAACAGTATATTCGCAAGCCCGGCGGCTTATAATTTTAGCGATAATAAGTCTTCTTTCAAAGTCAATAAGAGAATTTCCGGTTGTAATTGAAGGCTTAAATATTGTCGAACTCATATTTAAACCCAGATTTTGCATTAGGGTTATCCTGTACGACTTAATGGCAGTTTAGTGTTT
>JBEBVI010000357.1:0-4780 GCA_040392805.1 Taibaiella helva
CATTTCAGTAGTACCATAATAGACATGAATTGTTTTACCATATTTTTGTTACTTTCATCCAACTCTCTTTTAACCAAAATATGAATAACACATTATTGGTTCTTCGTCATTAAGTATGGAATTTGAAAACAAAGTATTTGCGGGGTACATATCAATTCTAAACTCCCTTGCTCTTACTTAGGGTCTGCTGTATTAATCCGGCTTCTTTCGCCACTCCCTTCCTCAATCCCAATTTTGTCACTCCTAAAGGGAGTCTGCTCATACTGTATCAAAGGTGCTTAGCTTTATAAAGCGTGAGCAGATTGTCTTCGGCAATGACAAAGAATGATCTAAAGCGATCTGCATTGAATGCTCAGCAACCCCATTTTGTTACCCTCTTTTTGACAAGCTGAGGAACCAGAGTCATACTAATTTTCTCCTCTTTTCCACTACTTTTGACGAAGAACCACATTATTACACTAAGTATATGAGGATAGAAATGCTAATTTTATGGAGGAAGGTAATTACTAATACTACAGTATGTACTCTTGCATTAATTTTTGCATGTCGAGAAAATGGATATACACAATTAAGCAATTATAATAAGGATACGGCATGGGTTAGTGAGATGATTAATAGAGGAAGGCAGCAAAGAAAGAACAATATGGACTCCGCACTGCATTTGTTTAATGAAGCGCTGCTCAGAAGCGAAGCGATATCATATAAAGACGGTATAGGACACACATTAGGTAATATCGGACTTCTATATGCCATATATAATCATTTGGACTCCGGCATGCATTACTATTTGCAAGCTATTCCTTATTATCAAAATTCAACCCGTTACAAGCATTTGGTACCGGCTACATACAGCAACATAGGCTACTGTTTCTTTCAGAATGCCGAATACTATAAGGCTATTACTTATTTTGACAGCTCACTACAGGAAGGGCTGAAGTTAAACTTACCGAAAGAACGTAAGCATCTTGCTATTACCTTAAATAATCTTGCTGCCATTCATATAAGGCTGAATCAATTTGAAAAAGCATTAAAATTCCTGGAACAGGCAGAAGAAATTTGTAGAAGCGGCGGCTTCCCGGTACAGATGGGTATTACTTTACAAAACAAAGCTACATTATGTGAAAAACTAAATGATAATGAAAAGGCTGAATACTATTATAAACAGTCTATAGAGCTATCAGCTAACAATAATAACGATATTGATGCAATTGTCAATTTACTATCCGGTAAGTCCGGGCTTTCAGCTTTAAAGCTGAAACAAAACAAACCGGAAGAAGCACTACAATTATTGAATGAAGTGGAAAATATAGATAAAGTATTTTACAAGGAATATTCTTCGATAACTCCTGCTTATCTGAAAGGAACTGCATATCTGCAACTCAAAGATTATGATTCAGCCGAGCGTTTCCTATTGAAGGCTTTAAAAGAATCTATGTCCATAAATACCATAGATGGACAGCAGGATATTCATAAAGCATTAGCACAAGTATATGATTCCACCGGTCAATACAAGAAAGCATTAGCGCATTTCTACATTTACGAACAGCTTAAAGACAGCCTGCTAGGCAAAGAAAAAACCCGGGACATCAATGAAATAGACACCAGGTATCGTACTGCTGAAAAAGACAGACAATTGGCCATTGCACAAAAGAATGCCACAGAAAAAAATATGCTGATAGGGGTCACCTCGGGAGGCATCGTTATCCTGTCGGGTTTATTATTTATACTCTACCGCCAATCTAAACAAAAACAAAAAATATACGGACAACAAGAAGAAATCAACAGGTTGAAAGCTATGATGAAAGGTGAAGAAAAGGAACGTGCCCGTATAGCCGAAGAGCTTCATGACGGTATAGGAGGTATGCTGGCTGCACTAAAAATGAATATCAGCAATCTTAGCACCAGCGCCGATAATGAAAGTAACAGTAAGACGCTTAAAACAACCCTTGCCCTGGTAGAAGAAACGGCACAAGAGGTAAGACGAACTTCGCACAATCTTATACCTGCCATATTAGAGATACATAGTTTAGAAGAAGCCCTGGCGCTCTACTGCGATAACATAAGACGCACCACCGGAATAAACCTTTCCCTGCAGGTCCATGGCGCTATTGAAGGCCTTCCCAAACAAGCAGAGTTATTACTGTACCGTATGGTGCAGGAACTGGTACAGAATGTAGTAAAGCATGCACATGCTACATTAGCCTATATCCAGCTATCCGGATACGACAACACCATCCATATAGCTGTGGAAGATAACGGCGGAGGCATAGACACGGATAACCTGCATAACGGAGTAGGCTTATACAACCTGCAATACAAGGTAGCTGCATTAGGTGGCGCTATGTCTGTCGATTCTTCAGAAGGTAAAAATACCGTAGTAGTTATTGAATTCGATCTGGATAAACTTAAGTTAGTAGTCTGATGAGGGATCCAATAAGTGATAGGTGATGAGTGATAGGTGATTAAATTACCACTCATCACCTATCATCCATCACTCATAAAATACAACATGATGAACATAAAAATAGCTGTAGCCGACGACCACCCGATGATCATTGACGGGTTGAAAAATATGCTGCTGGGCATAGAAGGTATGGAATTGATCTACTGTTGCAAAAACGGGCAGGAATTATTGCAGTTAATGGAGCAGCAGCAACCTGATGTACTATTGCTGGATATACAGATGCCGGTACAGGGTGGGGAAGAAGTAGCGCCTGTTATCAGGAAAAAATATCCTGGTGTAAAAATACTTGTGCTTACCAACTACGAAAGCCCTGCCTATCTTTCCGCTATGTTAAGGCATGGAGTAAGCGGTTATATATTAAAAACAACCGAAAAAGAATTGTTGGCGGAGGCCATAGCCGCTGTATACAAAGGAGAAGAGTTCATCGAGCCTTTAATGAAAGAAAAGATGGATATGCTATCGCACAGAAAAAACAAACTAACCGGCGCTAAGATACAGTTAACGGACAGGGAGAAAGAAATGCTACCCCTGATCATCGACGGACTTACCGACAAAGAAATCGCAACGGCCTTGTTTCTTAGTGCCAATACGGTGAAAAATTATCGCAATAACCTGCTGCTAAAAATGGATGCCCGCAATACGGCTGACCTGATAGCAAAAGCATTTCGTCTGGGCTTGGTGACCTGAAGAGGCTTAGTAACAGTGTCAAAATAACTTCCCGGTGTCAAAGCCTGGGAGATGCCTCCACTTCGGTACTTGAGGAAGTTATTTTAATTAGGACGCTTACTATAAAGTATAAAGACTGTTATTCTTACTGCGGATCATCATGTCCGGCTCTTACCTGAAAAACCGGTTTTCTTTTCCCTAACAATGAAAAGCATCTTAAGCTGTTGTTTGAAATTGTAATCAATTATATCATACACAAACAATCACAGACATTCTACAACATCATATAAGATTGATATTTTTTGTAAAAGGATAATTCCCATAATTTAATATTTTTGTCTTTCCAATTCTATAAATATTCTATCCAATGAAAAAAGCTCAGATTTCTATATTACTTTACTGGCTTGCAGGTATCCTTTTCGGACTTTCCCATTGTTCAAATGCTCAATCTCTTTTCGACCCTTGTTGGGCTATCGGTTTAGACGGTAAAGATCCTAGAGGGAACAGTTTTGAGCATCCGAATATTTCCAAGGGAGCCAGGGTATCCGACGGCTTTGTAATAGCCGGCACTTACTATGATCATATCTTTCCCAGCAGAGATAATAATACAATAGGGCGCACCCAGGGCGGTGGCATCTATCTTGCCAAATACGATTTCAATGGAAATTTGAAATGGCTGAACTATGGTTTTGATTCCAGTTATTTAGAGACTCCTCTGAGAGTAATTGTCAGCTCGGTTACTACAGATGATAAGGACAATATCTATATCTGTGGCCTGTTCCGGACAGGAACAGCGTTCTGGTATAACAATGGTTCTGCTTCTGCCGAAATTGCCGGAAAGGCTTCCTCCGCCATTCTTCTTCCTTACAATCATGTGGGTTATTTCGTAGCAAAGCTTGACAAATATGGCCAGGTCATCTGGCATACACATACTAATGTAAACCCACGACATATTTCTTATGCACCCAATGGTAATCTGATTGTAGCCGGAAATGCTGGCTCCTTTTATGAGCGGGAAGAGGACACAACTGTAATTGAAGTACCTCCATACTTACCGATGTCAAGACAAAGCTTGCTTTGGATAGATGCGGAAACCGGCAAACTTAATAAGTACGCCATAATAGTACAGCCGGGGCGATATCCGCCCAAAATTTCTGCTATGACAACGGATAAGGAATCTAATCTCATTGTTGTTGGCGGGTTCGATAAAGGTACTATATTCTATGCACCGGGAGCCACCGATAGTTTAGAATTAAATCCAGCTTCCGGTCACAATCTTTTTGTCATAAAGTATGATTCGTCAGGAAAGCTACTTTGGCGGGTAAGCGCCAAAAATCATATATATGAAGCTTCCTCTCCGGAAGTAATTGATGTGGACAGGCACGGAAATATTTATGTAGTCACCAATGCCCTGGTTCAATCCTCCGCAACTGACTCAACTGCATTCCTTAATGCGGACAACTCATTTTCTACCATTAAAAAGGACCTGGTTCATTTATATAGAATCAGTAAAGACGGTTTCTTAGACTGGTACACGGGAGGAGGGTTGACCAAAGGTTGCAGTATATACGTGTCAGACACGGCATTATCCGTGGTCGGTTATTCTGATCCTCCCGGGTATTCATCAACCTATTTTGACACATTTTATTC
>JBEBVI010000358.1:0-4779 GCA_040392805.1 Taibaiella helva
GAAGGGTCTCGGTCGCTTATCTCGTGTTTTGAGTACTATAACACAGCGTGTGCCAGGTGGTTGTCGAGCACTTGGGATGTCTCGTACCCCGACATGACAATGGGGAGTAAAGGGGATACAATAATAGAATGAGGAAAAGGCGAAAAATTGAAATTTACCTATTAAAGCAACGTCTCCTTCCTTCTTGCAATAATTAGTTAAATTGCACCCTTATTTATGGAGATAAATTATGCGCTGGATCATATTTCGGATGCGGCCAAAGCATTCTGGGATATTGCTTCAGATTACCATGTGATTGTTTTGAACGGGAATTTAGGTGCCGGTAAAACTACTTTTGTGCGCGCACTTTGCCATTACCTGGGTGTAAAAGAGCTGGTAAGCAGTCCTACATTTTCTATTATCAATGAGTATACTTTTATAGGCCGTAATGGCCGGTTAATCACGATCTATCATTCGGACTGGTATCGCCTGGGTAGTGAAGAAGAAGCTATAGAAGCAGGTATAGAAGATATGTTGCGGCAGAAAGAAGATTATTGTATCGTTGAATGGCCGGAGCGCGCCCCGGGATTGTTGCCCGGGCGTTTGCTTACCGTAGATTTTCATTATGTAGATGAGCAAACCCGGATGCTGGCGCTGCGGCCGGAGGAATAACCTGCTATTCCGGGAAACAAGAGTAGAGTAAAGAACAGTGCTGTATAAATATAAAAACAAAAGAACATTTAGATATGCTGCTTTCTGTAAGAAATTTAAAAAAATACTATGCCACACAAAAGGCGGTAGATGATATAAGCTTTGATATACCTAAGGGGAGCATCTTCGGCTTACTGGGTCCTAACGGTGCCGGTAAAAGCACACTGCTCCGTATGATCACCGGGATCTTTTACCCGGATTCGGGCAATGTTTTACTGAATGATATCCCTTTTGATGCCGAACAGCACATAGGTGCGATAGGGTATATGCCTGAAGAGCGTGGCTTGTATAAAAAAATGAAAATAGGGGAGCAGGCTCTTTACCTTGCCCGGCTTCGGGGCTTAAGTAAGCAGGAAGCGGAGCGCCGCAGTAAAGAATGGTTCTCCCGGCTGGAAATGTCTACGTGGTGGAATAAGAAAGTGGAAGACCTGAGTAAAGGTATGGGGCAAAAGCTTCAGTTTGTGACCACCGTGATACACAACCCGGAGCTACTGATACTGGATGAGCCTTTCAGCGGGCTGGATCCGGTTAATGCCAACGTATTGAAAGATGAAATATTCCGCCTGGCACAGGAAGGAACTACTATAATATTCAGTACCCACCGGATGGAGCAGGTAGAGGAGATATGCGACCGTATTGTATTGGTCAATATGGGAAAGAAGATATTGGACGGTAGCGTAAAGCAGGTAAAGCAGGAATATAAGGAACATATATTTACGCTTACATTAGATGGTGATGCACCGGTTACCATCCCGGAGGGGATAAAGCTTTTGAAGCAAAATGACCGCCAGCTTGTGTTTCAATTGGAACCGGGATCCGGCCAGAATGATGTGCTGCAATATTATATCCACCAGGGTGTCCCCATCCAGGCATTCCAGGAGGTATTACCTTCTTTGAATGATATCTTTATACGTTTGGTGCAGGGAACAGCCAACGCCCGGGCATTTGAGCAATAATACATTCTACTTACCATATAATTTTCTGATACGAATACAATGAAAAAAATAAGCATAATTATCCAGAGAGAATACCTGACAAGGGTGCGTAAGCGATCATTTATCCTGCTCACATTACTCATCCCTATTCTTTTTATAGGTATCAGTGTTTTGATCGGGGTATTGGCCGTCTCCTCTACGGGAGAGAAAAAAGTAGCCATTGTAGATGAAAGCGGGCTGTTTACCGGTAAGCTGGAAGATACGAAAACACTCCGGTTCACTTTTGAACAGCGGTCTTTGGATTCTATAAAAAATAATCTTTCGGGCTATGGTTATGATGCAGTGTTGTCCATTCCCCGTTTTAATATTAATGAAAATGCCAGTTTTCTGCTTTTCTATGACAATGAAATAGGCTTGGATGCACAGGGAAAGATAGAAGATAAGCTGAACAGTGTCGTGTCTGATATACGTATCAGGGATGCCGGTATAAGCCCCGATCAACTTAAAGTCATATCGTCCGGAGGGGTAAAAGTAACACCTTTCAATATTAAGGAAGGTAAGGAGTCGAATAATGCCATAGGCTTGGTGATCGGTTATGTGTGTGGCTTTTTGTTGTATATGTTTATGCTGTTCTACGGTATGAGCGTCATGCGAAGTGTGATGGAAGAAAAAACCAACCGGATAGCGGAAATTATTGTGAGCTCTGTCCGGCCTTTCCAGCTCATGCTGGGCAAAATAATCGGGGTAGCTTTGGTGGGACTTACCCAGTTCCTGCTATGGATCGTTTTATTAGGCATATTTGCTGCGATCAGTACCCCTCTTTTAGGAAGCCTGGGTACGGCAGCCGTAGATCCGGCAGCGATGACAGGTGTAGTAGCTTCTTCCACAAAGCAGGGTGAAATGCTGGAGGTCATGAAAATGCTCCAGGGGCAAAACTGGCTGATGATCGGTGGCTGGTTTATCTTTTATTTTTTGGGTGGTTACTTCCTGTATGCTTCCCTGTTTGCCGCAGTGGGCAGCCTCGTTAATGAGGATCCGCAGGAGTCTAACCAGTTGACCATGCCCATTACCATACCCATCATACTCGGTTTTGTCATTATGTCTACTGCGATAAAAGATCCCAATAGCGGACTTGCCGTATTCGGCAGTATATTTCCCTTAACCTCGCCGATCGTAATGATGGCGCGGATACCTTTTGGTGTGCCTGCATGGGAGCTTATCCTGTCGGCTGTACTATTGGTCTGCGGGTTTATTGCCACTACATGGATGGCCGGGAAGATATCCCGTACGGGTATTTTGTTATATGGTAAAAAAGTTACGTTTAAGGAAATCGGTAAATGGCTGGTACGTAAATAAATAAAACAAAGACGGCATCCTTTCCACGGATTAATAACTGCCGGAGGAAACGGATGCCGTCCTGTTATGTTTACTGCTTCACGATCTTCTCTATATGTAACAGGTTGCCTTCTTTATCTGTTACTTTTAAAAGATAGATACCACCTGCCCGTTCTTTCAGAGAGAAAGAAACGGCATTTTGTACAGATGATAATACCCGCCCATCAATGCTGCACAGGTAAGCATTAATATTTACCGGGCTTTGAATATAGATGAACCCATCTGCAGGGTTGGGATACACCCTAATCTGATTTGTTATCCTGCCAAGATCAGTAGTAGAGGTTTTATCAACATTTGTCACTTTATAAACCCCGGAAGTATCCACACAACCCGCATCATTACGGACAACCACCTGGTAATCCCCGTTTTCAGAAACGGTATAAGTGCTTTGTGTGGCATTCGGTATGATTTCTCCATTCAAAAGCCATTGATAGCTACTGTAGCTATAGCTTCCTGACAGTCCTAACTCTAATACATTTATACTAATGACCGGTTTGGGGAAATCAAAAGTGTTTATAATAAAAGTATCGACATAGGTATGGCAGCCGTCACTTTGGGTTACCCAATAAGTGCCGGATTCATTGATAATTCTGCTGGTTGTTGTATCACCGTCATTCCAGGTGTGGGGAAGATAATAATTGTTTTTAGGCTGTAATACTAAGCCTTTAGGGCAGATAGTGGTATCCAATGCAAGAATTGCGACGGTATCATATAAAGGAAAGACAACATTCTGATGCAAATCTAAAGTAGAAAAACTACCTGGTAATAAGGGTATAGCTTTTGTCTGAAAATCACAGGCTGTACCCGAAAGATTGGGTTGATTGATACAATGTATATAGGTATTTGAGCCATCTGTAGTACTAGTGTCTACCGACACAACATATATTGTGTCGTTGTACAGTGTCATCGTCCCGAATACTTCTCCAGTTCCAGCTCTGCTAAGCTTAGGTATCGACCTAGTAGTAGGAACAAACCCTACATTCTGTATCGAATTGGATATGGCCGCTGAATTATAAATATTCAAATCATATTGATATATAGCAGGAGACTTTTCCAGAGCTTTTTTGGATTTTATTTTCTCTAGTGAGCTAGAAGGAGCACTACACGCAAGATATAGTTTAGAGCCATCCGGTGAAAAGCAAACACCATAGCCTATGGCTATGTTATTAGTGTCCGACTGGTTATCACTTATAGGTATAAGATTACTGACCTGACCTGTATTCGGATCAAAGTCTCCTATCATTGTATTATATAAGAGATTGAAATTAGCCATGGCTATTTTGCTCCGGTTGGGAGATACAGCCAGCGTAGTTACAGTACGGGCATTTGCATAAGATGGATTATTTACTCGTGGTAAAGAAGGAGATATTACAGGAATTGTATCTATGCCATCTTTCGTAATATGATATGCCATAAATTCGTCTGTACCCCAATACCTATAAACCAATAACCAAACATCACAATTATTTCCTGGGATAGTAACCATACATTCACTAAGAGAATCTTTTGTAAGAAGAATATTCTTCTTATCTGGAGGAATATCTCCAAAGCCATTGTTTAGACTCATATCAACAATACTATAAAATAAAGACCCAGAAGCACCCCACAAACCTACCATTGTTGGCCCTCCACTTGTGCGCCCTCGTAAAGAAAACAAATAGTATTGACTGGAGGTGCCAATAACGGGAACAATGCTAACTCCCTGAGCTGTTGAATAATACCAGAGCTGATTTTCATTAGCAGCGGCGCTATTTTGATA
>JBEBVI010000359.1:0-4690 GCA_040392805.1 Taibaiella helva
ACCGCACTGTATAGAGATAAAGATGCCCTGCAATGAAGCAATACAGTACTGCATAAGCATAAAACAGTACTGCATAAGCATAAAACAGTACTGCATAAAGGCTATAAAATGTCGCTTATTAGCTTATCAATTTCTGGTTGTTCAAGTATCGCAAACCTATACGGCACACCAGGTTTACCAGGAGCGAGAATAAACATCTGAAAAAGTAAAATATGGAATCTTTATTCTTCATTGCTTGTTTGAGGGTATCACCAAGATCCGTTTTACGCAAAAACACACCGATTACAAAGAAGCTATCCGGCCATGAACTGTACGACTATATTGAAAAGCTGTACGGAGGAAACAGAACCTGGATACTAAGCAACGATCTGCAGACGGCTTTGCTGGACGAATTGTTTAGCTACTTCCAGGGCCTGTACAATACCGAAAAATTATCAGCGACGGAACAGCAAATCCTGGAGCTGGCCCAACGCGGTTACAGCATAGAACAAACTGCAGGGGTGCTTCTGCTCAGTCCAAGCACTGTAGCAACATATCGTCGCAGGGCGATGAAAAAGGCCCGGGTAGGTTCGATGAAGGAGCTTCTTACGAAAACAGTGAACAGTTAACGGTTATGAACTTCCAATTGGGATTGTTAAGAGAAAAGCTTGTTCTTTTTATAAATTTTCGGCGGCGGCTTTTCCCGGGATTCGGAGACTATGCTTACCCGCTCATAAACAGCTTCGTTAAGCTAAGCGTGGAAAGAATCCATTCCAGGATCCCTGTTATAAAAAAATAGCAGCTTCTTAAAACGAAGAAGCTGCATTTGAACCAATATCCCCATAACCACATGGAGAAACCAAAAATTAGTTTTTATCGGGCGATAAAAACTAATGACAATTAATGTTAACCAGACATTAATTGGTTATTTGTACGAAGCCCGGAAAACGGGGAACGCTATAAAAATCAGTTTATTAAAGAACGACGGTAATTGCTTTTAGTGCTACGGAACAATCGAAATAGATGTTATTTTACCTAAAAAGGTTTTGGCTATGGGTTTATAATCGTGTTTATTAAAAGCCCGCCATAGTCCAACTATTTCATTCTGTTTGAATAATATATCGCTCAGGCTGAAATGAATATGAACTCTCGAATTGAGTTCATAAACCTTTGGAGGTTTTATATTATATTCGTCTACAAAATTTTGAAATAAGCTTACACTAAACATATAATGACTTATTTAAGTTCCTCTTAATTCTAATTAACTCTAAAGAAAAGACAAAAATATTTGTAATCTTTTACAACTTTGATATGTAAAATCTATAATTCAGGATTTTGCTACTAAATTTAGCAGCAATTCTGATTTTTAAAAGCAGTATCTATATTAAGGCTTTATAAGCATAATGTTATGTTTGGATTATTTAAAAAAGGGGGAGAGCGGAATAACCGGACAGAGAAAGATTTTTCCTGCCTGCTTGCTGATATGCACGCACATATACTTCCCGGAATAGATGATGGTGCAGCTACACTTGACGATGCGATAGACCTGGTAAGGCGTATGCAGTCTATGGGATATACAAAGGTTATTGCTACACCGCATATCAGTACAGACTTTTACCCCAATACGCCTGATATCATATCGGACCGCCTGGACTTTTTACGGGAAGCGCTTCGGTCTGTTGATGATATAACGATCAGTATAGATGCAGGTGCAGAGTATATGATCGACGATCATTTTCTTTCACTTCTTCACAACGGGCAAAGACTGATGCCCATACACAATACTTATATTTTGTTTGAAATGGGTTTTGTACAGGAACATCCGCTTTTACAGGAGGCCATTTTCGCTATACAAACAGCAGGCTTTAAACCGTTGTTAGCACACCCGGAGCGATATACATATTATCACTCCCACGATGAGGATTTCTGGAAATCTCTTAAAAGCAGGGGCTGTTTACTGCAGGTGAATGTTTTGTCACTCAGCGGATATTATGGCAAAAGCATAAAAGAAAAAGCCTGGCAGCTGCTCAAAGGAGGGTTTTACGATTTCTGCGGTACAGATATTCATCATGTGCGCCATTGTACTGCATTGCAGCAGTTTTGCAGCACCGGATTATATGCCAAACTTTCGGATTACGATTTTTTGAATAAAACGTTAGCCTAAAACGGAAAACGGGAATTTTGAAAAATAGTCTTTATAAATGCTATAAATATAAAAGATTACGAAGATTTACTGATTTTAATATAGATTTTATCGCGTTAATAGCGTGTTATTTTATCGTTAATTCAAAATAAGGCTAAAAGGATTTTGGCTTTATAACTGTACTTTCGCTTACCTGCTAACCTGACCGATTAGCGCATTTGAACCAAGTTGTAATAACCACACCGGACTTAACCACTCCGGTTTAAAAGAACCAATTTATTGTATGCAACAACCACTTTATTTTCCATTTCTTTTCAGGAAGAAGCGTCTGCAATTAATTTCTCCGGCGCGATGTAACCCATAGGCTTACGTTTTTCACTACCTGGTTGTGAAGTGTTTTCTTTTCGTTGTTGAAACGGGGAGAAGCGCTGACACAGGGGTAGGGTATACCGGTAATTGTATATTTATATATAGTCAATTATTGTATTATTTATGCAACGCATCATGCGCTTGTTAAGCTGGATCAATGTAGCGCTGGATTTGCTGGCCCTGAACCTGTCATTGATTATTGCTTACGGCACCTTTTTTAGAATGGATACAGTGCTTATAAGGCAGATCGTGCCTTATGCATTTATCATTAACTTTTTGTGGCTTTTCATTCAATCTGTTTTTAAGATTTACGATAATTATCTTTATCGTAACTCAATCTCTATCTACCGTAGAACGATAAATGCTTTTGTCAGCTTCGGCTTCGGCGTATCCTTAGTTTTCTTACTGGTATTACAGGACGATCTTTCTTCGTCCGGTACACGTTCGTCTATTTATTTTTTCTGTTTCAGCACGGTCCTTTTCGGTGTGTTGTTATGCATCACCCGCCTGGTGGTATTAAGCATACGCAAAAAGGGGCGTAAGCATACCAACAGTGTTCGTAATGTTATTATCGTAGGACATAATCATTCTTCGAGAACGCTGTCCGACCTGTTTTCCGGCAACCACGGCGGCCCATATAACGTTATGGCAATTTTCCACGACCAGGATAAGGAGCCGGAAGAACGTTTGTATAAGGGAAGTACTAATGATTGTATCCCGTTTTTGAAAGAGAACCGGGTGGATGAGATCTTCTGCACGCTACCGGGCATAAGCAAAGAGCATATCAATGACCTGATGCATGAAGCCGACCGCAACCTTACGCGTTTCAGGTTAGTGCCCGACTATTATGAATATTTCCCGGCTGGTAATGTCAATATAGAAATGATTGACAATATACCGGTGATGAGCAGCCGCCCCGAACCACTGGAGCATATTGTCAATGCAGCATTTAAGCGCCTTTTCGATATTTTCTTTTCCTTGTTCGTCATTGTTTTTATACTGAGCTGGCTACTGCCTGTTATCGCTGTTTTGATCAAAATAACTTCTCCCGGCCCTGTATTTTTTAAACAGCTCCGCTCCGGAAGAGATAATCAACCTTTTTATTGCTTAAAGTTCAGGAGTATGAGGGTGAACGCAAATGCAGATAAACTCCAGGCGGTAAAGAATGATAACAGGATTACACCTTTGGGCGCTTTTATGAGGAAAACCAGCCTTGATGAGCTTCCCCAGTTTTTTAATGTACTTATAGGAAATATGTCGATCGTTGGCCCAAGGCCGCATATGCTGGCACATACAGAGCAATATGCGGCGCTGATAGATAAATTTATGGTGCGCCATTTCCTGAAGCCCGGCATTACCGGCTGGGCCCAGGTGACCGGGTTGCGGGGAGAAACCAGGACTATTGAGGATATGGCCAGGAGAGTGGAAGCGGATGTATGGTACCTGGAAAACTGGTCCTTTCTTCTGGATATGAAAATTATCTTTCTGACGATATGGAATATTTTCAGGGGGGAAAAAAATGCTTATTGATCAATTACGAAGTACGAATTATCGGTTGCGAATATGGATTTATCACTAATCACCTATCACTAATCAGTTTACTATTTAATCATACAATGAATGTATAGACCATCTTTATTGCGCTTTATTGGCTTTGCTTTGGTATTGGGCTTGTTGCTGTCTTCCTGCAATAATTATAAGAAGATTGCTTATTTCAAAAATGTTTCGGACAGCACTTATATGTATCAGAAAGGTATGGCCATTAATGCGGAGCCCTATACCGATATCCAGATACAACCGGATGATATCCTGCAGGTGGGTATTACTACTATCGACCCGTCCATGGTACAGGCAATGGGCATTACCGGACAGATGGACATGATCCAGGATCCGTTGGCTTCTGCCGGCAACCTGAATAATAATGCCAACAGGAATATTGCAGGTTACTTAGTAGATAAAGAAGGGAATATAGAGCTTCCTATGGCCGGCAAGGTAAAAGTTGCCGGGCTTTCTACTTCCGAAGCTAAGGAAAAAATAAGACAGAAAGCTTTGTTACTGTACAAAGATCCGGTAGTAAACGTACGCCTTGCCAATTTTAAAGTAACCGTGCTGGGAGAGGTGCGTAGCCCGGGAACCTATACCTTGCCTCATGAACGCGTGACGGTGCTCGAAGCCTTGGGTATGGCCGGTGATCTAACC
>JBEBVI010000360.1:0-4689 GCA_040392805.1 Taibaiella helva
TCCAATAATGCCCGCTTTTATTTTCTTATTCATAATCATTTTTTTAGGGTTGAACTAAACTATCATTAGAAGTCTTAACCTGGTGATATATAGCAGTTTGGTTACCAAATATCTTGCTAAAGCCCCGTACATCTGTTCCTGTCCAGCTATTATTCATTTCCCCATATTGGCCAAACTTATTGCTCATCAGATCAAATTCGCTTTCGATACCCATAACCATAAATCGGTAAGGAAATAATTGCAAAAATACATGTCCGCTTACATTTTGCTGACTGTTGGTTAAAAAAGCTTCAATATCTCTCATTACCGGATCCAGTATCTGCCCTTCATGCAGCCAGTTGCCATAAAATTGCGATAATTGATCTTTCCAGCTTAATTGCCATTTGGTAAGCACATGTTTTTCCAAAGCATGATGCGCTTTTATGATCAGCATGGGTGCAGCCGCTTCAAAGCCTACTCTCCCTTTTATTCCGATTATCGTATCTCCTACATGTATATCTCTTCCAATACCAAATGGGCCGGCTATGGATTGCACGTATTGTATAGCCTCAGCAGGATGAGTAAATAGGATATCGTTTACCGCTTTTAATTCGCCTTTTTCAAAGGTTAACTTCAGTTCTTCTTCTTGTGTCTTTGTAACTGCTGTTGGCCATGCGTCCTCTGGCAACATTCCTTTGCTTTTTAAGGTCTCCTTTCCTCCAACACTGGTTCCCCACAAACCTTTATTTATGGAATATGCGGCTTTCTCAAAGTTCATTTCCACACCCCGCTCTTTCAGATATCGAATTTCTTCTTCCCTGCTGATTTTAAAGTCTCTTATCGGGGTTAGTATTTCTACATCCGGAATCAAAATATTGAAGACCATATCAAAACGAACCTGATCATTACCTGCTCCCGTACTGCCATGAGCTACCACATCAGCGCCAATATTTTTAACGTGTTCTGCTATATTTACAGCCTGACTCAGCCGTTCAGCGCTCACGCTCAATGGGTAGGTGTTATTCTTGAGAATATTTCCGTAGATAAGATAACGCACTATATCTTCGTAATACCGGTGTACAGCATCTACCGTTGTATGTGTGGTTACACCTAATTTATAAGCATGCTGTTCTATAGCCTTCAGCTCTTCCGCACTAAAACCACCCGTATTCACGATAATACTATGCACCTCATAACCCAATTCTTCACTCAGATACTTTACACAATACGTAGTGTCTAATCCTCCGCTAAAGCCCAGCACAGCTTTTCTTTTTTGTGTCATAAAAGTTGATTTATATTTATTAAGAAAAAATGGTTGCAGCTATACTCTTTATTCCCTCTTTAACCTTTATTTTACGGAAACTTTTCAGGATCTTAATCTGTTTTATCCGCATAAAGCGCTCATAAAGTTTGCTATATTTCTTAAACTCCGCCTTAGTTTCTTCCGGCTGTTTATGATCTTTAGGATCATACAACATAGCCGTGCACATGCAGTTTTTTCTCTGCTTGCTCATCAGGATATCATAATTTACACAGCTTTTACATCCTGCCCAAAATTGGTCATCGTCAGTAAGCTCCGAATAAGTAACCGGCTCATACCCAAGATCGCTATTTATCTTCATTACTGCCAGGCCCGTAGTTAAGCCAAATATTTTCGCTTCCGGGTATTTCTTCCTGGAAAGCTCAAATATTTTTTGCTTAATTTGCTTAGCCACGCCGCTTTTCCGGAACTTCGGCGATACAATAAGGCCACTGTTGGCTACAAATTTTCCATGGCTCCATTCCTCAATGTAACAGAACCCTACCCACTCTCCGGCATAGGTAAATGCAATTACGGCTTTACCTTCTTCCATTTTTTTTGCTACGTACTCCGGGCTTCTTGTAGCAATACCTGTACCTCTGGCTTTCGCCGAATCTGCCATTTCCTGGGTAATAGCAAGTGCATGATGGGTATCGCCACTATGGGCAACACGAACGTCAATTAGCTGTTCCACTAAAAACTAAATTGAAATAAATAAGAAAAAACTAAGATTGATAATGAATCAATCTCTGTTATCACATTCTTGAGTCCAAGAATAACTGGAATAAGAAGCTAATATCAAAGATTTCGTCGTCGAAGCAATGTCGGGACAACCGGGGAATTAGGAATAACAACAGTACCCTTTACAAAAAGGGGAAACGTAATAACGCTGAATTGTGTAAGAAGCTGGTTCAATTCTGGTAAGCGTGAAATTGGTTGTTATAAATATTTTGAAGGTGCAAATATATATTATTACCAATTAATAATAATGCTTTTTTTCTTTTTTTTTAGAAATTAATTATATGATAACATAAAAAACTGTCCTAAAACAACAATATAAACTGCTAATCAGCTATAAATGTCAGTTCCCATGTTTTAATAAGCGTTCATCAAATCTTATACTACTTTTAACCAGAATAACGATCTGATTAAAATCAGGATGATTAGGATTGATTAAATAATTGAATTCATCAGGAACAAGAACAGACGGTACTTTTAGCATGAGAAACTGTCCTTCTTCAACAAATTGTTTCCCATAAGTTTGAAGAAAGTCAGGTGCTGGGCTGTCTCTCCAGTTTTCGGGTAAACTTTCTTCCGCAATGCTCAAAATAGAATGTTCCGGCACTTCCATTGCTAACTGGCAGTAATCGCCGACAATCCGGCCACCAAAATGCACCAGGCACTCCAACATAGCTAAAGAAGCAGCTCCGGCGGTATACAATAAATGGACGCCAACGCCATTCCATCTTCCACCATACATGGCTGCACCTCGTCCCGAAAGATCATTGATATATTTACACCTGGCTATTCTAAATACGACCATTAATGAGTTACAGCTTTAGTTAAGCAAATATACCATACTCTATTTTACCCAGTTCTTTCATCAGCATTTCAATACCCAGAGAAGTATCCAAAAATTCTTTAGGTTTCTTATTACCTAATGGAATGAGTGAAGTGTTCATCCATTCTTTAAAATATTCAAGACTATCAAACACATCGCTTCCTCTGCTATAAAGCCTGGCAAGCTCTATCACCCGCTCTGATTGTTCTTGAGGTAATTTGTCTTTGTCATTATAGCGTCGTAATGTACGATCTGAAATATGTGTAATATCGGCCATTTCCATAACAGTAATACCTGTATTGGACATTAAGTTATTCATAGCTTCTTTGGGAACGCCTTCACGGATAAGATCGATAAAATCATTATCATTTTCTAATGTTTTGAATTGAGCATTACGTTGCATACCCAATATAGCCACGGTGCCCCAAACGGGCCGGGAAATATAAGCAACCGCCGGTTCTTTAAGTTCTAAAGGTTGGGAAACCTTTTTGGTTGTATATTTTTTAGCGGGTTTCTCATTTGTCTTTTTCATAAAAAATTGAATTATGTCCCAAAATTACGGACATTTTTCCGATTTTTTTCCATTTTTCTCAAAATTATTTTTGTTATCTTATTTCTATAATTTTGCGGCGTTTAAGGTCAATAGTTTGCCTTTGGCATTTGTTTGAAATTCTCGGTCATTTTTCATTCTTAAGATTTTATGCAACGTATATATTTTGATAATGCGGCAACCACAAATTTGGATCCGTTGGTATTAGAGGCAATGATGCCTTATCTCACTGAAAAATTTGGTAATCCGTCATCTATTTATTCCTATGGCCGCGAAACCAAGTTAGCCATAGAAACAGCAAGAAAAACAGTAGCTAAGTTATTAAATGCTAATCCTGGTGAAATCTTCTTTACATCAGGAGGGACAGAAAGCAGCAATACCGCTATTAGTGCTGCAATTCATGATCTGGGATGCAGACATATTATTAGTTCTCCGATAGAGCATCACGCCACATTGCATTCTGTAGAATATTGGAGCAGACAGGAACATATTAAACTTAGCTTTGTAAAGCTGGACGATAAAGGGCATGTAGATCTTGATGATTTGAAAAGACTATTAGCAAGTTCAGAAAAACGTAGCCTGGTTTCCTTAATGCACGCCAATAACGAAATAGGTAATCTGCTCGATATAAACAAAGTGGGAGAACTGTGTAAAGAGTATGATGCAATTTTCCACTGCGACACTGTTCAAACAGTTGGACACTACCCTATCAGTCTCAGGGATACTCCTGTTCACTTCATTACTGCAGCAGGACATAAGTTTCATGGGCCTAAAGGTGTTGGCATGCTATATATTAATGAAAATATTCGTATAAAGCCAATGATTCATGGTGGAGGCCAGGAACGTAATATGCGTGCCGGAACAGAAAATCTTTACGGCATTATTGGTTTTGCCAAAGCACTTGAATTGGCCATGGAACGCTACCAGGAAGACAGCGCCTATATTCAGGGGCTGAAAACTTACATGATACAACAATTAACGGAAAATATTGAAGGTATAAGTTTCAATGGCGATTATAATGGTAATTGCCTGTACACCGTTTTAAACGCTGCTTTTCCCAAAACGGAGAAATCGGAAATGATACTTTTTAACCTGGATATCGCCGGAATCTGTGTATCAGGAGGTAGTGCTTGTAGTAGCGGAGCAAATGCAGGAAGTCACGTTATTAATGCAATCAATAACAATCCCAATCAAATTCCTGTCCGGTTTTCATTTTGTCGTCACAATACAAAAGAGGAAGTAGATATAGTAGTAAGCAAAGTCAAAGAATCAATATAAAATTTCATAGACTGCAATCTA
>JBEBVI010000361.1:0-4682 GCA_040392805.1 Taibaiella helva
CTACCAGCTCGGAAAGCGCATTGCCCAAAGCCATGGAAAATATGGAGAAAATAGGAGTGCCGCGTAAAATTGTTTCTTTTGTATTGCCGACAGGGTATACCTTCAATTTAGACGGCACCACGTTGTACCTTTCACTGGCCAGCGTTTTTGTAGCACAGGCTGCCGGCATACATTTAAGCTGGGGAACACAGCTCATGATGGGACTTACCTTAATGCTTACAAGTAAAGGAGTGGCAGGTGTGCCCCGGGCATCTCTGGTAATCCTGATCGGCGCTGCAGCCACTTTTAATCTCCCGCTCTGGCCGATAATGGCTATATTAGGTATTGATGAACTGATGGATATGGCCCGTACTTCTGTTAATGTTATCGGGAACTGTCTGGCCAGCTGTGTTATTGCTAGGTGGGAAGGGGAACTGGATGATGAAAAGCTGCATGCAGATTTTATTGTGGATTAACAAGGGCGGTCTGAAAAGGGAATATTGACTGAATAAAAAATGAAGACCCGGGCAGAGCGCAGGATATTCTTTGGACCAAATCACACTTAACAGTTATAACTATTTTATAGCTTTGCCCGCTCTATTAGCCCTGGTGATTTGTGCAGAGAACAGTGGTTGCGTTATTTATTTTATAAAAAAAACAGTTACATGTTTACTCGATATTTAAAAAAATTATTTAAAGACAAGCTGTATTATCAATATATCCGGGACCGGTTTTCCCCTTCTGCCCAGATTGCACAACGCCAGATGTGGCACTATTACCTGCAGTGCCGGGCAGAGCATAAGCTGCCGGCTTTGTCGGAGGCAGGATACCGGGTATTTTCACAGTTTGAGGAAGATGGTAAGTTACTGCTTGTTTTTGCTGCTACCGGTATGGGCAATAAGACTTTTATTGAAATAGGAGCAGATGATGGGGTTAACAGTAATTGTGCAAACTGGTATTTTCATTTTGGCTTTTCCGGAATATTTATTGACGGCAACCCGAAAAGTATTGAAAGAGGGAAAAATTTTTACCGCCGCCATCCTGTGCCCTGGGACTTCCCGCCGAAGTTTATTTGCAGTAAGGTGACGCGTGAGAATGTAAATGAGTTGATAGAAAAGGGTGGGTTAAAAGGAGAAATATCTTTACTGTCTATTGATATTGATGGCAATGATTACTGGATCTGGGATGCCCTGCATGTGGTGCAGCCTAATGTTGTTATTATTGAAACACATAATGAATTTGGCTTGGAGGATATAGTCGTTCCATATGATCCGGAATATTTTTATCCAGGTAAGCATCCGGTTTATCATGGTGCATCGCCGGTAGCAATGGTTAACCTGGGGCGGCATAAGGGCTATCGTCTGGTGGGTGCAAACTATTACGGAACCAATTTTATTTTCGTTAAAAATGGTTTGGCTGATGATATGCTGCCCGAGGTAGACGTGGCCTCTGTTTTACAGCATCCTTCTGTCAGAAACAGTTACGACTTATTTGAGCCTATTAAGGATTGGGAGTATATAAGGGATAGAAAATTTTAGAGAAAAGGTAAACCACAATAGGTATTAGTACATGATAACGAGGCTTATTATATGAATATTACTGGAATATCTAATAGTAAATGAGTTTATAGTCACCATGATTCCACTTAATAATTTTAATTCTATTGTTTTACAATTTTTCCTCTGTATAAAAGATTTCCATACCGGTCTGTTAGCATTAACAGGTAAATACCTTTCGTCATATCCTGAATATCTATCACAGAAGTATTTTCAAATTGCCTGATGAGTCTGCCTTCCATGTTATATATATCTGCATTTAATCCTGTTTCGGGGGATATATAAATGAAGCTTTCAGCCGGGTTAGGGTAGATACGGGGCTTGTCGGTTAAGTTTCCATAATCCTTAATATTGCCCACATTATTGACTTTGTAAATATCCGAAGTGTCTGTGCAACCTTCTTCAGAGCTGACGATGACCTGGTAGTCGCCATTTTCTGTTACATTGTAAGTGCCGTCCTCCGCACCCGGTATGATCTTTCCGTCTTTCAACCATTGATAGGAGGCATATTTTGTATTTATGCTTAATACAAACCCGGTAACGGAAATTAAGGGATGTATGATCTCATTGATTTTCAGGTCAAGTATTATAGTACTGTCACAACCTCCAGAAGTAACAAACATTTGTGTATAGACCCCCGTTTGCGTATATACGGAATCATTGAGCCGGTAAGGAGTACAACTACTATCTGAGATATTTAGCGTATAGGGAATACATTGAGTCATTTTATGGATGAAGATATCCGCTCCCCCTGCAGAGTTAAGCGTAGTGCCACTGGATCCCGGGTCGAAATCGACCAGGTTGCCGAAATAGCCCGATGAATAAACAATACCTCCCGGTTTATCGGTAACAATGGCCAGTCCCTGGTCGGCTTCTATTCCGCCGAATTGCTTCGCCCAGACAACGTCGCCGGATTCACCGTCAAGCATGGAGACAAATATATCGTTGCTTCCCTTGGTAGTGAAGTTAAATGAGCCTATATCGGCACTGTTGCTGAAATATCCTGTAGCAAATATTCTTTTGCCCGACTGACTGACGCTTAACGCCATTCCTAGATCCGCTTCAGTTCCGCCCATACGCTTAGCCCATACAAACTTACCGCTTGAATCTAATTTTGAAACAAAAACATCGTTTCCTCCTGATGATATTAAATAGTTTACGACGGTTGTATCCGGATTAAAATCTGCTGTGTCGGCATTTTTTGAAAAATATCCTGTTGTATATACATTTTCCAAAGTATCTATAGCGATACCCTGACCACGGTCTGCACCGCCGCCGCCCATGCTTTTAGCCCATACGAAGCTTCCTGAGGCATCCAGCTTTAAGACGAATATATCAGAAGGCGGACCGGTAAAACTGCTTCCTTTGCCGGCAGGTGTAAGCATCCACGTAGTTGCCCCCGGGTCAAAATCTGTATCGCCGGAAAAATATCCTGTCGCATATACATTTCCGGTTGGGCTTACTGCTATACCGAGTGCCCTGTCTGCATATATACTACCCACAGATTTAGCCCATACAAAGTTTCCTGAGGCATCTAATCTGGAAATAAAAATATCTTCTCCATTACTGTTTGAGGTCAATGTAGAGCTGCTTCCCAGCCCGCTAAAATCTGCCGTACCGCGGAACACTCCGGTCGTATATATATGTCCTGCCGCATCAGTGGCTATTCCGAAGGGATGATTCTCATTATCGCCGCCCATTTGTTTGCCCCACAGAAAATTTCCGGTACTATCCAATTTCAGAACGAGGATATCGCTGGTTGTGTTTGTAGCAAAATTTACCGTCCCAGATGACATATTGATGTTCACCGATCCGGTAAAGTCGCCCGCAACCACGGCATTTCCCAAAGGGTCTATATGGATTGACCGGCCATAATCATTACCGCTACCGCCGAATTGCCTGACCCAGGCAAATTCACCTGAAGGTCTTAATTTAAGAATGAAGCCATCATTCCCGGTAGCATTTAATATGGCTGTACCGGTACCGGGGTTGAAATCAACCGATCCGGAGAAAAAGCCCGTAGCATATACGTTACCGTTTTCATCCATAGTAACGGATAGCGTTTCATCGTAACCGGATGCACCGTATCGCTTTGCCCATTCAAATACGGGTGTCTGGGCATTTGCGTAAATATGTGCAAAACCAAGTAATGCGAGTAAAAGCAATCGTAAGTCCGGGTTGAAATAATATTTTTTCATATAGTTATTTTTTTATTGTTATCAGGGGTTAATTTTAATTAGTTCAATCGATTTTATAAGCATACCATTTCTACCCGATACCCTTAAGTAATATACTCCTGCCGGAATACTTTTTAGGGAGAGAGAGGTGATATTATATTCTTTTCTCAAAATCCTTCCGTTCAGATCAGTTAAAACCACATGTACCGGCTCCGCTGATGAAATATATATAATATCATTTGCCGGGTTGGGATATACCTGAAGATCATTGATGCCCTGGTTCGTGCGTTCTATTCCTACATTATCTACTATATAGGCATCTGATGTATCTGTACAGCCATCCTCATTTGATACGATCACTTTGTATATGCCATTTTCTCTAACTGTGTAGGATTTATCATTTGCCTCGGGAATAAGCTCGTCATTTAAAAGCCACTGGTAGGTCTTATATGCCGAGGCTGTGCTTAGCTCAAACCCATTTACAGTGATCTGCGGAGCTATCATTTTATGAAGTACGAGGTGGATGATGACACTACTGTCACAGCCCGACACATTAGGCCATCTTTGCAGGTAAGTGCCCCCCTCGGTGTAGACCATTCCGTTTAAAATAAATTCTTCTCCACATTCTTCTAAATTCAATACGGACGAAGAGGTGTCCGTGCAAATCATTTTGTTAATAAAAATATCTCTTGATCCCAGCGAGGTAAACCGGGCTGTCCCATTATCCGGATCAAAATCTGCGGGTCCGCCGGAAAAGTATCCTGTTGTGTATATATTCCTGAAAGGGTCTACAGCCACACTTGTCGCCACATCTGATCCGGAGCCGCCCATACGCTTAGCCCAGATAAAATCTCCCGACGGACCAAATTTAGATAGGAAGGCATCCACAGTCCCGGCATTAGGCAGATAATAACCGTTGCCCGGGTCAAAATCAGCTCCCTTGCCACCGTAATAACCTGCAGTATATACA
>JBEBVI010000362.1:0-4675 GCA_040392805.1 Taibaiella helva
CAGATAACATTGTATCCTGTTTACCAATAAGTTTACTCTTTTATGAACTTATGCTTGGTTGTTATATTTTTAGTAGATATTTCCATAATATAAATCCCTGTAGCAAAAGTGCTTATATCAAAATTAAAGTGATTACCATTAAGCCCTTTTTTTGACCACACTACCTGCCCAAGCGTATTTATTAGTTTACAGTCTGCGTTGACCAAAATATTGTCTGTCGACAAAATAACTTTTCCTTCTGTGGGATTAGGAAACAGACGAATATTTTTCAGATCAGGGATTTCACTAATTCCTGTGGTCATGTCATAACATTCAGAAGTATCACTACAATTACCACCTGTTAAAATGACGGCATAGCTGCCTAATTGGGTTGGTGTATAGCTCTGAGCTGTTGCTCCTGGTATAATGCTGTTATCCTTACAGTCGATCCATTGATAGCTAACACCTGTTTCATCTGATGTTAAGGTACCGTCAGTCTGTGTTACGTAGGTATTGAGGGGGCCAATAGTGAGATTTAAGGTAATGGTGCTGTCACATCCCACACTATTGGAAATCTTTTGAGTATAAGTACCGCTACTATTATATACTATCCCATTAAGCACATAATCTTCGCAACTTTTTGTTGTAAGGATTGAGGAGCTGGTGTCGTTGCAACTAAGCTTCAGAATAAAGCACGCCACGTCCCCGATAGGAGTGAGATTATGGACACCATTTCCCGGATCAAAATCACAGGTACCCATATAGTTTCCTCCCGAATATATATTGCCGGAAGGATCAACGGCAATATCATTTAGGACATTGTATTCATTTGTTTGACCTGTTTGACCAGCCCATATAAACTTACCTTCAGGATTAAGTTTTAATATGAATATTGCAGGAGAATATCCTGTATTGACCGCTGTAAGATTGAAGGAGTCTGTTAAGTCCGGATCAAAATCAATGGTTCCGGAAAAGGATCCGATAATATAAATATTCCCATATCCGTCCAAAGTCAATGCGCTGCCTCTATTATCTTCCTCTCCTCCTATTTGCTTTCCCCATATAAATGTACCGGCAGTATCCAAGCTCATAATGAAACAAGCCGCTTTATTAGAAGAAATTGTAACTATTCCCGAATTAGGATCAAGATCCACTATGCCACTAAAACTCCCGGTAATAAATAAAGCTCCATCCTTTATAGCTAAGTCCGCACCATAACAAGTATTAGCAGAAGACAGAGATGCTCCTCCTATTTGCTTTGCCCATACAAACGATCCAGCAGTATTTAGCCGTAGTACAAAAGTTGCTGCTTCTCCCTGAGCAGTCATATTGAAAGTTGAAGCAGAATCAGTATCGAAGTCCAGCGTTCCTTTAAAATATCCTAAGACGTAAACAGCATCTTCCGAAGGGTCATATCTTACCTTGTTGCCAAGATTAGTGCCCTCCACATATTTCATCCAGTCTAAGCCGCCTTTTTTTGCATCTAGCCTAACTATAAAAGTAGTGTAATCAAATATGCTTGTAGTTACCATATATGTACCCGGTCCGGGATCAAAATCCACTATCCCACTAATATTGCCAGTTACATAAACAGCATTATCGTCTACAACCAGTGACTGTCCGGAGTTAAAGGCAAAGTCTGCTCCCGCAAAATGCGATACCCATACAAATCCTCCGCTGGAATCCAATTTGCATACAAAAGGATCTATAAAAGTGGTTTGAAGATATGCAGTACCTGGTCCGGGGTCAAAGTCAATGTCACCGCCGAACATATCACAGAAATAACCTGTCGTATAGATATTTCCGGTTGCATCTACAGCGATATCCATAATTGCATTTCCAGATAGCCCATGAAATGTTTTAACCCATATTAATTCACCGGCTGCGTTGAATTTTGAAATATAAGCATCTGTACTGCCAGCGGTGACATTAGTTACACCTGGTCCCGGATCAAAATCTACAGTGCCCATGAAACTACCGGTGATATAAACGTTGCCTTTCGAATCTGTAGTAAGTGCATTGCCGTTAATACCGTATGGAGATACGGGGCCTATACTCTTGGCCCACTCAAAAACTTGAGCCTGCGCATATGTACGTTCACTTATAAGTATAGATATAATTACGGATGAGAATAAAGCAACAAGATGTAGTAGATTTTTCATAAAAAGATGAATTGAAAAAGTAATTAAGATAAAGAAGTTAAAATTGCTTTTGTTTCATTGCATATGCGAGTTAACAGTAATTAATATTAGTAGCTATATTTTTCCCTGTTTCGCCATTTTCTAAGTGCAGTGATAAGGCTGCTAGGTGAATAGCTAAATCAAAAATAATTGTTCGGAATGTTAACGAAGATTTTTGTACTACGTAATTTGTCTAAATTACGTAGTTGATATCCGGTCATTATTAATAGAGATTTCATAGCATTGCATTATGAAAGTGGGGCTGAAATTCTTACTATGTTTACTTTTTCCTGTTTCCTTGTGGGGACAGGGGAGTGTGGAATTTGTGAGTAGAAAAGAGGTGTCTCCACAGGATTCTGCAGAAATTATGGCCAAAATTCATAAAGCCTGGCAATTGTTGGAAGAAAGTAACGATAGCAGTTATATCTATTTTAGTCAGGCCGTAGACTCTGCACATCATCATAATTTCCTGAGTGGTTATGCCCAAGCACAATATGGGCTAAGTAAGTACTGGCGTTCCAAACAGGATTATACACGAGCGATACAGGCTGCTCGGTTGGCTCAAGATATGGTGATCGGGCTTCGGGATACGTCGGCTATCGTATCCGTTTTTGATGCGCTGATGGAATATAGTAGCTTGAAAGGGGATAATGTGGCTTCGTTCAGAACCTATCAGCAACTGAAACATTATTTACCAGGATTGTCGTCAGAGTTCACTCCCTTGATCGCACGCATTGAACATCATGTTGCCAATGCTTATGCAGATAAAGGCAGCCGCAATGAGGCCGCACAACATTATCAGAATGTTTTAAAATTACTTTCTGAAAAAGACAGTACGCATATTACGCTGATAGCTGCTGTATACAACGGTCTCGCCACGGTTGCCATCGAGTCCGACCTCATGTCTACAGCTTTTGAATATATTGATCGGGCCGAGCAGTTGTTAGCGGCTCATCCGGGAATGAATCCTGTATTATCGATGGTTTGCCGCACCAACAAAGCGTTGGCATTTCTGCAGGATAAATCCTATGACAGCACAGTATATTATGGGAAGATCGCTTTAGCAGAAGCAGAGCAATTGAAAAAGGATTTTTACATTCCTTCCATTTCTTCGTTTCTTACTTCTGCCCTGATCCGGTTGAGTCGGGCAGAGGAGGGGCTGCCTTATGCACGAAAGGGTTACCAGGTAGCAAAAAATCTGGGTGCCGAGGGGGGTATCATTACCGCTTCCTACAGCCTGGGGTACAACCTGCTCACTTTAAAAAAGTATATAGAGGCTGAACCTTATGTACAGGAAGCATTAAGGTTATCAGAGCAAACCGGAAGATATAGCGATATCAGCAACGCCTATAACTACCTTGCCGAGATCAACGAAGGGCTGGGTAATTACCCCGAAGCTTACAGGTATATGCGAAAATATGCGGCTATCCAGGATTCACTAAGAGGTAAGGCCAATGCCAGCGCCCTGGCCGCAGTGGAAGCAAAATTCCGGGTGGCTGAAAATGAAAGCAAGCTGAATAAGCAAAAATTGCTGGTAGCGGAGCAGGAAAATAATCTGCGGCGTAAAAACCTGTGGCTGATCATCAGTGTGCTGTCTGCTGTATCCTTTGGCGGCCTGCTGCTTTCCCTGTATAAGTCGAACCAGCAGAAAAACAAATTGAAAAAAGAACGGATCGCCAACCTTGAGCACCAGAATGAGCTGAACCTGCTATACGCCCGGCTAAAGGGAGAGGAAGCGGAGCGGAGCCGGCTCTCCCGGGAATTGCATGACGGTATCGTGGTTTTATTTTCTGCGATCAAGATGAACCTGAGCGTGCTCCCGGAAAAACATACCAGCTTAGATAATGCCGAGGATTTTAACAAGATCATCCGGCGACTGGATGCCGCCACCGGCGAGCTACGGAAGGCAGCCCACAACTTATTGCCGGATACCCTGCTCGAAGGCGGGCTGACAGAAGCACTCTATTATTTTTGTAAAGACCTCGAACAAAGCTCCCAGATGAAAATCAGCTTTCAGCAGTTTGTAGAGATGCCCCGGTTCCGGACGGAGATGGAGCTTTCCGTCTTCCGGATTGTACAGGAGCTGTTGCAGAATATATTTAAACACGCCAAAGCCAAACATGTGATCGTACAGCTAAGCCACGACGACAACCTGCTCAATATTACCATTGAAGATGACGGGATCAGCTGGGATTACCTGCAGCACCAGAACACCACAAAAGGCCTGGGCCTGAAAAACATAAAGGAACGGATACAGGCACTGAAAGGTACCATAGATATCCATTCCATCAAAGACAAAGGCACCTCTTTGTACATTGAAGTAGATACGAAAGACTATATTTTAAACGAAGATGATGGGATGCGAAGGAGGATATCGGGACGTTAGGATATGAAGACGATAAGATTTTAGGACGGCAAAGTATTAATATAATAGTCAAAATAACTTCCTCACTTGTACTGAGCTGTGCCGAAGTAAATACCGTCATGCCGACCCCTTCGGCTGTGCTCAGGGTAGA
>JBEBVI010000363.1:0-4670 GCA_040392805.1 Taibaiella helva
ATTGGCAGCACTAGAACGTACCATAAGCCAGATATTACAATCATTACCAGGCACTGCAGTCATTGATTCCGTTAAGCCGGATCGGATATCTATACCTTTTAATGTGTCAATTATATCTCCCAAGCCATTATCCAGATTCATGTCTATTACCGAATATTTCAATGCTCCATTGACATTGGTAAAAAGGTAAAACAAATGACTGCTACCCGGGAAAGATGTTATCAAAGCGCCCTGAGCAGTTGTGTAGGTTGGGTGCCCTTCCACTGTACTATTGCTGCTGACAAGAATAATGCCATTGGGCATTATTGTCCCGTTTTTATTCCATACCGTACTGCCATTCGTGTAAAACAGCAATTGCCCGTTTGCATCAGCTATACTTGAAGACGCTTCCAAACTTATAATACCGGTTTTAATTGCGGTAGGGGTAGCGCCATTGAAGTTAATACCGGCTTTATCCCCAAATACCCATACCTTATTCTGAGGTAAAGCATAGTTATCATTTTGTGCATAGCTATACATTGCCAGGCAAATAACAGTCAGTACAATTACCGTGTTTCGTAAAAGTTTCAACATAATTCTGATTGTTTTAAAGTATTAATTAATATTTAAGCTACCTTAGAAAATACATAAGATTAGAGAAGTATTATTTATACAGACTCAATAACCTGCACATCTGATATGTAGAGCGAAAATAATTCCATTTAAAAATCTACAGGCAAATGAAAATACCCGTTTATTTAAAAATAGGTATTTTTACTACCTGGTACTTTAATTCAAAAACAGAAAAAGAATTGCGACAAGTGACTAACATACAAAAATTTACAATTGCAATAATTGAAATATGCATTCTTTGTCTATACCTATGCGACAGCTGGGGACAGGTAAGCCCTAACGAGCTAGTTACTATCAACACCTGGCCCTATTCTATTGAGCTAAGAGATACGGCATCCATACAAAAGACATTCCTTGACTACGTCTATCTGACTGATAAGCCCAATGATAGTGACAGCTGCCTCAGGTTAATGGAGTATATCGCCCAAAGAAGTACCGAGCTCAATTTTCAATACGGTATCGTCAGAAGTAATGTAGCTGCCAGTACTGTTCTTATGTTTTCCGGCAGATACTATGATGCCATTAGAAAGGCAGAGGCAACTTTGCCCCTATCCAGGAAAGGTACGGAAACACATAAACTGATCCCTGATCTTTACTATATTATCGGAACCTCTTATTTACTCTTAGGTAATAAACCTCTGGCTGTAGAAAACCTGCTGGCCGCAATAAGGCTTGCGGATAGTAAAAGCTATTCAACCGGAACAACAGTAGCCGCATACGTCAATTTCACTGAAGTCATTTCAGACAAGAGTGCTGCTATTCAATACTTAGATAAAGCCTATCAAATAGCAAAGTCTAATGACGACATCCGTGCAATGGTTATTGCCCTTCTTAATCAGTCTGTACTGTATGAACGCTTAGGACAAGCAACGGAAGCCGCAGGTGCTATAAAAAAAGCGCTTATTATCAGCAACACAAAAAACAGTCCTTACCTGCAATATAATATACATGTACGCAAGTGTTATAATGACCTATACCGCAAAGACATTAAAAGTGCCTATGAAAGCCTGCAGATACTTTCAGAATTAGTTCATACTCCAGATCTCAGCATAGCGACCAGGAATATCTATTATATGCTCGCCGGTAACGTCTATTTCCAACGGGAGGAGTACCCAAAAGCTAAAGCGATACTACTGGAAGGTTTGCAATTCGCTCATAAACATCAATTGTACGAACAGAAATCGGAAATATATAAGATGCTTTACAGAGTATCGGCTAAACTACAGCAGCCTGACGAAGCCTTGCTTTTCCTGGAAAAGCATACAATGCTGAAAGATAGTTTAACCAATGAAAAAATAGCACAAAATGTAAACGCTCTTGAAGCACAATACCGTCTGCATGAAAAAGACAAGCTCCTGATGGAACAACAAAAATCTGTTGAAAAACGGAATTACTGGATAGCCGGAATTGCTTCTATCCTGGTTATTGCTGTGATTGTTTTTATAGCTTTTACCCGCGTGGCCGTTCAAAAACGGAAAACCAAAGAAAAGGAAAGAGAAATTAATACCCTGAAAGCCGTTATGAAGGGGGAAGAAGCCGAACGAAGCAGGATAGCAGACGCCTTACATGATGGTGTTATGGTGAGCTTCTCTACAGTAAAAGTTAACCTGGATACTTTACAGATACACATGCCGGAAAGTAATCTTAAAGAAACGCTACATAAAACCGTAAAACAGTTTGATGATGCCACAGCAGAGCTCAGACGCTCTGCTCATCAACTAATGCCGGAGCTCCTGCTTAAAGAAGGGCTGGTTGGCGCATTGCAATATTTCTGTGCTAAACTGAAAGAAGGTATTGAAGTTACACTGATCGCACAAGGTGACATACCCGAATTTGCACAGGAATACCAGCTCATGTTTTATCGTATCGTACAGGAACTGGTACAGAATGCTTTTAAGTATTCCGGCTGCAACCACATCCTGGTACAACTAGATGCTTTGGGGGACTATTTTTCTTTAACTGTGGAGGATAACGGTAAGGGTTTTGACACATCACTCCTGGACAATACCAACCGGCACGAGCATTGGGGGCTCACTAAAATCCGTTCCAGAATAGTATCTTTGAATGGCGATTTCCAAATCAGTTCCGTAGCAGACAAAGGTACCAGCGTGTACATAGAAATCAGTACAAAGGGACTACTGAAGCAATCCGGCTAAGTGGTATCAAAGGCACAACCACTTTTAAAATTTTGACTTTTGATTTTTTACTTATATTACAACAATGCCCATAGATGTTGCAATTATAGACGACCAGCCGTTGGTAATTAGCGGCCTGGTAAATATGCTGAAAGAAATCGGCGATAAAATAAAAGTAACGCAAACATATAATACCGGAGAAGAGCTGTTGGCCGGATTTGAAAAAGCATTACCGGATATTCTTCTGATTGATATAAAACTCTCGGATACCCAGGGCGACCGGCTTGCGGAAACCATCCGCCAAATCTATCCTACAGTTAAGATGCTTGCGCTTACCAGCTATGATGCTCCTGCCTACATAAAGATAATGATGAAAGCCGGCTGTAAAGGATACCTGCTCAAAACAACAACACTGCGTTTATTACAAGAAGCTATTACTACTGTCTATGAAGGTAACGAATTTATAGAGCCTGCCCTACAGACGCAAATTGTGCAGAATCTTTATGCATTTAAAAAGAATAACGTAGTTTCCCCGGTATTAACCAGCAGAGAATTAGAAGTGCTCCAGCTCATTGTTGAAGAATATACAGCCCAGCAAATTGCAGAAAAGCTCTTTATATCCGTAAGAACAGTAGATAAGCATCGTATTAGCCTGCTGTATAAATTAGGCGCTAAGAATACGGCAGGGCTGGTAAAAAATGCTATAGAGCTAGGGTATTATAAACAGGGGTAATAGCTCTTCACATTCCTATTTTCACGCTGAAAGCATCTGTCCTGTTTTTTATATGAGGTATTTAGGTTTTTTTCAGAATGACAAGAGTGCCTATAGTAGCTGTATGAAGGTGTGGCTGTGTGTTGTTGCAATAGTAGGGAAATAAAGATTTTATAAAATCTATCTGCCAGAAGCTCTATTCATCACGCAGTATTTCGTCAAGTTTTTCCTGTGTCAGGCCTTTCTCTATCATTTCGGCTCTGAGTTCATCAAAAAAACGAATGCTATCCTCCGGTTTATTCAAGATTCCATCCAATTGTTTGCCGATAAACTTATTCAGTTGGGAGCGAAGCTTAAAAGATACAATAAGCCATTTTGTAGCAATACGGTCATCAACTTCCAAATACGACCCCTTCGGGTCAAACGTTTGTTATTTAAAAATTGCTATAAACATATAATCCCTCTGGGATTAATCCTGAATCTTAAAAGTCTAAACAACTTCAATACCGGGAAACCAACCGAATTACCAATTCGGGCTTTTTAAGTGAACAATTAATAATCTACCTGATCAGGGTGAGATTTCCGGTATAGGTCTCTGTCTGCCCATTGCGTAATGTAGCTATTATCAGGTATGGATATACGCCGGCCTGTTGCTCTTTGCCATTATATTTACCATCCCAGCCCCGGCCTTCCATACTATGGGTTTCAAACATTAATTGTCCCCAGCGATTAAATATCTGCATTTTAAATACCGCAACACTGCGGGATAATAGCTGACGGGGAAAGAAGTAGTCATTTATGCCGTCACCGTCAGGCGTAAAGGCATTGGGAATGTCCATATAGCAATCTTTTCGTACCGTAACGGTTTCCGTAGCACTACAGCCTAAAGGCTCTGTCTGTACGGTAAGACTGTAAGTTCCCGGGCGCACTACATTCAGGGTTTCGGTAGTATCGCCGGTATTCCACACAGTATGGTAAACTTCTGCCGGCATGTCTAACCGGTTTTTTAAAATAACAGGCGCTCCGTTCAGGCAAAGATGCGTGTCCGTTCCTAAATAAACTTCAGGTAAAGGATATACATAAACCGTATCAGTGAAAGAAGCACCGGGACAGGCCCGGAATTGCTTAGTCAGCGTTACTTCAAGCATACCGGAACGTTCATAAGCATGTTGTATATCGGTTCCGTCTAAACTGCTTAATTCGTTACCATC
>JBEBVI010000364.1:0-4667 GCA_040392805.1 Taibaiella helva
CCGGCTGGCCAAAGAGCTGCATGATAATATAGGCGGAAATCTTTCTACTTTAAAAATGTGGCTCGGAAATATCCGGGACAATGATACCAGCGATTTAAGCAGCCGGGAACAGGATTATGATGGCGCCCTGCATTTGTTAGACCATACCCTGATGGAAGTACGCAACACTGCCCACCACCTGATGCCGGAGCTATTATTACGCCTGGGCCTGGCAGAAGCAATACGCGTTTATTGCAATGATATACAAAAGGCAACGGGTATCCGGATCAACTACCAGTACCTGGGCTATATCGGGGAGCTGGACAATAATATAGAGTTGTTGATCTACCGTACGGTACAGGAGTTGGTTCAGAATGTAGTAAAGCATGCAAAAGCAAATTACCTGTTAGTACAACTTACCCAGTTCGACAAGATCCTGTCGATTACCATAGAAGACAACGGAACAGGCATGAATACAGCAATTGCAATATATCATAACGGAATGGGCTTATCCAGTATTAAGGACAGTATAGAAAAGCTAAAAGGAAGCTTCCGTATCCACTCGGAAAACGGGAATGGTACAACTGTAGAAATTGAAATCAATACGGAAAACACTATGCCTGACCATTCTTTAAATAAATACGACAACTAAAATATATTGATGATGAAAATAAAAGTAAGCATTGCCGATGATCATGTAATCGTAACTAATGGTATTTCAATGATCCTGAAAGATCATCCTTTGGTCGAGCTATGCTTTGTTGCTTACAACGGCCATGAGCTGTTAAAAAACATAAAGAGCAATACACCCGATGTTTTATTACTGGATATTCAGCTTCCCGATAAACAGGGTGATGAGCTGGCGGCTATTATTTCTCAGAACTACCCGGATGTTGCCATTATAGCATTAACCAATATGGACCAGACCTTCCATGTACGGAATATGTTTCGGAACGGCGTTAAGGGTTACCTGTTGAAAAGCGCCACCACGCGTACTTTAATAGAAGCTATTGAAACCGTGATGAGAGGGCAGCAGTATATCGATATTGCGCTCCGGGAAAAGATGGCATTTGAGCTGGTAGATGCGCATAACCCCCGCAGTATGCCTACGCTCTCCAAAAGAGAACGCCAGGTATTGGAATTTATAGCTGACGAAAAAACAAGTGCCGAAATCGCCCATATTCTTAACCTGAGCCAAAGCACGGTAGAAAATCACAGGGTAAGCCTTTTCTTTAAGTTTAGTGTAAAAAATGCAGCAGGCCTGGTACGAAAGGCCATTCAATTGGGATTAATTCAATAGCGATCAATTCTGTAATTGACATACCGGGGGCAAGTTCTCACCGGAGTAACAAAAATTACCAGGAAAAAAGTAATCATTAATATCATCGGCGCCGGGTGTAAAGAGACTGTCTAAAAGCGTATCATTCCACACAAAGAAACAAAGGTTACAAAAACCACTACGTAAAATGTTTAATATCCATCTTTGTTTCGTAGTTTTCTTCGTTCGCTTTGTGTGAACTTCTCTCTTGCGGAGCAAAATAAGTTTATAAAAAGAAAAAACTATAGTTTTTAGACAGCCTCGGCCTGCCACTCGGCACGTCGGTCGCTATCGGTATTGGGCAATTCTGTTTCTTCTGCTACAGCCTTTATAAGCTACAGAATATCATTATAGAGGGAGACCTGTAGTCATCCTGCTGCCCATTACCGATCATCTGTTGATGTATGATCTCTTTACGCTTAAGCTACAGGCAAATGCTCTGTTTTGCAATAGAGCACTTTGTTCTTACCTTTATATCCAAAAAAATATTTTTCTTGAGATGTTTTATGGGTAAAAGCTGGTATATTTTGGGACTCTGTGTGCTGATATCCTGCCAATCCAAACAGGAAGTAAAAATAAGCATGCCCTTACCTGCTAAAAAAAATACGGAATCACCAGTTATACAAACGGCAACCGTAGAAGAAGTCAAAGCTCTTTTTGACACGGCGCAAAAACAGGCAGCTCTCCATCCGGACAGCGCTATCGCCTTATATCGGGAAGCCTTAAGTATGAGTAAGCATATTCCCTATCCTAAAGGTGTGGCAAGTGCATATAACAACCTGGGCATTTGCTTTCAGCAAAAGGAAGATTTCGAAACGGCCAACCGCTATTTCAACGATGGCATTTCTTATTTAAGGCGGGTTGTTGCCTCACCCCTGTTAGCCGGTAAAAATGCTGAATTACAGGATCTCTACAACTGCCTGCTCCACTTTTATAAGTCAACTTATCAACCTGATGAAATTATCCGCACTTTCAACGTGGCCAGGCCATTATTCAATAACCTGTCCGATTCGCTGCAAAAGGATCTTTATACAAGAATGAATTATGCCCTTGGTTGGGCCTATTGGGAGTTGGACCGCTACGACTCGGCAACCACTATTTACCTTTCGCTCATTGATCAATACCGGCCTGTCAACAGGAATAACTATGCTTTCCTCGTAACCAGTTATGTGGCCTTAGGCGGTATCTCGGCCAAAATACAGGACAGAACGAAGGCCATACATTACTTTAACCAGGCTGCGCAATTAGCCCAAATCTATAATGACTCTGCCCTGTATACAGGCGTCATCCACAATACCGCCACACTGTTTTACGAACAGAAACAATACAAAAAAGCCAAATACTACGCTCTGAAGGTCTTGGATCAGGCTCAATACCTGTCGCCCAAATTCAGGATTGATTACCAATTTTATGGGGCTTATACAATGGCGGTAATATTAATGGAAGAAGGGAAACCTGCTGAAGCGATGCCCTATAGTAAAATGGCTTTAGAGAAAGCAAACGAAAACCCTTTAATTGCGCAAAAAATTTCAGCTTTTTACATTCTGGGCTCTAACTACGCAAAATGTAAAGACTACAAAAAAGCCGAAGAATACCTTTACTCCGGGCTACGGCTGGCCAAGGCAAATAACTTTATGGATGATATGGCCTCAATATCCGGGCAATTGGGGATTGTCTATGCCCGAATGGGAGACTATCCTAAAGCTTATCAATATAAATCTTCCTATATTACCATTAGGGACAGTTTGCGTGGTAAAGAAAATACAGGCCGCATTGCAGCCGTCAATGCAAAATATCACCTGGCTCAAAAAGACAGAGAGCTGGTAGAAAAGCAACTGCAAATGGAACGCCAAAGAAAAAAACAATACCTGTGGGGCGGCGCTGCTCTTTTTTCTATCATGATATTAACCGGCCTGTTATGGCGTAAACAACACAAAGCTGCCATGAACGAGCTGAGAGCAACCCTGGCCGGCGAGGAGAAAGAAAGAGCCCGGATGGCTATGGAGCTGCACGATGGTATTGTAAGCAGGCTTTCCATGATTAAAATCAATTTCAGCGCACTGCCCCAATATTACGAGGACAATAAAGAATCCGCAGCTTTCCAGGATACCATCAGGCAACTGGATATGAGCATTGATGAGTTACGGTCTACCGCTCATAACCTGTTGCCGCAAATGCTGGTACAGGAAGGGCTTATTGCCACTATTGATAATTACTGTAAGAAGATAAGTAAAACGGCAGAACCGGATATAACTTTTTTGTCTGTCGGGATGCTCCCTACGCTCACTCACGAGTTCCAGCTCAATATTTATCGTATTATACAGGAGCTGCTGCAAAATATAGTCAAACATGCAGGCGCTACCCAGGCGCTGGTACAATTAACCATCCGGGAAGATGAGCTGGAAGTTACTGTAGATGACAATGGGATCGGAGCCAACATGCCGGACTATGCAGACCACAAACAGGGAATAGGGCTGAACAATCTGCAAAGCAGGGTAAAAGTGTTGAATGGAAAAATGAAGATAGAACAGGATAAGGGCACATCCGTGTACCTGGTCTTCGATCTCAAAAAATTTAAAACCGGGTAACAAAGAATGTTACCTAACCAAAGTGACATTACCCTGGTAGGTTTGTACAGGGCCATTACCTGGCATTACCTGTATCCTGTATATATATACGCCGGCAGCCTGGTCTATACTATTATATTTTCCATCCCAGCCACGACCGTCAATATTTAATGTTTCAAACAAAAGCTGTCCCCAGCGGTTAAATACCTGCATTTTAAAACTGGTTATACGCCCTGATAACAACAGCCGTGGAAAAAAATAATCATTCCAGCCGTCACCGTTAGGTGTAAATGCATTGGGGACATCCATAAAACAGTCCTTTTTTATGACTACTGTTTCGGTCGTACGGCAGCCTGATCGTTCATTAATGACGGTCAGGCTGTATCTGCCTGGGTGCACCACTTCAATACTCTCCGTAGTATCACCTGTATTCCATACCTGGTAGTGATCATCCTTTAGATGGTGTAAGTTGCGCAGAAGGATGGACGGGCCATCCGGGCAAAGACCTGTATCTGACCCCAGATCAATTTTGGGTAAAGCATAAACATAGACTGTATCGGTAAAAGAAGTATCCGGACAGGCACGGAAATGTGTAGTCATTGTTACCGGCATCACACCGCTTGTTTCATAAGCATGTTGTATTGTTGCTTTATTTCCCGAAGCCATCTCCACACCATCACCAAATCGCCATTGTAGCCCTAATGCCGTACTGTCTGCACGTGGATAAAAAATGATTTCCTGACCGGCACAAATATGGTCCCGATCGGTAAGAAAAGTTCCCGCCGATAAGGAATCTACAGTGA
>JBEBVI010000365.1:0-4656 GCA_040392805.1 Taibaiella helva
TGTGCTGATAATTATAGAAGTCGTTTGCTTTGCTTACCGCAACCAAAAAGCGTTCGAACGAAAAGGGCTTTAGCAAATAGTCAACAGCATTAAGATTAAAGCCGTCAATAGCATATTGGCTATGGGCCGTAGTGAAAATAACCATAGCTTCCTGCTCGATGGATTTATACAATTCAATCCCCGAAATTTTAGGCATTTGAATGTCCAGGAACAACAAATCAACAGAAAATTTCCTAAGGTATTTCTGTACTTCACCGATATTGGTAAATGTTCTTTCCAGTAAAATAAAATCCGTTTGTGAGCAAAATTCCTGCAACAGCACCAACGGAAGCGGCTCATCATCTATAGCAACGGCTTTCAGCATCAGAAAAAGATTTTAAGGATTACGGTAAACAAATGCTCATCGTCAGCAATGCGCAAATGATGCTTATCGGGATAGAGTAACTGTAAGCGATTGCGCGCGTTTGCAATTCCTAAGCCTGATTTACCTATTCCCTCATTATTTACGGCAACTTTGCTGTTGCTTACTTCCACTTTCAAACTATCGTTTGCAACATCAATTTTAATATTGATCTCCGAACGTTCATCGGTGCTTACTCCGTGTTTAAATGCATTTTCCACAAAAGGCATCAGCAACATCGGGGCAATTTGCTTGCCGTAGAAATTTCCGCTGAATGTATAATTTAATTGTACATTTTCATTCAAACGCAGCTTCTGCAAATCAATAAAATCGCTGATGCAAGCCATTTCTTTCTCTAACGGAACAATATTATTGTTGGTTTCAGTAAACACATACCGCAACAATCCAGACCGTTTCAATAAGCTTGTTGATGAATTATGGGCTTTTTCTTTTATCGTAAGTGTATAAATGCTGTTAAGTGCGTTGAATAAAAAATGTGGATTTATTTGTGCCAGCAAATAATTGATTTCGGCTTCCTGCTTGGCATTTTCTGTTTTATAATATCGGTTACTTACTCTCAACAACAATGAAAAAAGAACGATTGCACCAAAGAGAAAAAACGTTTGATCGTTCTCGGTAAAGAAAAAACGGAATCGGGAAATGGCCGAACGATGATGTGGCGGAGGTTTTCTGCCAAGTTCAGAATGTGGCGGTTCCGAAATACCTGTATGTGGCAACGAGACAGGCGGTTGATGTGCTTTATATGCAGCTGGCGGGCGATGCGGCCTCCCGGTTCTTGAAGAGGGTAATCGGGAAGTAAGTGTAGACGCGACCAGTAAGACACCCAGGAAGCAAACAAAAACGCTCAGAAAGTAGCTCACGTATTTTTTACTGAAATAAAATTTAGGTATCAGGAAAAAATAATTGAAATAAAAAAAAGCAATAATCAGGGCATTGGCTGCAATATTTTTCAGGATTTCTTTTGAAAAGAAAACACGGTCCATATCATCGGGTTTCACAGGCAGAATGATGGGTTGAAGCAGAAATGCAATACCCAAAATAATTTGCAGGCCTATTAATGTATTTTTTCTGGTCACACCTGAATATTTCTGATACAAAAGAACATAATTTCTCCTGATAATATTCCTGATGTGGGAAGTATGGCTAAAAAACTGCGATGAATGGGATAAATTGAACCATATAGCTACTACTTTCCAGCCGCTTATGAACTATTGTTGCAGTATTTCTTTAGGCATAAATAACGAGTCTTCAAAGAAAGGGATATCCGGACACCTACCTTGATCCCATGTTTCAGGGTCGGATATAGCTCCCTTATTGATAAGTTCTTCCAATTTCCCTGCAAAACCCGCTGAGCGGAGTAGATCAAAGATTGTTTTGTTAATCAATTCATGAGGTGAAAGAAATGATGTTTTTACCAACCATACTAAGCCAAGTAACTGAATCTGGCTGGCCTTTGTTGCGAAAGTAATTACCTGGTCAATAAAAATTTTTGCGAACCTTATTCCCTTCAAAGGTTTAGTATAAATATGCTGTACGGCTTCATTACCAAAATCAGATACGGCATTTATCCACCATGCAGGTTCAATAGCATGTTGCGCATTTTCCAGATAGTTCACCTCAAATCCCGGGATAGGTTGCTTCTGGTTTTCTATAATTTTTTTTTGTAACAGCTCTGCCTGTATAGCCGCAACGGTGATACCTGTGCCATGAATGGGATCAAAATTACATAAGGCATCACCCATCACTAACAGCCCGGAAGGGAAATCAGGCATTTTATCAAAATGCCGGCAATATACTTCAGGCATCCGGTAGCCCCTTGGTACATCTAACGGAACAGCGTTTTGCAAGATACCATTTAGTACAGGGTTGTCGAGCTCCTTCAATATTCTTTCAAAGGCTTCTTCATCTGTTGGCGGGTACGTGCCTCCGATATTTCCAAGTATTACTTCCATCACCTCGTTTTCCTTAAAAGAAACCACACAAGTGGGCCAATCGCTGCCTTTAAGGGCTTCAATATGCAATGTATCCCATGTCAGCGCAGAAGCACCGGCAACAGAATAATGACGGGTACTATACCCTAATTTTGTAGTTAAAATCTCCGGCTGCGGTATATCGTAGCCATAGCCTTTCAGCCAATCGCTCAAACGGGAATAGTATCCCGCTGCAAAAACAACCATATTCGCCTCCATATCCAACAAAGAGCCGTCCTCTCCCCTGCCCTCCACACCATATATTCTATTGTTTGCGTTATCCACTTTAAGGTCGGTGACCTTTGTCCGGAGAATAAGATGAACATTATCCATTTGCTGAACATATTGACGGATCTGCCACTCTAATAGCGATCTGCTACAGGCAGCATCGTTTGTTGGCGTCTTCAAACTGATATTTCCAAATGGATAGTAAAATAAGATTTCTTTCCCCAGACTGTTATGTGCTCCATTCTTTAACAATGCTTCATTTAATCCGGGAAACAGGGATTCTAAAATCATCCTGCCTCTGGGAGTAAGGTGATGAGGATGATACGCCTGTGGCGTGCCAGGCCTTGTCTGAGGGTCTTGCGGAAGCTCATCACGTTCTATAATGACAACCTCATAATTAAAATTGGCAAAGATGCGTGCTGACATCAATCCGGCTATTCCGCTTCCAATAATGATTGCTTTCATTTCCCGTTTTATTTATTCGCTACAAAAATCACTAACGTGCTTTACCTTGCTTTATCTTTGAAGGAATACTTTTTATACCACAGGGATTTTATATGATCCCGTTTTGAATTAATAAATTTGGAAAAGATAATTTTACGTTGATCCAGGACAATCGCATTCAATGGAAGAAAAAACAATTATATATACAGACAACCCCGAGCTGCTATTTTCAAACAGCCTGATGGAAGAAGGGTTTTATGCTGAGGGTTTGACGGAAAAAGATATCAGTTTCTCTACACCCGAAATGGATGTACGGGCGCAAAGTTGCTGGTTTGACGGAATACGAATAGGTTATTCAGAGTGGAAGCTGAGAAAAGATACCGGCTTTGAATGGAAGGCCGACCTGGACCTGGTGACACTCTATTTCAACCTGCGTGGCAAAGCCACTACCGATGTCGCCGTGTATGGGAAAGATTTTACTCTGGGGAATTATCAGCACAATATATTCTATGCGCCGCAAAGCTGCGGGTTCATTAAGAACCACGACTCCATGTTGATTACATTTATGGTACAGTTCAGGGTAGAAAAGTTTATTGAATTGACTAAAGATTCCAATGAAGTACTGCAGCAATTTGGCGCTTTAATAACCCAGGGCAAGCCCTGCACTTTATCCCCCGACAACCTGTATATAGATGGAAACCTGCTGCATACCATTGAAAGTATAAGATGCTGTCCTTATGAAGGAGGGATCAGGAAAATGTTTTTGCTTTCAAAATGTTTGGAATTGTTGGTACTACAAGCGGATGCATACCACAGACATCAATCCTCCGGTAATAAAATAGTAAAGACGGAATACGATAAAGAGAGAATATTATTCGCACGGGAATATTTGCTGGAGCACATCAGTAATCCGCCGTCTCTTACAGAACTATCCCGCCTGGCAGGTATCAATACATTCAAGTTGAAAAACGGTTTTAAAGAAATGTTTGGGACTACCGTATTTGGCTATCTTGCTGACAAACGGCTTGAAATATCCGTAACCGAGATTGCAAAAAAAGAGAAATCCATAAGTGATATCGCTTTATCCATAGGTTATTCTTCTGTTCAGCATTTCAGTAAAGCTTTTAAGAAGAGATATGGCGTGACACCTAAAAAATCGGGCGGATAATATAAAATAGGCTCTTCGTTATTCCGTTTGGAATTTGAAAACTTTGCCACGCTCTTACTCAGGCTCATTTTGCCACTCCTCCTTCTACAAGGTTCAGGACAGGCTCGGACGGAAGACAAAGAACAATCCTAAGCGATCTGCATGGAGTGCTGGAGTACTTAGAGATTGCTTCTGATTTTTCAGCCCTTTCCCTTTTCGGTTCATTCTTCAATATTACTCCCCGGGATTGCCTCGTTGCACTCCGTTGCCCCTTTGCGAGAAAAAATACTTCCGGACAATGTCTACAAGGTCATACCTCTGTTTTTAAAAAGAATATCAAAAATTATTTTGTTAGTTTAATCTAACTTTATACTTTTGCTACATAACAATAAAAAATTAGCCAGATAAAATTATAAACATGAAAGAATTTAAGACATTTATGCTTG
>JBEBVI010000366.1:0-4649 GCA_040392805.1 Taibaiella helva
GCAGCTCACCCATGCTATTGTTCAGCGCCTGTCCTAACTCAATAAAATTATGCTGTTCAGCCAGCTTCAGACCTTCCAGATAACAGGTCCTGGCTTCGGGCAGGCGGTTTAGGCTGGCATACGACTGTCCTTTATTGCATAGTGTCTGGGCGATACCGTGTGTTAATTCAGCCTGACGTGCTAAGGGCTCGGCTTTGTCAAGATAATATAAGGCGAGCTCTGGTTGCTTTAATCGTACATATATAGCGCTGAAATTATTATAGGCAATAACCAACTGCTTGTTCCTTTGGCGTTGGGTAAGCTGCTCCGCCTCGTGCAGGGCGCTGTCGAAATACATAGAAGCGCTCTTATAGTCGCCCAGGAAGAAATGGTTATACCCCAGGTTATTGTAGCATTCTGACTTCAGGTATTTGTAATAGATCAATACCTGTGCGTGGTAGAGCGCTGTACGGAAGAGAGCAAGACCTTCGGAGGGGCGTCCTTTGTATGACTCCAGCCGTCCCATATAGAGAAGGGCCATTGCAGCACCGTCAGGAAAGCCATAACGATTGCTCAGCCGTAATGCCTGTCCGAACAGCTGCTTTGCACTGTCCGGGTGTTGATCCTGTATATTAACGCCCTTTCTTATCCATGACATGATAAGTATAGTGTCTTTCGGCTCAAATGCATACGCTGGCAGAGGTAGTGCAATACGGAGCGGGATTCCATGTTCCTGCCCGCCTGCATTCCTGTAACCAATTGTGCTAAGGACGAAGGACAGAAGAAAAGCAGTTTTGAAAATTGCCGGATAACTCTTAATGGTCATTGGTTAATATTCTATATGCATCAGTCAATAAAAGTAATGAAAAATGCAGGCTTTTCTGATGCTGTTATATTGACTTCTTATATCTGCTCAACTTCCGTATATACAGTTCGGTGATTCCCGTTGTGCAAGGATATTCTTTATAATTTATATTGGCTATATTTGCCGGGTAAAAATTTCTTGAAGCGTTACTGCTTTAAGTCTCGTCCTGAAAACTGGTAATTTTTATGACTACGAGACGATAAGTAAGAACGTTCACGTCAAATGGCGTGGGCGCTCGCTTATTCGTAGTCGGGTATACCAGTACCTCAGGACGGTTAAGTAGAGACCTGCGCTTTTTTTGTTCAGTGTCTCTAAACTTATCAAACTGTTTTATATGGACACTGTGAAAACCTGCATCTTACCTGCTTATTTTTCGTATTACCGTCTTAATTCCTTAGGACATACTAACAGGCGGAGTATCCCGGTATCTGCTTTAGCCCGTACCCTCACTGGTTTCCACACTGTATTATGCATCTTTCTGGAAGATCTTTCCATTCCCTGCGTATGATTATATTTCTTTTTTTATTGACTATGTAAAACATCCCGGAAATGAAAAAAATATCAGTTGCTGTTATAGATGACTATTCCCCGCTCAGGGAAAAGATATGTTTCCTTCTTGCTGATATGGGAATAGAAATTTTATTCCAGGCTACAGACGGCCGTGAGGGTTTTGAACTGCTGGAAGCGGGCACCAGTCTGCCTGATATCTGCATGCTCGATATTAATATGCCTGTAATGGACGGTTTTACAACTACAGAGAAGATAAAACAGAAATTTCCCTCTGTAAAAATTCTTGTGCATACTGTTCATACGGATGAAGAAAGTATGGTCAAAATGTTTTGTAGCGGGGCAGATGGCTATATCCTGAAGGGAGCGGAACCGGAAGAGCTGCAAAAAGCCATAGAGTCATTACAGCAATGTGGATGTTACCTGAGTGCTGAAGTTATCCCGGTTTTAATAGCCTACTTTAGGTCGATGTGAATTTGCGGTGAATAAATGAATAGTGAATACATAAGGCTTATTATATTATATCATATTATATCGATTTTATATTATATCGATTATACTTATCCTGTTTTGATTTTTGACTTACCCTGTTTTATGGCGGCTACGTAACAGGGTGAACTTTTGACGGGACATTTCTTCTTCCTTAACCTAAAAAGGTTAATTTCGCAGGCAATTAGGATAATAAATAAAGTAAGAAAAATGTCATATACTCCTGTCAATAAGATACGAATTGTTACTGCTGCTTCCCTTTTCGATGGCCATGATGCTGCTATTAATATAATGCGTCGGATAATGCAGGCCAATGGCGCTGAAGTAATTCACCTGGGACATGACCGCAGTGTACAGGAGGTAGTGGATTGTGCTATACAGGAAGATGCCAATGCCATAGCCATGACGTCGTACCAGGGCGGACATGTGGAATATCTGAAATATATGTATGACCTGCTGAAAGAGCGTAATTGCAGCCATATACGCATTTTTGCGGGTGGTGGAGGTGTTATACTTCCTTCCGAGATCGAAGAGCTGCATGGATATGGGATTACCAGGATATATTCTCCCGATGATGGTAGGGCAATGGGGCTGGAAGGGATGATTGTTGATTTGCTGCAAAAAAGTGATTTCCCGACCGGTAACCGGCTCAACGGTGAAGCCGGCCATATAAGAGATAAAAGCCCGAGAGATATCGGGGTATTGATTTCTGCGGCGGAAAATTTCTATGACCTGCCGGAAACTCAGGCGATGTTGAAAAAAATATCGGCAATGGCTGAAAAAAGCACAACTCCGGTATTGGGTATTACAGGTACCGGGGGCTCGGGAAAGAGTTCGTTGGTTGATGAAATTGTACGCCGCTTCCTGCTCGACTTTAAGGATAAAACAATCGGTATTATTTCAGTTGACCCTTCTAAAAGAAAAACGGGCGGGGCCCTGCTGGGAGACCGTATACGTATGAATGCCATTCGCAATGAGCGGGTATACATGCGTTCTATGGCTACGCGGCAAAGTAATCTTGCTGTATCCAAATACATCAAGGATGCCGTAAATATCCTGAAAGCAGCTCAATACGACCTGGTCATACTGGAAACATCGGGTATTGGCCAGAGTGATACGCAGATTACCGATTACTGCGATATGAGCATGTACGTAATGACACCGGAATATGGCGCGGCTACACAGCTGGAGAAGATAGATATGCTTGACTTTGCGGACATAGTGGCCGTCAATAAATTTGACAAGCGTGGCGCTATGGATGCGTTGCGTGATGTGAAAAAGCAATACCAGCGTAATCATAAGCTTTTTGATAAAGATGTGGATAGCATGCCGGTGTACGGCTCTATTGCTTCACAGTTTAACGATCCGGGCACCAATACTTTGTACCGGGCTTTAATGGATATTATAGTGGCCAGGACAGGCGCTGATCTTCAATCCGGCTTTCAGCCCGGCAATGAGCTTAGTGAAAAAATATTTATTATTCCGCCGGCAAGAACACGGTATTTAAGTGAAATAGCCGAAAATAACCGCTCTTATGATAAAAAGGCAAAAGAGCAATCGGAAATTGCACAAAAATTATTTGGCATACACAAAACTATTGAAACACTTGAAAACAGTACAATAGAAGATAAAGACAGGCTGATTAAGGAGTTGCAGGAGGTATACCAGAAAGTGAGCCTGGAAATTGATCCTAAGAACCTGTTGCTGCTTCAGAACTGGGAAAGTAAAAAACGTCATTACCAGGACGAGTTCTATATATTTAAAGTAAGGGATAAAGAGATAAAAATTAAAACTTACACCGAGTCCCTGGCGCATACCAAAGTGCCCAAAGTGGCAGTGCCTCATTATGAAGCCTGGGGCGAAATACTTCATTGGGCATTAACCGAAAATTTCCCCGGAGAATTTCCTTATGCAGCCGGTATCTATCCTTTTAAAAGAGAAGGAGAAGACCCGACCCGTATGTTTGCCGGCGAAGGTGGCCCGGAGCGGACAAACAAGCGTTTTCACTATGTAAGTAAGGGACTGCCGGCTGCCCGCTTAAGCACGGCTTTCGACAGTGTTACCCTGTATGGGCAAGACCCGGATTACCGCCCGGATATTTATGGTAAAATAGGTAATTCCGGCGTAAGTGTGCCAACGCTTGACGATGCTAAAAAGCTATATAGCGGTTTCAACCTTGCAGATCCCAAAACCTCCGTTTCCATGACGATAAACGGACCGGCGCCTACTATTACGGCTTTCTTTATGAATGCCGCCATCGACCAGCAGTGTGAGCTGTATATTAAAGAAAATGGGTTGGAGGAAGAAGTGGAAGCACGTATAGATACCCTGTTCAAGGAAAAGGGACAACCCCGTCCATACTACAGTGCCGCGGTAGGCAGTGGCAAGAAAGCAGAAAGCGAACAGGGTGAACTGCCGGATGGTAATAACGGTTTAGGATTAATGCTACTTGGTGTCACCGGAGATATGGTGCTTCCCCCGGATGTGTATGCATCTATTAAGGAAAAAACATTAAAGGCCGTGAGAGGTACCGTGCAGGCCGATATCCTTAAAGAAGACCAGGCGCAAAACACCTGTATATTTTCTACCGAATTTTCCCTGAGAGTAATGGGCGATGTGCAGCAATATTTTATCAACAACGGTGTCCGTAACTTTTATTCCGTTTCCATTTCAGGCTATCACATTGCAGAAGCCGGTGCTAACCCGATTTCCCAGCTGGCGTTTACTCTTTCCAACGGTTTTACATTTGTGGAATATTACCTGAGCCGGGGTATGCATATTGATGATTTCGCTCCCAATCTTTCGTTCT
>JBEBVI010000367.1:0-4649 GCA_040392805.1 Taibaiella helva
TTATACCTGAAACGATCCAAGTCTTCATCTATCTCATAGAAAGCTATATATCGGAACAGAGCAGGCTTAATGGAGATTGAGCCAACTGTGCTTTATCGCAACATTCAGAATGATTAGGCGATTATAGTATTGCTGTACTGAAATATGGTTTAACACTTAGCTGTTTTCCGGGACCGGTTCCTCTTCCTGCTCAGCCTCAAAATTGATATGGCTTTCGGCAATATCTGTAAGGAGAAAATCGGTGTGCTCTTCTTCATCCAGCGTTTTTTGCAACAGGTCGGCGGCTCTGTTCAGGTTAAGTGTACGGCTCAATGCCACTAACCCGCCGTAGCTTGCTATCTCATAATGTTCTACCTTTTGAGCAGCAATAATAGCAATGGCATCGCGCGTTGCAGAGGCTTCCGGAGTTGCATCTACTATTTCATCCACTTCTTTTAAAATGCCCTCCATAGCTTTACATTTCTTAGGCTCGGGTTTTTCACCCAGCATTTGAAATATTTTCTCGAGGCGGGCAATATGCTTTTGAGTCTGGAATTCGTGGTCTTCAAAAGCATCTGTCAGCTGCTCGCAGCTACTGACTTTCTGAAGCTTCTGTAACCCCGGAATAATAGCTTTCTCCGCCCACAGCATATCCTTTAATCCATCGACGAAAAATTTCCTCAGTGGTGAGCTATCCATAATGGATGTATCGCCCTGATCTTCGGATTTGCCTTTATTGATTTGATTTTCGTTATTCATTTTGATTCTTTGTTTGATAGTGAAAACTTCCAGGCTGAATTATTGATCATACCTGCTGCCATATCCCCCGCGGCGACGGCTACCCCTGAAGTTATCTGAATTATTGAAAGTGGCGCTGCGGTCTCCTGAATGACGGCGGTTAGAACGTTGGTAGTTGTCATCGTAGCTTTGTTGTCCCTGATAATTCCTCCAATCCCGCTGCTCACGGTTGTTTCTATAATCATTGTGGCTTTGCTGACCACGGGTATTTTCGTCTCTTAAATAGTTGTGCCTTCCTCCTGGGGTGTTGCCGGTAAAGGGAGCATTACTTTGGTTCCTGCTCCCTTGGTTTTGATTGTTGCCATAGTTGGAGTTATAATCCCGGTTGCGCTGGCCATTGCGTTCACTACGCATATTCCTGTTATGATTCCGGTCTTCCGAGTAGTTATCGTATCTATCGTCGTCATTATAATCATCAAAATGATCATAATCGTCATCATAGCTCTCTGCAAACTGGTTATAATTGCCTTCATAGCTATTTTGTTCATTATAGCCATCATCATAGCTATTACGTGGACGGTAGCTATTGTTATATTCGTCCTGGTAATCGTCCCAGTCGTCCCGGTTATTACGGTTTTGTTCATAAGCTCTTTGGTTTTGCTCATAAGGCCTGCCATGATAATTTTGCTCATTGTAGCCCCGGTTCTCATTGCCCCGGTTATTTGACTTGCCCGGGTGGTTGTAGCCTCTTCTGGTTTGCTGTGCCATAGTAAGTTTGATTTAAAATTTAAAAAATAATTTAGCTTACTACTACGGTTACCAAAATCGTACCAGCAGCATGTGGTATTGATTTTCAGTAACATCAGAACCCGGGTTGATGAAGATACACAGGTGAATATACCCAAAATGGTGATTTTCTACAATTGGGCAACGGAAGCAGGAAAACAATATTTACTACAGGGTACCGGATAAGGGTGAGCATGTAATGTTAAAAATTAAAAAACCTGGATGGTCCCGAAGTCCTTCCAGGTTTGACATATGTCCGATTGATGCACAAACTTACCTGATTTCCCTAACCAATGGTAGGTAGGCAAGCGTAACCGGATCCGGCACATCGATCAGCTTTTATATTGATCACGAAGCATCTTTATTTCATTATGCGACAACATTTGGGTGTCTTTTTGCTTCATAACCACAGGACGGGAATCACCCAGGTCACCCGATTCTACAGCATTGCTGTAGGCGCGTTTAGCAGCATCTTCACCACCTTCGCAGGAGGCTAATATGCTTTTGGGGTTGTCGCCGCCAAACGTGGCTTTTACATCCATCCAGGCACGATAGATCTTGCCTCCGGTTGTAGTACTATCGTCAGGAGAACCACCTAAACGAAGCACTTCGGTTTTAAGATCCTGTATATTCGACTGGCTTTCAGCTTGTAGTTTGCTGAAGACGGGAATAAGGTTTTCATGTTCTCCCTGAATCTGTTCCGTTGCTTTTCTGTATCCTTCAATACGGTCGTTATTGATCCGGATTAAATCGTTCAATACTTCAATTTGATTTTCTTTTTGCATGTTATTGTAATTTAAAATTTAGAAATTAGTGTATGTTATAAATGAGCTTTTCTTTCCTGCTTGTAATGAGAACAGTCGGCAGTCATTTTAATAATTATTTGCAAACTATGTTCCAAAACAACACTTTATACCGGAATAACTACCTCATGCTTGCTTTCGGAAGATAGGGGTGATCATGAAAGCTCCTTGTTATTCCCCGAATCGGGGAATCCGGATGTGGAATTGTAGCCAAATCCATAATTCAAACCGTAATCCTGATATGTTATACTTGATGAAATAATCTTGTATAAATTGGACGGAAATAGTTTTCAACTGCTTTTAACGGCCCATCTTATTCTTCAGCTTTATACCTGAGGCATTATCTTCCGGCTGATAGATTGATGATTCATTTTGTTTTCAATGCCAGGCTGTTGTGTTTATATCCGGCCAGGTATTTCTTTGATGATTTATCCATGCAATACAACAGGAAGGATTTCCGCTTCATCATTTTTGAGGATTTTAAATCCGGATACCTGATGCTTGCCTTGTTATATACAATATTTAACACCCTTCTGTTTAATTCAACCTGAACATAGTTTTGCGTATTTTGTTATTCTCCCATAACGGCTTAGTAATATTTTAACAAATGCGTTTTTTATCATAAGTTCCTTGCGAGCCTTGGTCTTTTCTTAATCTTTATTAATAATTAATATGCGCACATTACCCCTTAAAAAAGCCTTAACCGATTATGAGAGTATTAACGATCAGCAATGACTACAATTACCGGAGTTTCTTAAGTAGAAAGCTCAATGAGGCTTTAATAGAAACTACAGAATGTGAATTGCTGGAAGACGCTGTGACAAAGCTAAAGCAGGATATTTTTGATGTTTTGATCTGTTGCCTGCCATTACTGAGTAAATCCGGCCCCTTGGAAGTGGTCCACTACCTGCGCCAATCGGCCAATGATGCGGCAATAATAATAATCAGTGACAATATACAATTGCATACTGCAATGAGCCTGGTGAGAGAAGGTGTATATAGCTGTTTTAACCGTCCGTTTCCTTTAGAGCAATTAAGCGAAACGCTTGCCCAGCTGAAGAATAATAAGCCATTGATGAAGATGGAGCCGGTAGTAAGGAAAACTGTGAACCAAAGGATAATTTTTTCGGAAAGGAAATATGTAAAAGGTATTAGCCTGGTAGCAAGGAATATGTATAGCCAGATTGATCTGGTAGGCCCTACTTGTTTTAGCGTGATTATTTACGGTGAAACCGGTACAGGTAAAGAAGCTGTAGCATACAGAGTGGCAAGTTTAAAAGATCCTTCGGCTCCTTATATTGCGGTTGACTGTGGCTGTTTATCTAAAGAGCTGGCTCTAAGCGAGCTTTTCGGACATGAGAAGGGGAGCTTTACGGGTGCTGTTACAAAAAAAATCGGGGCGTTTGAGCTGGCGAATAATGGTACGCTTTTCCTGGATGAAATAGGTAATCTCGATTATGAAGTTCAGGGTTATTTGCTTCGTGCTATCCAGGAAAGAAAAATCAGAAGGATAGGCGGAACAGAGGACATAAGTGTGCAAACCAGGATAATTGTTGCTTCCAATGAAAATCTGGCTGCTGCTGTTAAAGCAGGAAAATTCCGGGAAGACTTGTACCACAGGCTTAATGAGTTTGAGATCGCCGTACCGCCATTAAAAATGCGACCGGACGACCTGCCGATTTTTATAGACCAGTTTGTTGCGGAGACAAATATTGAACTGGGTAAAAAAGTTAGAAGCCCCAAGGATGCCACGACCTTATTTGCTTTGTTACGTTATAATTGGCCGGGCAATATCAGAGAATTAAAAAATGTGATCAGGAGGGCCTGCCTGCTTTGCCCGGATGAAGCCGCGATAAGCATAGCACATTTACCTGTTGAAATTGTACATTTTGAAGAAGAGCGTCTGAAGAATATAAATGCAAATGAAATTTCCGCTTTCATGCAATATAAAAAGCCCCGTAATATTACATTAAAGGAAATAGAGGAAGCACTTAAGGTCACAAATTACAATAAGACCAAAGCGGCCCGGTACCTGGGAATTGATCGTAAAACACTTTATAACCGCCTCCGAATCGAGCACACTTAATTTTGCTCATATATTAGAAAAGCCGTTTCGGGAACCTCAACGACCTGTTCTCCTCTACAATTGATACGATCTTGGTATTTCCCCAAAATGGGGAAGTGCAATTCCTGCTACGGCGCCAGGGTGTGCTCTGAATCTTTATTATCAGCCTCTGATAAGAGTGGAACGATTATAGTAGGGAACCCTGATATCAATCAGGTTGAATATATAACCGTTGTTATTTTATATACCCGGCAATATCAATAGCCCGAAAGCATAAT
>JBEBVI010000368.1:0-4648 GCA_040392805.1 Taibaiella helva
ATGCTTTGCATTGGTGTAACGATGGATCATACCCGGGCAACGATGCTTTGCATTGGTGTAACGATGGATCATACCCGGGCAACGATGCTTTGCATTGATGTGACGACAACGTATATTGATACGAGGGCAATGTGTATTGACACACCGGCAAGGTACTTTGATACGAGTATAAGGAAGGAAGAAAACGGAAGAAGGGGAAAGGGTACAGACAAGATAATCCCTGACAATCATTCCGGAATGCCGATAATTTGTTATTTATCTTAACAACACCACATCCCCCTTAATTGACTCTATACTACCGTCTGGATAAGTTAAGCGTATCAGGTAATAATAAGTATCCGCCGCCGCAGGACGACCGTTGATCATTCCGTCCCAACCTTCTTTCGGGCCAGATGCCTGAAATACGCATTGGCCCCAGCGATTAAATATTTTGAATGCTCCCAATAACTGCAAAGGCAGGCCTTCTACTCTGAATATATCATTGAAACCATCTCCATTAGGTGAAAAGGCATTAGGCACCAGGTAAGGTATATTATAGTCTACATTAATTAGTACAGAACCCGAATCCTGGCAACCATACTGGTTAGATCCGTAAACCGTATAGCGGACAGTACGTGACGGTTTTGCCCAGGGACTGGCAATGGTTGTATGATCCAGTCCGGACGATGGCAGCCACCTATACATTTCTGCCCCGGTAGCCTGAAGCATAATACTGTCGCCATATCGGATAGTAGTATCCTGAGGGTTTACGGAAAGATCGACCCGGGGGACGAATACATGAATGGTGTCAATATGATAATTACATGGAGGTGTATAGTAGCTTTTCCAGTAAGCGCCTTCCTCCGTTACGCTACGAACACTATCGGCGCTACCATTCTCCCAACGTATATCCCAGCTGTTAGGTACAGTATGGCTCAATATAACCGGTGCATCAGAATTGCAATCCGCAACCTGTTTTTGACTGGTAATGAACGTATCTTTATAGATTACAGGAATAGTGGCATTAGGCAAACATAAGGCAGCACCACCTGTCGAAGGTAACAGCTCTATACTGTTTGGGCTGAACTGACAAGCTGTCCCTGCTAAATCTGGGAATTCAATTACACTTATGTTTCTGTTATTCCGCTCACCACCCCGTATATATATCTTACCATCAGGGCCAAGTTTTAAAGAGCCATTTACGGCAGATGCCATGTAGGTTTTTGAGTTTAAAATATCTGCATCGCTTGCCTGGCTCAAATCAAACTGAAAAATATTCTTGCCTGAGCCAAAAGACTCCATAATATAGGCTTTAGTATTATCAGGAGAAAAGTCGCCTACATAGTAATAGCCGCTAAGGTCAATACGCGCCAGAGTAAGCCAGCCTGTAGCCTTACCTGTTTCTATATCAAAATGATACAATCCCATACTTCCTCTGGCTACCAGAAGCTTTTTGCCATCAGGCGAAAAGGTGATACGGCCAAAATAAATGTTGTATTGATTGTCGGGCAACAGGTCAGACTGTACGGGTATGGGATTAACACCTGTTTCTGTTACTTCAAAAGCATTTAGTTTATGGGTATTTTGAGATATAGTAACAACCCATACATTACAATGGTTAGCGCTTATACCGGACATATGTTCGGTAAACCCGGAGGCTACAAAGATTTCTTTTTGAGAAGGAACTACATCACCTAATCCATTATTCAGCTCCATATCTACTACACTGTAATACAACTTGCCCATGTCAGTATTCAGTTCTCTATTGGTCAGGGAAAAAATATAGTATTTATTCCTCTGCCCCGGAACGGGTACGATCAAAGCGCCCTGGCTGGAGCTTTGGGTGACCATTCCATTTTGAGGCGGTGTCAACGATACTAAAGTACTGCCATTCGGCATCAGGTTATGGTTTTTGTCCCATATATATAAGCCATCGGTATAGAAGAGCAGATTCCCCTGTGCATCACACATGGTTGCAGAAGCTTCCCAACCGGCTGTAATAGCTGAGCTTACCGGTTTGGGAGGGGCGGTACTAAAGTCAAGACCTCCTTTATCGTTGAACATCCATACATTGCCATATTGGGCGTTCAGATATACCGGGGAAAATAATAGTATAACCCAAATGGACCATAGTATGTATCTCATCAGAATAATCCGTTTACAGAATTAGAAAAATTTCCTATTACCATAATGTAGGTACGCGCCTTGTAGGTACGCGCCTCGAGTACCTACAAGGCGCGTACCTACAAATACGTTGCTATTCCTTTATTAATTTAACCCTTAATATATTTCCACCCTCCTCTATCTCTGCAAAAAATATACCCTTAGGCTGGTTAGAAATATCAAAAACGAAATCAACACCATTTAATCGGCTTTGGGTTATTAAGGATTGCCCCAGGATATTAACTAACCGGAACTGCGCATTATGCAAAGGTCGTTTTGCCTTTACAAATAACAAACCGTCATTAGGATTGGGGTAGATAAGCATTTCATTAAGTACAGAATGACTATCAATCGCAAGGTTATTTACAATATATACTTCCGATGTACCTGTGCAACCATTTTCATCTGTTACCACTACATAGTATTCCCCGTTTTCTGTTACCGTATAAGTATTGTCTGTTGCCCCGGGTATAGGGTTACCATTAAAATACCATTGGTAATGTGAATAAGAACCACTTGTTCCAAGTACATTCTGGTCAATATTGACACTAACCTCTAATGGCTTTATGGTTAACTCCAAAGTAATGGTACTGCGACAACCTGATTCCTGTAGTTGGTAGTAAGTATAGGTACCACTTTGGGTATATATACTATCGCCATAAAAATATCTGCAAATGGCAGAGTCTTTTAACACCTGGTTACCTGTAGTGTCCGTACAGCTCATTTTGTGAATGAAAATATCTCTGGACGAGCCATAAGGAATTAATAATTCTGTATCAGGACCCGGGTCTACATCCATGATGTTACTATAGCTTCCGACTGTATACACACTTCCTGTTTGTCCTATACGCATACCGTTCACCATATTTAGCCCCGCGTCACCTGCAAATTGCTTTGCCCAGGTAAAGTTGCCAGCCCTGCTCAATTTCAAAATAAAGGGTATACCAGAAAGGCCTACCGCTCTCAAGTAGAAAGTATCTGCTATGCCAGCACCCGGATCAAAATCAATCTTACCACTAGTAAAATAGCCTGCGGTATATATATTACCGGAATAATCAGTCCTGATACAATTATGCTCCACCTGCCCAAAACGAGTACTATCATCAAATAATTCTTTAGCCCAGATAAGCTCTCCAGAATCATTGAGCTTTATAATATAAGAACCGTATGCGCGTTTCGGATTGAAACTTATTCTACCCGTACTACTCTTTGATAATCCATATATAGAATCAACATGAATTGGAAAACTAAAATTACCCGTACCGGGGTCAAAGTCAGGGCGCAAAAAACCAAAAGTTTGATATAACCCGGCAATGATAATATTCCCATCGTCAATATAAATCGCTCTAAAGCTATTATCTGTCCCAGTCGCAGATGCCCACTTAACAGTGTCTGCCCCCAGTACATATCTGATGAAAGTGTCTGTCTCATTTTGAAAGGTTTTAACCCATTGAAATACACCCGATGAATCCCATTTGGAAATAAATGTTTGGGGACTGGTTTCAACTCCTCCTGACGAAAGTATTACCCTATTCGATCCGGGGTCAAAATTCTCTGCAATTCCTATAAACGTTCCCGCTAAAAAGATGTCACCAGACGCATTAAGTACTAAACCGCATTTTTGTTCCTTAGTTGTATGTATACCTGGTTGCTGGATTGCCCATTGAAAATTTCCACTGCTATCCAGCTTGCAAAGGAAATAGTCGTATCCTATTGCAGATTTGGGAGTCATATTGTGCACAGCCGTACCCGGGTTAAAGTCTGCAGTCTGCTGAAAATAACCTGTGACGTAAACATTATTTGCTTTGTCAATAGCTAAAGCGCCTTTTTCGCCCATTCCTCCTAATTGTTTTACCCATATAAAGTTACCGTCATTATCCAGTTTCCACACAAAAGTACAATGTGCCTTATCCGCTTTGAATTCTGCGACCCCGGTTCCGGGATCAAAATCTGTAGTACCTGATAGACATGTACCTGATAACAAAATATTACCCTGGTTATCTAAAGCAATGGAATTCGGGTAGGTGTTTTGATAAGGGCCAGGACCGCTTGTACTTGTGGTATGCGTTTGCTTAGCCCATAGTAGGTTGCCATCTGTATCATATTTAGCTACAAAGCCCTCCGAGTTTCCGGCAGCAGAGGTAAAAGATCCTAATTTTGTTATTCCAGTGCCAGGGTCAAAATCAACGGTATCACCAAAGTTTCCGGCAACATATACGTTACCCTGTGCATCTGTAGTAATAGCATTACCAACATCCAAATTGCTTGGCCCGCCTATCCCATGTACCCATTCGAGTGATACATCCTGGGCAAAGGATTGAACAAAGGAAACAAATATCAATGGTACAATGAGTAAATCTTTTAATTTCATAATGTCAAAATTTTAAATTTGATTAAAACGATTGATTGTGTAAAAGTGGTCAAAAAGCACACATCAAAACCCCGTAAAACCCCAGGGCTGTTGTGTTCTGATAATATGTATATTTGATACCAAAAGCTATGACAA
>JBEBVI010000369.1:0-4647 GCA_040392805.1 Taibaiella helva
ATCTGCCACCCGGTGCAGGTCATCTTCTTCCCACTCTGCCTTAGTCACAATACGATCGATCAGCAAGTACACTTTTGACCGGGCGGAAGGCCCGGGTGATGTTCCATCCAGTACATCTTCTATACGTAACATCTCGCCAGGCTTTCCTTTACCAGCCACAACGTAAATTCTTGAAAAACCTTTCTGCAGCAATACGTTCATTTCTTCCGACACATTACGTCCGCTAAGTGTACGGAAGGCTACCATGACCTGCACTTTTGTATCCTCCGGAAGATTTTTTATAAAGTCGACCACATCCGTAACATCATCTTTTTTCACTTCCTTACCGGATACGGGCGAAAAAGTTTTGCCAATACGCGCATATAATAAGCGCAGGTAGTCCTGCAGCTCGGTCATCGATCCGACGGTTGAGCGGGGAGTACGCGTTGTCACTTTCTGCTCAATAGCAATGGCCGGGCAAATACCTTTAATAAAATCCACATCTGGTTTATCCATACGCATCAGGAACTGCCGGGCATAAGCGCTAAGGCTTTCCGCATACCGGCGCTGCCCTTCGGCAAACAGGGTATCCATGGTCAGCGAAGACTTGCCGGAACCGGACACACCTGTCACGACTACAAATTTATTCCTGGGGATAGCTACCGTAATATTTTTCAGGTTATGCATCCGGGCGCCCTGGATAACTATGGCGTCCCGGGTGGGATCTGTTCTTGTTTTAAGCGTTTTCTTTTTAGAAGGCTTTGCTATTGATGGCATTAATATTTATCCTTATTTATATAAGAGTGAAAAAGAAATAAAGGAAGGAATATCTGATCCGCCCATCTTTTCTTTATTCCCGGTTAAGTATTTATTTGTGAATGACATGAAGTGGGATATCATCACTATGTGCGATATTTCCGGGTGTAAAGTTAAGCTATTTGTAAGACAGGCAGTCAGGCATTTTCCATCCTCAGTCAGGTGGATGATGACACTTACCGGAACGCTCCCGGGTAGCAAAAAGGTCCTCTACAAGCCTATAAGCAAATCTTTATACGGTTCATTTCCCAACAGGAATTTAAAACCAAAATCCGTAAGTAACAGTGTCAAAATAACTTCCCGGTTTATAAATTCTGGATTATTATGTTTTTTCGTATCCAGAGCCCATGCTTTCACGTCATGTCGACGGTAGCGATAGCGGAGTGGAGACATCTCCCCGCCTATCCTAAACTTTTCGAACGGGCTGTGACAGAGGCGCTCCTTTGCTCGGGGAATATCTCCACCCCACAAAAGAAACTCCACTGCGTTCCGTAACTTTTGATCCGGTCGACATGACGCCAACTGGGGGAATTATTTCGTTAGTGTCACTAAGAGGGCCAATATATCTGCCTAAATCACTTAATGCCATAGTAGTAGGAATTATAGACAACAAATCTAAATAAACCATTTATAGATTTATAATACTTAGCTTTTCTGCAACATTTCCTCAAAAGCTTTCTCCGATAATATCTGTACGGTTCCCAGTTTTTTTGCTTTTTCCAATTTAGAGCCAGCGTCTTCCCCTACAATCAAAAAGTTCAGTTTACTGCTTACGCCACTTAATATTTTTCCTCCACGCTCTTCTACCATTGCCTCTGCTTCATTGCGCTTAAAGTGAGATAAAGTGCCTGTAAACAAAAAGGTCTTACCGGTCCATGAGCCTTCGCCATGCTTTGCTCCTCCCTGGTATTGGCTCTTCAGATTAAGTCCTAAATCCCGGAGCTCATCTATTAAGTGTATATTTTCGTGGTTCTGAAAAAACTGATGGACAGAGCCCGCCACTTTTGGGCCAACATCTTCTAAGGTGCACAATTGCTCTTCGGTCCAGTGTTGCAGATCCTTCAGGTCCCCAACGGCGTGTGCCAGTGTTTTCGCTGTCGTTTCGCCTACATAGCGGATGCCTAATGCAAATATCAACCGGCTCAGTGGCTGGTTTTTCGACTTTTCTATGGAGTTCCGCAAATTGTCGATGGACTTTTCTCCGAATTTCTCCAGGCCGTATAACTGCTCAAAGTTTATCTTATAAATACCTGCAACGTCTTTTACAATACCCAGATCATAAAACCTACGGATAATAGAATCGCCTAAGCTGCGGATATCCATAGCATCTTTAGATGCAAAATGAATAATACGTTCCACAACCTGTGCGGGACATTGTACACTGATACAACGCCATGCCGCTTCCCCTTCCGATTTAAACAAGGCTTCATGACAAACGGGGCAATGCCTGGGAAAAATAATATCCTGCTCTGTTCCGTCCCGCAGCTCCGGGTTAGGTTTTACTATATACGGTATAACATCACCGGCCCGCTCCACCAACACCGTATCGCCGATTTTCAGATCTTTCTGCCGGATGACATCTTCGTTAAATAAGGATACGCTTCCTACCATTACACCTCCGATCGGAACCGGCTCTATTTTGGCAACAGGGGTAATATTTCCCGTTCTGCCCACTTGGAATTCTACCCTGAGCAACTTACTAGTGGCCTGGCGGGCTTTAAATTTATAAGCAATAGCCCAGCGGGGATGATGTGTAGTCATGCCTAAACGATCCTGTATCTCCAGGTCGTTTACTTTCACCACCATGCCATCCACTTCAAAGGGCAGCTCATCTCTTTGCTGTTCAAATTCCAGGCAATAATCAATTACTTCTCCAATAGAAGTGCAAAGCTTCATGTTTTTGACCGGCACATTAAAGCCCATACTATACAACCACTCCAATGTCTGATAGTGCGTCTGCAGCACTTCCGGTTCCTGTTGCCCTTCCTGCAGGGTATGATAGCTGACATTATACAAAATAGCGCTCAGTCCGCGCTTCGCCACCTCACGGGGGTCCAGCATACGTAAAGTACCGGATGCGGCATTCCTGGGATTCGCTAAGGGAGGTAACCCGTCTGTTATACGGCGTTCATTATATTTTTTAAAGACCTCTTTACGGATCATCACTTCACCCCTTATTTCAATGGATTGCACCTGCTGCCCGGAGAAGGGGGCCGATAAAGGGATAGACCTGATCTGCCGTATATTGGTTGTAATGTCCTCTCCCATAATGCCGTCGCCACGGGTAGCGCCACGGGCCAGCCGGTCATTTTCATAGATAAGCGATATACCAGCGCCATCATACTTAGGCTCAACGGTATAAGTAATCTGTTGCTCTTTTGCCCCCTCCCGGCAGCGCCTGTCCCATTCTTTCAGGTCTTCCGCATTATAAGAGTTTTCTAAGCTAAGCATGGGTACGAGGTGAGGTACAGTAACAAACTGTTCGCTGATACCTGAGGCGACGCGCTGGGTCGGGGAATCCGGGGTGATCCATTCCGGATGTGTCGCCTCCAGGTCTTTTAATTTCTTAAATAAGGTGTCGTATTCTGCGTCTGCCAGCACAGGGTTATCCTGTACATAATATTTCCAGTCGTTATAATGAATAACGCTTCGCAAACGTTCTATTACAGCAGCCGGCTCTTCCGGATCCATTTGTTCCAACAGCTCTTTAGCCCATTGGCCAAGGCGATATTCATCTTCAGGTTGATACATGAAACTTACTTTGTAAAATGAGATACAAAGAAATGCCTTTTTCTTAAAGACCGCGCTTTTTTATGTTAGAAAGGCGGAAGAGCGTGTGAATAGCGGATCATTCAACCTTGTCATGCTGATACTTCCACAAGGCTGTGTACAGGCTGGGAAAGTATCTCTCTGCTCCCTTTTAGATCTTGTTCTGCAAGAGCGCTTATCATCATACTATTCTTATTCTTTTACCAATCCCGGCCCGGCCTCAGTAATGATAGCCCGCCTAATACGATATCTTTACCGGTCTCTTATGCTCATCTATCGCAACAAAAGTAAAAGTGCCGGATATAGCTTTTTCCCGGCCTTCACAATACATCTCTTCAATATAGATATCTACTTTCACTTTGAGGCTGGTAGAACCGATATAGGTTACCCTGCCGATCAGCTCTATAATGGTACCTGCAGGAATCGGTTTCTTAAAGTCGATCTTATCGGAAGATACGGTTACTACTTTTTTACGTGTAAACCGCGTAGCTGCAATAAAAGCTACTTCATCCATTAACTGCATGGCGCTACCGCCGAATAAGGTGTCATAGTGATTGGTATTATTGGGGAATACTGCTTTAAATATTCGTGTTTCCGAATCCTGGATACGTTGCTCTAAATTCATCTTTTATTAAGAGGAGATATAATTTTATTTATTGTACGGTGGACTTCATTAACCCTTATTTCGTGTTTTATTTCCGAAAGGCATCTTCTGCATAAACAGTCATCATAAGCCTGCGACATATAATCTCTTTCCGCTTCGTTAAAAATGAAGCCATCGCACTGGCACTCAGTAACATTGCCCACTTTGCATTCGAAAGCAGTATTACACCTGGGGCAATATTTAAGTTCGTGGCAAGGCATTGATTTATTGAGGCGGTAAAGTTAGTGATTAAGTTAAAAGTGAAAAATATGTGTTTATTTTTTCTCGTAAGGTGCAAAGAAACGTAACGAACTAAACGCCATATTCAGTATGAAAACAGCATAAAACCTACCATAACTGTACCGCTTCAGCCTTTGGCGTTTCTTAAAGCTAAAGATCCCCCGGGATACTTCCCGAAAAGCATCAGCAGGGGATGCTTA
>JBEBVI010000370.1:0-4646 GCA_040392805.1 Taibaiella helva
CTACGCAGTGTGGTGGATCAGACAATCTATACTCCAGGCTTTGGCAGAACAAAGCCGCATTGTACGACTGCCGCTTAACAAAGTGGGGCTGACCAATAAAATCAGTAAAGCATATTCCATGCTGGAACAGGAATATGAGCGCGAGCCCTCTTCTGAAGAGCTGGCCTCCCTCCTGGAAATAGGGCTGGAAGAAGTAGAAACCACATTAGGTGTTGCGGCGCGCCATATCAGCGTGGATGCTCCTTTTATAGATGGAGAAGATAATACCTTGCTTGATGTACTTGAAAATACAAACGCTTTAAAAGCCGACCGGAAAATAGAACACAGCGATTCGTTACGACTGGAAGTAGAACGCTCACTCAATACATTAACAGACCGGCAAAGAGATGTTTAAATGCTCTATTTTGGAATCAATGCTGAAAATCCGGTTTCTCTTGAAGATATCGGCGAACGTTTCGGCTTAACGAGAGAACGGGTAAGACAAATTAAAGACAAAGCCATCACTAAGCTCCGTACGACACACCGGTGTAAATTATTAAAATCCTATCTTGGATAAAAATCCGCCAGAACACAACAAGTAAAAAAATTTAGGGCTGTCCTAACTTACAGGGCAGCCCTTAGTTATTATGGCTGATTAAAATCCTATTAGGGCCCTTTTGCAGGATCATCACTTCAGGAAAAAGCGCCTTTACATACTCTAAGAATCTGGCAAACTCTTTATCGTCATTGACTATATAATTCATGATCCAGATGCCTCCGGGTTTGAGGATTTGCTTGCTGTCGCGAAAAAAATAATACTTTGTAAACGACTCCGGCACTTCCCTGCCACTGAAAATATCAATGCAGACAAGATCATATTGCCGGTCGGTATTTTCCACAAAATCCCGGGCATCCATACAATGCGTATCAATCGCATCAATACCGTTCGTATGAAGATTGGCAACCGCCCAGTCCAAAATAATATTATCGTATTCAACCAGTGTGTAAGTAGCATCAGAACTGTATTTTTTAAAAAGTATCAAAGGGATACTACCCAGCCCTGCACCCAATACCAGACATTCTTTAACCTGAGTCAGCTCCCGGTAAGGGATTTTCCGGAAAGCCATCCGGAAAGGCAGGTAACGGTAACCGTCGGAGTATAAAGCGTCTTCCGTTGCCAGCTGCCACTGATTACGATATAAAATAATCTCCAGGTAAGGGTTCCGTTTGCCGGAACGATGAGCTATAGTTACGGGTACAATATAGCTGATCACTTTTCTTAACAGGGAAACCTCAGGGAAAAGATAATTCATTTCAGGATTTATTGCTGTTATAATACGGCATCGCTTTCGGTAAAAAAGCTTTTAAATTGGAAATTCTTTTTTCATCACTGGGGTGCGTGCTTAATATTTCCATAGGTTTATTTTTATTCTGCTGCGACATCCTTTCCCAAAAAGAAATAGCCTCAGCAGGATTATAACCTGCTATGCTCATAAAGATCAGCCCCATTTCATCCGCTTCCTGCTCATGCTTCCGCGAAAAAGGTAATATACCACCCACATTCGATACCACGCCATAAGCAGAATTATAAATAGCTCTTGTTTCCGCCGGCTTATCTGCAACAGCAACCGACAAAGCTACACCGCCCAGCTGTTGTACCAGTCCCTGGCTCATTCGCTCGTTACCATGCTTGGCTATGGCATGTGCAATTTCGTGCCCCATCACCACCGCAAGTCCTGCCTCCGTTTGCGTAAAAGGAAGTATACCGGAATAAACAACTACTTTCCCTCCGGGCATGCACCAGGCATTAGCTTCATCAGAGGCCACCAGATTGAATTCCCATTTGTACCCGGACAATATATCACTTTGTCCCTTTTGGTTGAAATAGCTATTAATTGCGGAAGCGATCTTATTGCCGACCCTCTGTACCATTTGAGCGTCTGCCGTACCGGATATTGCTTTATGCTGCGCCAGGAAGGTGGAATATTGCTGGTTCGAAAGACTATTTATTGTCCCGTCATCAACAAGGTTAAGCGACCGGCGGCCTGTTACAGGATTTTTAAAACAACCCTGCAATAAAAAAAACGATACAAGAAACAACAATATGTTTTTCATAAAAAATGAAATAAATTCAGTTATTTAAGCTAAAATTCAAAACAAAAATATTTTCATAATAACCGTAATAAAATTTTGGTATCAGAGTAAATACCTTACTGTAAGTTCACCGCAATAAACTATAACTAATAATAATAAATTATGAGTTCCTGTTTTGATTTTCACTTAATAAATAATATACTACAAATGTCTTGCCACGGAGTTGACAAAGGATACAAAAAATTTCAAAGTACTATTTAATCCAAAATTCAAAAAACAATACTTTTAGTATATTCACTTTAATCATTCCCAGTATTGTCGCAAAAGACAATCAAAGCGAATCCCTTAAACAAAAATCGCCTTTCCCATACAAAGGAAAGGCAACATTTTACCTCCACACAAGCAAATATATATTCCCACCAATATCCCCACAATACTAATATTCTAAAACCCTATAGTCCTAAAATCCCCCACCCTCGCTAAATCGTCATAATCTCCTTATCCTTATCCCTGCAATGCTGATCCACAAGACTGATATGCTTATCTGTCATAGCCTGTACACGGCCCTCTGCATCCTTCACTGCATCTTCGCTCAGGCCCTCTTTCTGAAGTTTTTTTATTTGCTCTATGGTATCTCTCCTTATATTACGGATAGCCACTTTCCCTGTTTCGCCTTCCGCATTCACTCTCTTTACAAGATCCTTACGACGCTCTTCTGTTAAAGGCGGAAGGAATAAGCGGATCACGACACCGTCATTCTGCGGTGTTACCCCCAGGTTGGCTTGCATCAGCGCGCGCTCAATCTGGGCAATCATTGTTTTCTCCCACGGTTGTAATGTTAAGGTGCGGGCATCGGTAACCGTTATGTTAGCAACCTGGTTAATGGGCGTTGGTGCGCCGTAGTATTCAACCATAACTCCATCCAACATTTGGGGATTAGCTTTACCGGCACGAATTTTAAGTAATTCGCTCTCTAAATGTCCGAGCGCCTTTTTCATCAGGTTTTCCGAATGGCTGATTATTTTATCTACCTGTTCATTCATGATTGAAACAAATTTTCGAGGATGGCAAAAGTAGCAAACCGAACTTCAAATGCCAAATTTTGAAATGCGCTCCCGTCATTTCTTTATTCTTTCCGGCATTGTAACATGCGTTCTTTTCCCTGTAAATCCTTTCTAAGTGTGCAAATCCATCCTTTTTCTTCAAAATAATGCTTTGTTTCCCTGGCAAAATAAACATGCAGTTCCAACAGCACAATACCACCTTCTCCGAGATGTATCCGTGCAAAACGTTCTATCGCCTTATAAAATTGTAAAGGATCATTGTCCGTGACAAAAAGCGCCTTGTGAGGTTCATAATTCAAAACATTTGGTGCGATGCCGTCCTGCTCCTGCATGGTAATATAAGGCGGGTTACTTATAATACAATCAAATACCGGGAGATCTGCCGGTACTATTTCACCCAGTATATCCGCCCGGATAAAACGAACATCCTGTCCCAGCAAACCGGCATTCTGAGCAGCAACAGCAAGCGCCTCCTGATCTATATCCAAGGCAAGAACCGTTGCATCTTTCAACACACTCTTAACCGAAACGGCAATACAGCCGCTTCCCGTGCCAATATCAAGCACCACAGGCCGCAAATTACCTTTTGCCTTGAAAAAAAGAACACACCACTCCGTTAATTCTTCCGTTTCCGGCCTGGGAATAAGTACTCGTTCATCCACCTTGAATTTCAGACCATAGAAATAACTTTCATTCAACACATATTGCACCGGGCGGTACCGGATCAGTTCTTCTGTATACTGCTCTAAACGGCTGTAGCAGCTATCCGGTAATATTTCATCCTCAGAAAGCTTCCTGTTCGAACGACTTTTACCCGTTATTGATTCCATAACCCAATCGGCTATGTTATCCGCTTCTTCAGCTTCGTAGTACCCGTATAATGTTTGCCTCAGTTTTTTTGTTGCCTCCGATATGCTCATGAGTAGTTTACCTTGTCCTGAATAGCTATAGACCAAGCTGGCTAAGGTAAGTATTTCTGCTAAAACAACTTTATTTTCCGGTAGAAGTGTGTATTCGACATTAATAGAATGTGTCAACCTCCGGAGGAGGTACTGACAATGACAAAATGGGGTTGTTCAGCGCTCCCTTTTGCCATTCCAAGTGTCCTCATTACTAAAAAAGAGATTTTTGACAAAAAGTGTACGAAAAAACCTTCAGGCGTTTGAACAGCCTATCTTTGAGATTTTTACTGTTGCTATGTTCGATAAAGTAAAAATAATGCGAAATTGATTTTAATACAAAGCTTCATTTAAATTTGCACCCATAAGTTTGTCCCGGCATTCCTTATTCTTCGGGAAAACTTATACCGGTTGAGTTTACCATTTTGAATTTTGACTTAACAACAGTACCTGATGCTACAAAAGCTATACATACGTAACTACGCCATAATTGATGAGCTAACCATATCTTTAGATAAGGGGCTAAATTTTATTACGGCAGAAACAGGTGCGGGTAAATCAATAAAATAAGGAGCATATTCACTGATACTCGGCGAACGTGCCTATACCT
>JBEBVI010000371.1:0-4606 GCA_040392805.1 Taibaiella helva
TCCCCGACATGTTGCCCAATGCCTTCTCTCCCAATGGTGATGGCATAAACGATATGTTCCGCGTAGAAGGCCTCACCTACCAGGAAGTGTTACAGTTCCGTATCTACAACCGTTACGGCCAGTTGGTCTATAGCGCCACCGGCCCCCAAGCCGCCTGGGACGGCACCTTCCGGGGCCAGCCCTGCGATGCCGGTACTTACTACTACCTCGCAGAGCTACAGTACCCCGATGGCCGAAGACAGTTGTACAAAGGCGATGTACTGCTCCTAAGGTAACACCGTAGCCGAGTCTCCCGTGTCCCGATGTCCCCCGAAAAGGTGCAGGTAGTACACCGGAGCAATAAGCACGTACGAGAGATGCCTCGTTGCCTCGGCATGACAATAGAACGTTGCGGCAAGCACAATAAAAAACAAACAACCCTCAGCCGGGTGCACATGGCAAAGGACTTATTTAATAACAATTAAAAAAACAATCATGAAGATCAAACATGTACTCTTCCCGCTCTGGGCTACCTTACAACTCTGTGTCAGCACAGGCACGGCCCGGCAGCCGGTACAGCACACAAAAAGCAACCTGGCCTTTATAGAAAACAAAGGCCAGGTCACCGACCAATATCACCAACCCCGCCCTGATATCAAATACAAACTATCGGCCACCAACGGCCTCAACATTTTCCTGGGTACTGGTATGCTGCACTACGTATGGGCAAGGCCTCATGTAGCTAAAGAGGAGGAGCCGTTCCCGGACGGCTCCGCACCTCGGCATAATGACCTCCCATTACCGGAAACAGATTTTTACAGGATAGATGTAGAACTGATCGGCGCTAATCCCCATGCCCGCATCCTCAGGGAAGAACCGCAAAGCTATTACGAACGCTATTTCCAGCCCTGGGTCAATACTACTAACAGCAATGCCGGTGTCATTGCCCGGTCTTACAGCAAAATCGTATATAAGGAAGTATATCCAAATATCGACTGGATATTCTATATCAATGCCAACGGACAACTGGAGCACGACTTTATCGTGCATCCCGGCGGCCGTGTGGAAAATATTCGTCTGCGTTACAGCGGCGCCACAGCTTTGCAATTGTTGCCAGATGGCAGCTTAGCTATACAAAGCCCTTTCGGCCATATCACGGAAAAAACACCCTATAGCTATGAGGAATTAGGAAGGGAAGTATCTTCCCGCTTTGTGCTCAAAGACAGTGTACTTTCCTTTGCGGTAAACAGCTACACGGGTATCCTGACCATTGACCCGGTATTGGAATGGGCCACCTACTTCGGGGGTTCCGGTAATGAAGATGTTTTTGATCTTGTTACGGACACCCGGGGTGATGTATATATGACCGGCAGCACTGTCAGTACGGGTAATATCGCCACCACCGGGGCGTATCAGTTTACCTATGGCCTCGGCAACAGTGATGCCTTCATCAGCAAATGGAATAAAGAAGGCCAGCTACTTTGGAGCAGCTACTATGGTGGTACAAATATAGACGTAGCCAAAGGCCTGGGCACAGACAGCCTGGGTAATATATACCTTGGCGGGCATACCAATAGTAGTACAGGTATAGCTACCCCGGGTAGTTACCAGGATACCAAAAATGGTACAACAAACGGCTATGATGCTTTTGTGGTTAAATTCGACAGCGCCGGCCTGCGGCAATGGGCCAGCTATTTTGGTGGTACGAGTAACGACGCACATACTTCCGTTACACTCACCACAACACCTTCAGGTAATATCTTCCTTGCAGGCAATACAGAAAGTGGTAATCTGCCTGTAACAGCAGGTGTGCACCAAGCTGTAAAAAGTACTGGCATTGATGTATTTGTCAGCCAATTAGACAGTAAAGGTAATCTGGTATGGAGTACCTTCTATGGCGGCCCGGGCACAGAACATGTATATAGCATCACTACTGACGATGCGCTTAATGTATATCTCACCGGCTGGACACAAAGCACAAGCGGCATAGCCACTGCGGGCACACATCAGACTGTGCAGGCCGGCGACCGGGATGCTTATGTGGCCAAATTCAACAACAAAGGACAGCTGGTTTGGGGTACTTATTTTGGTGGTACATCCAGGGAAGAAGGAAGGAGCATAGCTGTTCATGACAAGCGTGTCGTCATAGCCGGTTATACGGCCAGCAGTCAGGATATCAGTACACCTAACGTATATCAGCCGGCAATGGGCGGTGGTGGTATGGATGCTTATATCGCTGCTTTTGACACGAATGGCCGGCAGCTATGGGGAACCTATTATGGCGGCACTGCTGATGATGCCATTTTAAGCATATTGATAGACAATGAGGGAAGTATTTATGCGTCAGGTAATACGACCAGTGTAGATGGAATTGCGGATAGTATTGCCATACAAACCGGGTATGCCGGTTCTTACGATTGTTTTGTTTTTAAGCTGGATGCTTCTATTCAGCGGATTTGGGGTACTTATTACGGCGGAACCGGTATTGAGGATCAGGGTTTTGTGGCGAAGTATGGCAGTGATATTTATCTGGCGGGCCGTACTAACTCTGCTGCTGCTATAGCTACGCCAAATACCCACTCCGTAAACCTTTCCGGAGGTAACGATGTTTTCCTGCTGCGTATTAATGATTGTGTATCACCTGCTCCGCTATCTGTTATTTCCGGCCCGGCATCAATCTGTGCAGGCGATAGTTCCGTTTATGTGCTTGTATCCGACAGTCTGGCTGACACATATATCTGGCAATTGCCGGATGATTGGGGTGGCTATAGCGACAGTAACAACATTGTTGTTCAGATTGGAGCCATAGGTGGCATTATACGGGTATATGCCCAAAGTGCCTGTGGCGGCATCAGCGACACGCAAAGTCTGGAGGTTGCAGTATGGCCGCTACCCAAGCCGCAGATACAGGAACAAGATGGTATTTTATCGGCTACTCAAACCTATACCGGCTACCAATGGTACCTGGATGGCCAGGCTATAGAAGGAGCCGACAGTGTCTTGTTTATTCCATCGGTTAATGGTGCCTATACACTTAGGGTAACTGATGAAAATGGCTGTAGTGGTCAGTCGGATACCATTTGGATAAAAGGACTTGGCATAAACAATAGGGTTGTTATGAACGGGTTTTCCATTTATCCCAATCCGGTGCATACCGCATTGTATATACAGTCGGCCAAAACGGGTACATTATATATAAGAGATGTAGCCGGCAAAGTGGTAAGTGATGTAATACAGTTGTACCCCGGCAATAATGCTATAGATGTGCAGGCTTTACCGGCAGGTATATATATACTGAGCTGTACTACTGCTGATGTCCAAAGTATATTCAAACTGAATAAGCAGTAAAAGAACGGAAAAGCATACAAACCCACCCTATAAAGAACAGCAAGGCCGACAGAGTATTCGTGTCGGCCTTACTGTTTAACATCAGGCAATACTAACTATTTTATACTGATTTTACCTTGCAGTAGTTGTTTCCCTACTTTGATTTGTACGGGGTATAAGCCTTCTTTCCATCCGGACACCGGTATCGCCACGGCCTGTTGACCTTTATCACTAACTTGTACCGTACCGCGATATAAAATACGACCGGTAATCAATTCCCTGACGATTACCTCGGCTGTTCCTCGCTGTACGGCATCAAAGCTGACTTTAGCTGTCTCCGTAGCCGGATTGGGATATACCTGCAGGCTAGGAGGTGTGCTGTGCAATGCCGGAACGGATGTGCAATATTCGGCATATTGCGGGCAAGCGGTTATGTAACTGAAGTTATCCAGTTCCTCTATAGCCCCCCGTCTAATGCTTTCTGATCCCTCTATATAGTCGATTTCACTGTTATTGCCGATCGTGAATACCGGAGTTTCCTGGCAGAAATTACCACAAATGCTATTATTGTAGTCCATATCAAATGGACCAAATTGATTGTTTTCCTGACCGCATAACAGGGCGCTTCCGTCAATCCAACTATCCATAGTGTTTCCGCATCCATTGCTCAACCAGGTAACAGAAGGACTATAATCATAGTCCAGACCATTATCTATAAAGGAGGTATAATTTACCTGTACTCTTCCGTTTGCCGTGTTTTTTACAGACTGTAAATCGTCAACATAGAAACCGGCAAGATTAAAGCCTGCGATTACTGAATTTTTCAAATCCAGCCCTGCATTATAATCCAGTACAATGCCATATTGAAAATCGTCATCGGGACTACAACCGCAATACATAGGCCCCAGGAAGGTAGATTGATCCATTGTAACCATCGTTAAGGGCGTGTTAGTAGGATTGTCTGCATTATTTTCAATCCGCACGCTATTGGTACCCGCAGCTGATTTCAGTTCGCATTCCTTATGCATGGTCAATACAGATTGTAAGTTTGCCTGTGTACCCCAGCCGGCAAAGATGTCGTTTTGAGCGGTGTTCAAAACAAACAGGTTGTCTATTTGCGGCAGCCCGCCTATAATGCCCAATCCGTTTTGCCCGGAATGTGTTATCTGGATATGCTCTATAGTTGTACCGGAACCTACGCCGGCTAATGTAAGGGCATTCTCAAACCGGTTGGTATTAATACCACCCAGGAAGTGCATTTGCACATACTGAACGGTACCGGAGTTGCTACCGGGAATAC
>JBEBVI010000372.1:0-4591 GCA_040392805.1 Taibaiella helva
CTTTTGCATGCTTTATTACATTCTGTACCAGTTCCTGGATGATCCGGAAGGAAGATAATTCCATATCGGGATTATACCTAGGAATATCATTGAAGATCTCCAGGGTTACTTCCATGCCTGTATTTTTTTCTGTTTTTTCGCATAGCACGGTAACTGCTGTGGCAAGTCCATGTTCCTGCATCGTATTCGGTGTCAGATTATGAGTTGCCCGGCGCAGATCGTCTGCCGCATCTTTTACCTGGCTGTGGATATCCTCCAGTTCGTCAGGCTGAATAAAAGTATTTCTATCCTTCAGTGTCAATATACCTAAGCGGATCGCCATAAGCTGACTTACAATGCCATCGTGAAGCTCCCTTGCTATACGGCTACGCTCTTTTTCTTCTCCTTTAAGCATAGCTTTCAGCTGGTTTATTTCCTGGTTTTTTCCTTCCAGTTGCTGCCTGTGCTTGTACGTCCTGTAGACCATCCACAGGCAAAGTGCCAATATAACAGAGCATGCGGAAATACCGGTGATCCACAACCGCTGATTTTTCAACTGGTTTTTTTGTACGCTGATCAGGAGTTGATTTTGTGCCAGCTCTTTATCCTTTTGTGCTGTCCGGTACCTGATGTTAAGCTGATTTATATTTTGCGCCACTTCTTTACCGGTAAATTCATCACTGAGTTGTTTATACGTTTCGAAATAAGCTAACGCTTCTTTATACAATCCCGATTTTTTTGCCACTTCGGATAGCCGCGCATAAACCGGCAGCAGGTTAAGCTTTTTGTTTTTAGCCATATTTAATGCCCGGAGCAAAAAAGCCCGGGCATGTTCCAGGTCACCAAGCTGCAGGTAAGCCTCGCCTGTAAGTATCCATGCAAATACCTGGTAGTCGGGATTTATTGTCCATTGTAATTCCCCGGTTTTTGACAGGTATTGCAGCGCCTTCCGCGGCATATCTCTTTCCATGAATAACCCGCCTATATGTGATAAGGTAAGGAATTGAACCGTTTCCAGGCCATGCGTTTCAGCAATCAGTAATGCACTGTCCAGATATAGCTTGCTGTTTTCCCATTGCTGTTGCAAGCCATAGAGCAGGCCTTTGTTCATCAATGCATAACTTAATATTTCATGGTTGTTGTGCTCCTGCGCCTGTTTTTCGGCTTTATCCAGGTAAAAGAAAGCTTCCTTATATTGCTTCAATGTAATAAATACCGTAGCCAGGTTGTTGTATGCGGAGCCTGTACTTTTTATATTAAAATGTTCGGCAAATACCAATGCATCAAAATAATATTTTGTGGCCTGTTTGTAATCACTTCTCATCTTGGAAATATTACCCAGCATGATATAAAGAGAAGGCAATACGTTCATATACCGGGAAGAATACCGGTACCGTTTCAACATCTGGTGACACAAGTCTGCACAGGAATCCATCTGGCCATTATTGATATAAGCTTCCCCGAGATACCTCAGCGAATAAGTTACACCATAAGTATATCCTAAGCGGTCACTTTCCAGTAATGACTCTTTTAAGAAGATTATGGCACTGTCGGGAGCGTTGTTTAAGGCGTTTTTACCTTTATTGATAAGCTGGTTGATATAATCCGTATCTAATGTAAAGGAGATTTCCGGATATGAAATATCGTTTACAGATAACTTTTGTGCCTGTGTTTTTATACCGGATAATAAAATAACCGGGAATAAGATAATGAGGATACCCGGAAAGCACCTTTTTGCAAAATGCCACCGGGCCGGAATGGAAAAAATAGCATACATATCACTTTTCAACCCGCAATTATATTTGATGGCCTGCATTAAAGGTAGTGATTTTTGATAGAATTTATTACCGGGTTGGCCCGTGATATGACAGATGGATGACAAATGTTCTGATGCAAAATGTACCGGGCAAAGTAATACAATACCGTATTAAAAACATTTCATAATCGGTAATTAACCTGACATAAACGGGAAAAACATTGCAGGTTAAATAGTTAGGCAATATTAAATTTATCAGGACTTGATAATATATTGTGAAATAGGGAATGCGGGCATCTGTTTATTCTCCTGGTGATTCATTTGTTTTTGAGTGTTACACTCAAAAAAGTGACGAAGTTAAATTGAGTAACATACCTCTTGTTCAGGGCTAAATAAGGCGGAACTTTGCTTTTAAATTCTAATTTTCCAATGATCATAAATATAAATAACAGAGCGACGAAAAATCTCTTTACTCTTTTAGCTGTTTTGCTGTTATCCGGAAACATGGCTGTGCTTAAGGCGCAGCCAACCATGGAATGGGCAGCATCGATGGGCGGCACCGCGTCAGACCTTGGTTCGGCGGTGGCTGTCGATGATTCGGGAAATGTTTACACCGCAGGAAGCTTTTCAGGAAAGGCTGATTTTAATCCGGGAACCGGTGCAGCAGATACTTTTTACCTTACCGCGGCGGGAGGAGGAGATATTTTTGTATCTAAACTGGATGCACAGGGTAAGTTCCTGTGGGCAAAAAAGATGGGTGGTACCATGGCTTTTGGCTCCGACTGGGCCAAGTGCCTGGCCTTAGATGGTATGGGAAATATTTATTTATCCGGGATCTTCTACGGCAAAGCAGATTTTGATCCTTCACCTGATCCGGCCGATACATTTTACCTCTCAGCCGGAACTACCGGTTATGCTTATGCCCAGGATGCCTTTGTAGCCAAGCTGGATAAAGATGGGAACTTTGTCTGGGCGAAGCAGTTTGTGGGTTATGGTAGTATATATGCATCAGACAATGAATCATCGAACCAGGGAAGGGCCATTACCGTGAGTAAAGCTACGGGGGATGTATATGTAACCGGCAGCTTTATCGGCAAGGTAGATTTCAATCCTTCTACAAAGCCCGCAGATACTTTCTTTCTCCGGGCTGTCGATACGGTGAACGGACAGAACATGTACATAACTAAGTTAGATAGCGTAGGCAATTTTGTGTGGGCTAAAGGCTTTGCCGGGCAATCGTCCATAATGGGGCGAGGTATAACTTTAGACCTATCCGGAAATGTGCTGACCACCGGGTATTATTATAATAAAGTGGACTTTAATCCTGGTGAAGCGCCTGCAGATACTTTTTTCTTACAGTCTACAAATAACAGTATGGATATTTTTGTATCTAAATTGGACAGTTCAGGCAACTTCATCTGGGCCAAGAGTATGGGCGCGCCGAACGGTTCGGGAGATCTGGGTAATGGCATTGCGACGGATAATGCCGGCAGTGTATACACCACTGGATATTTTTCCGGCACCGATGCTGATTTCGATCCGGGGTCAGGTACACATCTTTTTACGGCGCTCAAGTATCTCGACATTTTTATTTCCAAGCTGGACTCCTCCGGTAATTTTGTATGGGCCAGGCAAATGGGAAGTGCAGGCGCCGGTATTGAAGAATCCGGGTATGGTATTGTGATCAGCCGCTCGGGTGATGTGCTTGTTACAGGCGCATTTACAGACACTACTGATTTTAATATTGGCGGTACACCTCGTACGGTGATTGCAAAGGGAAACAGGGATGTGTTTATTATTTCATTAAGCAATGATGGAAATAATATTAAGTGGTTGCGCACATTTGGCGGTACAAAGGCAGATGTGGCCTGGGCAATAACAATAGACGGTTCGGGGAATATTTTTACCGCCGGTTCTTATCTTGATACCGTGGATTTCGACCCGCCCAATCGCACCGTTTTGACTGCAGCAGGTACCCAAACGGATATATTCGTACTTAAGCTTAACTGTGCGGATACCTCTTCTTATGCTTTTTCCTTAACCACCTGCGAGGATAGCTATACGCTAAACGGGGAAATTTATTCGGAAAGCGGCGTTTATACACAAAGGTTACCTAATGCTTCCGGTTGCGACAGCACAATCACGCTGGAACTGACTATCAGTAAGGTGGCGCATCCTGTGATCACCGTTAAAGAATTTCTTTTAGGCACGGTTGAGTCGTACAGCACTTATCAATGGTTCCTGAATGGAAATATTATAGAAGGGGCAACCGACAGTACCTACGTGGTTACGGAAAACGGTAACTATACCGTGGCCGTAACGAATGCAGACGGCTGTACAGATACGTCGGATATTTATACGGTAAAGAACGTACCAAGTGCTATAGCGGATATCGGGGATGTGGCATCTGAGATCGATGTATATCCTAACCCGGCAAGCGATTTTATACACGTTAAGGCACCGGTTCTTGTAAAAGTAATCATCTCCGGTATAGATGGCAGAGTGATTCGTGAGGTGGAAAATGCACAGCGGATTTCCATTAAAGATTTGCCCGGCGGTGTATATATACTTCGTATAACGGATACTGACGGTACCTTATACAAGACGATGAAAGTAGTAAAGGGTAATTCCTGATTTTAAATAAAAATTATAGCAAAAGCATTTTAAAGATCAACCGTTTTTAAAATGCTTTTGCTACTGTAATAAGATGAAGACAGGAAAGAGCACATATACGTTCGCTTTATAATCTTTTTTTCCGGAGCGCAACTGTGTTCAAATAACTTCCTTGGCTCTAAGCTTGAGAGATGCCTCCACTCCGGTCGTATTCTAAGATATTTACACTACCAAATTTTAGTC
>JBEBVI010000373.1:0-4583 GCA_040392805.1 Taibaiella helva
GCCTGGTGGTCAACTCCCAGAGCGGTTCTACCTCTATGTTGCAGCGTAATTTTAACTTAGGCTATAACCGTGCAGGACGGATTATGGATCAGCTGGAGGCCGCAGGTATCGTTGGACCCGCTTCCGGAAGTAAACCACGGGATGTGCTGATCACAACTGAGTATGAGCTTGAAAAACATCTTGAAGAACTATTTTAAGAATAGGTATGGCTGCAAAGATAAATTCCGTTAGCACTGTGGTGGTTTCCCTGTTCCTGCTGGTGTCCGGTTCTGTGGGCATTTCCGCACAGACGCAGACGCCCGGGCAATATCCGCGTAATTATTTCAGGAACCCACTTAATATTCCGATATTGCTTGCCGGCAATTTCGGCGAGTGCCGGCCTAACCATTTTCACACCGGCCTTGATCTGAAAACAAACGGCAAAGAAAATGAAAGGGTATATGCAGCAGCCGATGGTTATGTATCGCGCATTTCCATTTCTCATTCCGGTTACGGAAATGCGCTGTATATTGCACACCCCAACGGTTACACGACAGTTTACGGTCACCTGAATGATTTTTATAGCCAGCTGCAGCAATATGTTATTGACCAGCAATATGCGCAGGAGCAGTGGAATATAGATATTATATTACAACCCGGACAGTTTCCGGTTAAGAAAGGGCAATTTATTGCATTTTCCGGTAATACAGGAGGAAGTACAGGCCCTCACCTGCATTTTGAAATAAGAAATACAAGCACGGAACATGTGCTTAATGCCGCATTGTTCGGCTTGCCTGTACAGGACAATGTAGCTCCTGTACCCAGGAGCATAGCGATTTATGGTGCAGCCAGCATGTATATGCAGAACCCGGTATTAAAACCTTTAAAGAAAAAGGGTACCTGGTATGAGCCTCTGACACGGGGACTGACTACTAATGAACCATTTGTGCGAATAGGGGTGCTTGCAGATGATTATATGCCCGGCAGCCATAATAAGCTGGGCGTATACCAGATGAGGTTGTATATGGATGATACTCTGCAGGCATCGTGGAGCTTACATGATATTGATTTCAGCCTGAACCGGTATGTCAATGCTTTTGCCGATTATAAGCTGAAGGAGGAGGGCAGGGGATGGTACCAGACTTTATTTCGCGTGCCGGGTAACCATTGGGATGGTTACACTTTTCTAAATGCCCGGAACGGCCTGCTGGATATAAGTGACGGTGAAAGTCATCGGGTGCATATAGAATTGACAGATGCGGCAGGCAATACCTCCGGCATACAATTTTCTCTTACCTGCCCGGGTGCTGCAAAGACTGCCGAAGGAACATGTACGAATTTATGGTCTGCCGGTGCAGCTCAGGAATTAGCGACCTCTACCCTCTTTTTTGCGGTCGATAACCAGGCATTGTATGATGATATTTGTTTTAGCTATACGGAAACTGCTTCTCCCTTAAATTATTCTGCTGTTGTTCAGTTGGGTGATGGCAAAATTCCCCTGCAGACTTATGCAACGCTGGGCGTAAAGCTAACTAGGCTTTTGCCATTCGAATTACGCGGCAAACTGATATTTGCGCATCGCATAAAACCGGCTGCCTTGCCGGGAAATAATCCGCAGGATGCAATGGCAGCACGCTTTGAAAAAGGCTGGGCTTATGCATCAGTACGTACTTTTGGTAATTATTATGTAACCGTAGATACGATAGGGCCTTCTATTGAGCCGGCACGAAAAAATGTAAATATGGGCAGCTTGCCGCAGTTGCAGTTTGTGGTAAAAGATGATAAGACCTCGGTGAAAAAATTCAGGGCAACGCTAAATGGAAACTGGGCACGCTTTGTAAGGGCCGGAAATACTTATACCTATAAATGGGATGAAAGACATATTGCCAAAGGGCCGGTGGAGCTCATTATCCAGGCCTGGGATGAGAATGATAACTTATCTTCCCGTACATTTAACTTTTCACGCTGACCGGTGATAGGGGTAACCCATTGCCGCCTTAATTTGCATGATGACAAAAGAGAAACTCATTCTGAAATTACTGAACCCGGGAAGCCGGAAGGGCAGAATGGTGGGTTCATGGGCGGCTCTTTGCACCGGCATTCTGCTGCTGCTTTGTGCCATTATGTTCTGGATGGATTTCAGCCGGTTGCTTAAAGGTAAAAGCGCTTCGGAAAGTACTTCCTCCTATATTGTGATCGGTAAACAGGTAACTAATGAAAGCATGATGAACGATGCGGAAGCCAACCTGTTTACAGAGGAAGATATCCGGCAGCTGCAACAGGTAAAAGGTGTGGAAGAAGCGGGCCGGCTGGAGGCAAATAACTTCCCTGTTTCGGCAAATATGGGCGGAAGTCTCGGCTTTTATACAGAACTTTTCCTGGCCTCGGTGGATAACAGGTATTTGGATGTGCTGCCCGATGACTGGAGCTGGAAAGAAGGCCAGCAATATGTTCCGGTTATTATGTCGAGCGAATTTCTTAATATGTATAACTACGGTTTTGCGCTCAGCCAGGGACTTCCGCAGTTATCGCGGTCATCGGTGCAGTCCCTGCCTTTTGAAATTTCGATAGACCGGGGAAGAGAAAAATTCAGGGCTCGGATCGTAGGCTTTACCGACCGGATCGGCTCCATATTAGTTCCGCAGCATTTTATGGATGCTATGAACACCAGATATTCTGCCGGGAAAAGTACATTACCGTCCCGCCTTATTGTAAAAGTTAAGGATCCTTCGGGCGATGCATTTGTTCGTTATTTGAGGGGGAAGGGCTATACGGCCAACCAGGAGCAGCTCCGCTGGAACAGGATACGTAACACGGTTCAGGCTATTGTTTCTTCTGTAGGCGGTGTGGCGCTTATCGTTACCGGCGTGGCATTCCTTTCCTTTATTCTTTTTATTGAAATTACCGTACAACGCTCCGCTGCACATATCCGGTTGCTTAAACAACTTGGCTATGCACCGAAGACACTTAGCAAGATTTTATTTAAGTTTTTTATACCCTGGCTTGCTTCTGCCGTAGTGATAGCGGCGCTTATTGTTTTTATACTGCATATTACGCTCCTGCAATGGTTAAATACTTTAGAGCTACAGTTGAGATTATATGACGCCTGGATCCTGCTGCCCGCGCTCGCCTGCATATTGATTTTCTTAACACTGTACTTATCGCAGACGATTAATCGTATATTGCGCATTGTATAATGATCGGGGAGCGGAATAAAGATGAAGCATTATGAACATATATTGTGTTAATAAGCTGGTAAACCGGAAAGCCAAACCAACCCACTTAGGCCACATTCTGTCTTTTTAATCGTAATTTTGAGTCCCTTTGTCCGTCTGTTATACTAACGGACTTTTAATGTCGTTATATGTTGTAGCTCCCCGCTAAAAGAGGGAATATCAATAAAATATTGGGAATGAGGAATGTTTTAATATGTTTGGGCCTGCTGTATTCATGCTTTGCGGTATTAAAAGTAAATGCGCAGGATAAAAGTTTCGTTTTAAATTATACTGTAGATCAGAATAGCATCTCGGAGCAAGGTGCTTTTATTAAAAAAATTCCCCTGAAACATAATACCACACCTATAGTACGGCTTAAAAATATAGCCACTCGCGTTGTGGAAACGGTACCTGAAGGTGTGACACTCTCTAATAGCTTTGAGCCGGATGTATTGGCCGGTACAGAGCGGAAAAAGAATTTTGCTTATATCGTTATCCCTGCTTACCGCCGTACAGGAGATCATATAGAGATATTGCAATCCTGCGATATTGAAGTGCTGGAAAATGAACCTGTTTTGTTGGGCAATACAGCTCAGCGTCCTGCGGCAGTACGTAATTCTGTCCTGGCCACAGGTACCTGGTACAAGATAGCAGTACCATCAAGGGGAATTTTTAAGATCGACTACAATTTTCTACAGAACATAGGGGTACAACCCGGAAGTATCAATCCTGCCAATATCAGGCTTTATGGTAATGGCGGTACGGTATTGCCCGAAAGAGCAGACAGCAACCAGCCGGACGACCTTATTGAAAATGCCATATTAGTAAGCGCTTCCGGATCTACTTTCGGTCCCAACGATTACATCTTATTTTATGCCAACGGTCCGGTACTTTGGGAAAAAGACTCCGTAGGGCAGTCATTTACGCATATCAATAACTGGTATGAGAATTATAGCTATTATTTCCTAAATTTTGACCTCGGGCCGGGTAAGCGTATAGCGACAGAATCAGCCCGCAAGGTAGAGGGGAAAACAACCATACCGGTTACAAGCTTTAACGATTACAGGATTTATGATGTGGATAGCTTTAATGTAGGCGGTATAGGTAAGGTATGGTGGAGCAATAAGATGAGCCCCGTGGGGAATAGCCTGGAACAGAATTTTGATTTCAAATTAGGTACAGTGACCAGCCCTGTTACCCTGGATGCTGTTGTAGGTAACAAAAGTGATAATAATGGGAATACAATGAGATTGTATGTAAATAACGATTTGAAGCATACATTTTCATTAAAATCTCAGGGGGAGCAGATAATGACAACAGATAAGGTGGATTTGACTTTCTCTGCGGGTGATCATGTCAATATCCGGCTTCGTTATACGCCGAATGGCA
>JBEBVI010000374.1:0-4581 GCA_040392805.1 Taibaiella helva
AAGTGTGGCCTGGTGCGCCTTGTATTGTCCTGGTCTGATAAGTGCCCGGCTGGATCTCGGTAAGGGTATCTGTGTTCCCTGCCGTTTCATCCGTGATGATTACTGTGGCATTCTGTGCAGCCGGGAAATTATTATCCTCATCAAAATTATTAGACCGGGAAATGTAGATATGATATGGCCCGGGGGCATCGGTTATCTCTCCTTCAATAATGTATTTAGGATTGGATTGGTTAAGATCAATATCAATAACCTTCTGGCAGGAGGAAAATACCAGAACGGCTATTGAAGTTAGAAACAGGGGAATTAAAAAACGATCCATCTTTACGAGTTAGAATTTGAAGTTATAGGTAATGGAAGGGACAAAGCGGAACAGGGCAATACGAAGCGCCTGCGTCTTTTCCCGGTCTTCAGGGTTCTCGCGGAAAGTAATGACATAAGCATTTTCTCTTCCGTATGCATTATATATGCCGATAGCAAGTTCGGACTGGAATCTTTTTTCCGGCTTACTTAATTTAATAGTTGCACTTAAGTCCATACGGTGGTAGGCGGGCATTCTGTACCCGTTTCTCTCTGTATAGAGAAATATGACCTGGTTGTCGGCCCTGTATTTACCGCTGGGGAAGGATACGGCATTGCCGGTATAATATACCAAGGTGCCGGACAGCGTCGTCCTTTTGCTTAATTCGTATATGGCAACAACAGACAGGTCATGCGTCCTGTCCTGCCGGGCGGCATACCATTTGCTGTCATTGATCCCGTCGATTTGTTTTTCTGAACGGGATAAGGTATAGCCGATCCAGCCGGTCAGCCTGCCTTTTGTTTTGCGGATCAGTACTTCCACGCCATAAGCTCTGCCTTTACCGTAAAGGAGCTGAGGTTCGATAGGTTCATTGCTGACAACGTTTGCCCCGTCTTTGTAATCAATCTGGTTGCTCATCCGCTTATAATACGTTTCAATGCTCAGCTCAAACATATTGTCTTTAAAGTTACGCGCATAGCCCAGGGCAACCAGGTCAGACACTTCGGGCTGAATCAGGTTATTGGAAGGCACCCATTTATCCGTCGGGTTGGACGTATTAGAGTTGGATATCAGATGCAGGTATTGCGCATTCCTGGAGTATGCTGCTTTTATGGCCGACTTCGGCGATAAGCGGTAGTTGGCCGCCAGCCGTGGTTCCGGTTGCAGGTAGGTCTTTACAATACTTCCGGACGGGTACATCAATGTATCTGTTATGTTACTGTGCTCATCGAGGACGTAGAATTTATGCGCTCCGCCTAATACGGAAAATGCGCTGAGTCGCACACCATAATCGATAGTGAGCCTTGGTGCCGCCTTCCAGGTGTTGTTGACATACAAGGCATTCTCCCAGGAGTGATTGTCCGGTTGATTGGTCAGGGTAACATTCCCGCTATATATTCCGGGCTTTATTGTGTGGTAAATACTGCTGAGCCCGATCTTAATTTCATTTTGCGCATTGGGATAAAAGCTGATCTCTTCTTTAAGATTCCAGTCCCTTATCCTGGATTGTATGCGTCCTTCCAGCGAAGCCAGATGAATGGATATATCATAGTTGTAATCGCTGTAAATAAGCGAGGTATTGGAAAACACCTTCGGGCTGAACTGATGGTTCCAGCGTAAGGTGCCCGTACTGTTTCCCCAGTTAAGGCCGAACAGATCGCTCAGCCCTAATTTATCTTTTCCGAAATACCCCGACAGGTATATCCGGTCTTTTTTCCCCAGTTGGTAATTGGCTTTTACATTAACATCGTAAAAGTATAAAGTATTATTACGTATAGCACTGTCTGAGCTGAGCTTTAAAAACATATCGGCATAAGTTCTGCGGGCGCTGATGAGGAACGATCCCTTATCTTTTACAATAGGACCTTCAACGCTGAGCCGCGAAGATATTAACCCTATGCCGCCGTTCACATGGAAATCTTTGTTACTGCCGTCATTCATTTTAACATCCATCACAGAAGAAAGGCGCCCGCCGTACTGGGCCGGCATATTGCCTTTATATAGGGTAACGTTTTTGATTGCATCGGAATTGAAGGTGGAGAAAAAGCCTAGGAGGTGCGAGGGATTATATACAATAGCTTCATCAAGAAGGATCAGGTTCTGATCGGCAGCGCCTCCGCGTACGAAGAAGCTGCTGCTGCCGTCGCCGCCCGATTTTACGCCGGGCAGCAAGGTGAGCGCTTTCACTACATCCCGTTCGCCAAATAATACAGGCAGTTTATTTACTTCCTTTATACTGATCTGCTCCACCCCCATACGTGCAGCGCTTACATTGCGGTCCTCGGCCTGGGCGGTGATCACTACTTCTTCGATCTCTTTCCCGGCAGGGTCCATATTAATATCGGTCTGTTTGTTGGCAGACAGGTCTACTTCGAAGGCTTTTTCCGTATAGCCTATTGATGTGATAATGATCTTATAGCTTCCTTCGGCCAGAGTTAAAGAGTAAAAGCCGTAGTCGTTTGACTGTGTAGCCATATTTCCTTTGCCTTCGGCTCTTACGGTAGCGCCTATAAGCGTTTCTCCGTTCTTACTGTCTTTAATATACCCGCTGAGTGTGAATTTATTTTGGGCTGCCGCCTCAAAGGAAATAGCCAGCAGCAGGAAATAGAGAAAAAATCTGCTCATTGTGTTTGCTAAGTAAAATTCAAAAGTAAGAAGTTCACCCTGTTAGATAATAAATATCTCACAGGGTAAAAATTCAAAAAATGAAGGGGCAGAAACTTCGCCTGTTATGAAAAAACTCCCGGCATCTATAAGCCGGGAGTTGTTATTCACTATAGTATATTCGTTTTTAACCCAGATACGATTTCAGGGAACCGCTATAGCGTGCTTTCTGCAACCTTTTAATGGCTCTCTCCTTTATCTGGCGGATACGCTCTTTGGTAAGGTCATATTTTTGCCCGATCTCTTCTACAGAGGGACCGCTGTCCCCTTCAAGCCCGAAATAGGCAGAGATAATTTCCGCCTCCCGTACGCTCAGGGATTTTAAGATACGCTGTATTTCCGCTTTAAGCGAATCTTTCATCACGTTATCATCCGTATCGTTGCTGCCTTCTAAAAGATCACCCATCGCTACGTCTTCCGCTTCATGCACCGGAGCATCCAATGAAGTGTGGCGGGTATTGCTGCTGAATATATTGGCAATTTCCGTTTCGCTCATCTCTAATATACTGGCCAGCTCTTCTGTAGAAGGTTCGCGTTCGTGCTCCTGTTCAAATGCAATATATGCCTTATTAGCTTTGTTATAGGTTCCGATCTTGTTTTGTGGCAGACGTACCAGCCTTCCCTGTTCTGCCAGAGCCTGTAATATAGACTGACGGATCCACCATACCGCATAAGAGATAAATTTAAACCCTTTGGTTTCGTCAAAACGCTGAGCTGCCTTGATCAACCCAAGGTTTCCCTCATTGATCAGATCACTCAGCGATAATCCCTGGTGCTGATATTGTTTGGCAACAGAAACAACGAAACGCAGGTTAGCCTTCACTAACTTTTCCAGTGCACGCTGATCACCTATATGGATCTTTTGCGCCAGAGTAGTTTCCTCTTCGGGAGTAATCATAGAAATACGGCTTATCTCCTGAAGATATTTCTCTACCGCCTGCGAATCACGATTCGTAATCTGAGTAGCAATTTTTAGCTGCCTCATAATTTTTAATATATTTAAATTTTAATTAATTGAATATTTGCTGCGCAAAGATAAAAAATGTAATAAGTTTATATCATCTTTTTTGTAGAACCGGCAAGAAAGACTTTAAGAAAACGTGATACAGTTGGGTTTAGTTTGTCATTACCTGTTAAAAAAAACCTTTTAACCCTCTTTTTATAACACATTTTAAAATACTTACGGCATTTGAGGGAAGTAATGAAGTTAAAAGAAAAATAGCCAAAATAAGAATATAAGTATATTTATAATCAAATAAATAAATATTTTTCGTTTAACAATCAGATCTTGATGCCCAGGTTTTCAAGCCGGTAGTTCTTCTGTTCTGTCGCTACATGCTGTATGTTGATCAAACTTTGTTCCAGAACGTGATTTATGAAAATTTGACATGCTACAACGTCATTGCATGCCTGACCCGCGATGACGGAAGAAGGTTGTATGAGTGCTATTGTTATGTAAAATATGAAATATCATCTATTTTCTTTTCCCATGTATCGGATTTACCTGAAGTCAAATCGCTACCTTTGCGACTGCAAAAAACGGATATTCATAAATTTATGGCACAGGATTTATACCAGCACCCGGATTATTATCTCGTAGATGAGTTACTTACCGATGAGCAGAAGCTGATCAGGGATTCAGTAAGGGCATATGTTAAAAAGGAGATCAGCCCCATCATTGAAGATTATGCACAAAAAGCAGAGTTCCCTAAGCAAATTATTAAAGGTTTGGGCGAGCTGGGATGCTTCGGCCCATTTGTACCTCAGCAATATGGTGGTCCCGGCCTCGACTATATTTCTTATGGTATTATGATGCAGGAACTGGAGCGCGGTGATTCCGGTATCCGTTCTACTGCATCAGTACAAGGTTCACTGGTGATGTACCCGATACTGACCTA
>JBEBVI010000375.1:0-4559 GCA_040392805.1 Taibaiella helva
TGATAAATATTAATTGTATATTACGCAGGGAATAAAATATTAGCTTAAACTTGCAATGTTAATTATCTTATTGTTAAGTAAAAGTCAGAAATGAAAAGGGACAGGATAGATAATTAACTGTCATATTAAGATCTATATTACGCCATACGCATACCTGATATAACACGACCATACAGTATATGAAGATTGAAATTATTGCCGGAAGCCCGCGCACCCCCAGCCTGAACGCCAGAGTAGCACTGCATGTAGATAATCATATCCGCTCCGTATCTTCCCATGAAACAGGGCTTATAGAAGTCAACAAAATAAATTTACCTTTTATCCAGAAAGTATGGAATGCCCCGGAAAATGCGCCCCCAGAATACCGGGAGCTTGCCAGGAGAATGTTTGAAGCAGACGCTTTTATTATCAGTTCACCCGAGTATAACGGCGGCTATTCACCCGCTATGAAAAACCTGTTCGATCATTTCCCCAAACAAAGAAGAAAAGCATTTGGGATAATTACCTCTTCCGACGGTGTAATGGGCGGGATCCGGGCGGCACAACAGTTGCTTCAGCTGGTACCTGCACTGTTTGGTATTGTATCGCCCACGATGTTGATCGTTCCACAAGCTGATCAGAAATTTGCAGAAGACGGATCGTTAATGGTACCTTCATTTCAAAAAAATGTGGATGATTTTTGCGGGGAGTTCCTATGGCTTGCGGAGCAGTTGCATAAATAACCCGTTCAGAGCCGGCTTTGCACGCGGCTGACCCGTTCGCAAAAATTAAATATCTGAATACTATATTACACTTAGCATAACCAGCCAACGAACAATGAAGAGGTTGCTACTTTCAATGATCTTACCCGCTGTATTTTCAGCAGACCTGCGGGCACAGAATACTTTTTTAACACCCGGCAGCGATGAATATCACCTGCTGGAACGCTTGGAAGCCCGGTCAGGCATACTGTCCAACAATATGTTTCTAAATGTCCGGCCGGTTTCCAGGCGGGATGCCGTAGATTTTTTATTGGAAGAAAAATCTAACTTTTATAACTCGGGACTTACCAATATTGACCAGCACAATATCAACCAGGCTTTGTCCATAAGCAACGAATGGCTACCCAACAGCATGGGGCAATATGACGCAGCGAGACCGGGGTCTCGTATTTTCTATAAGTCAGCAGCTGACCTGTATTCTTTCCATAACAACAATTTCTTTTGCTCCGTAAACCCCGCATTAAGCCTGGGCGGGATATATGAAAGCAATAACGGCAAACGCTTTCTATATAACACTACACAGGGAGCGGAATTACGTGGAAGGTTCCGGGATATACTGGGTGTTTATTTCTTTGTCACCAACAATTATGAAGAACCCGTTGCTTATTTCAGGGAGCGGATCGATAAATGGGATGCCATTCCGAATGCAGGCACATACAATAGGAGTGGCAATGGACTCAGCTACCTTAAATTCAGAGGTTATGCCGATGTTGCATTGGTTAAGGATCATATCAGCCTTACCGTTGGCTACGATAATCATTTTATAGGCGATGGTTACCGGTCGCTGTTCTTATCTGATTTTTCAGAAGGCGCCGCTTTTGCACGGATCAATACGAAAATATGGAAACTGAGTTACCAGAATCTCTATACCATACTGAAGCCTCAAAGGCTAAGCGGAGAGCCCAAGCCGCAGGGAAGTAAATTTGCCACAACCCATTACCTGTCCTTCAATGCAACACACTGGCTGAACCTGGGGCTGTTTGAAACCGTTACTTTTACACGGAACAACGGGTATGAGTTCGGGTATCTTAATCCCATTATATTTTACCGCGCCGTGGAAAGAGGTATGGGAAGCCCGGACAAAGTTTCCATCGGTTTCAATGCGAAAGCCCTTCTTTTTAACCACATCAGTTTATATACACAATTACTCATTAATGAGTTTACCATAAAAGAGCTGACGGCCGGGAACGGATATTGGGCCAACAAATGGGGCGCCCAGTTGGGTATCATGTATTTTGACGCTTTTACCATACCTAACTTAGATATACGTGCGGAGCTTAATGTGGTAAGACCTTACACTTACCAGCATTACGAAAGTCTTGAAGGCAACAGCATGGCCAATTATTCTCACTACAATCTCCCGCTGGCACATCCTTTGGGGGCAGGATTCGGAGAAGTGATCGCTATTGCGCGTTACCAGCCGCTAAGAAAACTCACAATAGAAGCCCAGGCTATGTATTATAAGCAGGGGATAGATACCGGTAATACAAATTACGGAAGCGATATACTGAAAAGTTATGCAGACCGCCCGGAAAGCTATGGTGTAAAGCTGATTAACGGATCTGAAGCACAATGTCTGTCCCTAAGCCTGAACCTTATGTATGAGCTGATGCCACGTCTTTACGTAGATCTGGGTGTGACACAACGTAGATATACGATAGCGGACAACCTGGTACCGGAAGATAAGAACCTGTATATTCAGTCGGGAGTACGGCTAAATCTGGGACGTAGAAACTATAATGTGTATTAGACTTAAAAACTGAACACAAACATTTGAAAGTTTAGGGCTAAGTTTCCTGGAAAAAAATTAAGAGTACTTGCTTTTGGGGATAAAACAAACAATAAAAATACTCTGGTTTTAGCAACTAACGGATTTGTCAAGAAAATGAAAAAAACCGGCGACGGAAATTGAAAGGGCAGAAAGAATCAGGCAACAATATTTTGAAACGAAAGAAAAACAAAAAATTAAAAACAATGAAACAATTATAAACTATCCGAAATGGAAGATAAATACATCGGCAAAATAGGAACTGCAGAAAGAGATGAATATGACTATGAATTGCGAATGGAGCTATTAGGAAGAATGATAAAAGCAATCCGAAAGGAAAAAAACTGACCCAAGAACATGGCCACGAATACACGAATGAGACACTAATGTCAAGTAATGAGCTTACCCAGTGAGATGTTTGCAATCTACTTATTTTAGTTAAATATCTACTATCATCCATCACCTATCATCCATCACCCATCACCTATAAAAAACGGAAAGTTATTTCAGACATGATTACTTAGCTATACAAACTCAGGATATTGTTATCGCAACTGCTACGGGGATTCCGAAAAAGCAAAATGCCGGCAAACTACGGAAATGTGGACAGCGATAAAATGTTTACCTTTGTTGTCATAAAAACAGGATAAAATGACGGCAGTTAATATTACGGCATATACGGACGATAAGGCACAAATTGAAGCCATAAAAGCTTTTATGAAAGCATTGAAGATAAAGTTTGAGCTTTCCAAAGAAAAAAGCCCTTATAAGCCGGAGTTTGTAGAGAAAATAAAACAGGGCGATGAAGATTTAAAAAGAGGAAAAGGCAGAACCATAACTCTTGAAGAGCTTGACAATTTATGGAAATAATCTATCTCCCGAAAGCCGATGAAGACCTTGCCTATTGGGTAAAAACCGGCAATAAAGCTATTCTCAAAAAAATAGCACAGCTAACGAGAGTCATTTTGGAAAATCCCTATAAGGGAATAGGGAAGCCCGAAGCCCTCAAATATGATCTGGCTCCAAAATGGTCGAGAAGAATTACAAAAGAGCACCGTTATGTTTACCTTATACAGGATGAAAAACTTTACGTTTATTCATTAAGAGGGCATTACGAATAACTCCGGTTCTTTCTCGCAAAATCCCTCTTCAATCAGCAAGGAAGTTTTTCGCTTTAATCTTTACAAACGAATGCACTTGTGGCAATGTGAGTGTTGCAGGCAGTTTACCTAAAAACATATGACCCAAATAATTTCGTTAAAACCGGCTTTTATAGTCACCTTGATCCGCAGTATCCTAAACATGAATATATTCTCTATTTAATTAACCCGATCTGCATCGCCATCTTTATCAGTCCCGCCGTATTCTGCACATTAAATTTCTGGTAAAGGGACAATCTGTTGTTTTGTATAGTACGGTAGCTCAGGAAAAGCTCATCAGCAATCTCTCCATTGGTCTTACCTTCCGCAACCAGTTCAAGGATCCTTTGCTCCCGCTGTGTCAGTTTTTGGGTAGCCGGTTTTTTTTTGGCCGGCGGATGGATCAGCGCTTTTAACAGCATATCTTTCATTCCCGGTTCCAGGTATTCCCTTCCTTCATAAACTTCCTTAACCGCATGGATCAGGGTATCGAGCTTAACATTCTTAAGAAGATAACCTTTACAACCGTTCCTTATCATTTCTTTAATATCCATAGGATTATCCACACTGGTCAGGGCGATTACTTTAACTTTGGGATATTTATCTAAGATAATTTTGACCAGGTCGATACCGGATGCATCAGGAAATTGGATATCCAGCAAAAGAATATCCGGCTGCCGGACCGCCAATATCTCTAAAAGCTCACTACCACTCTGGTAAGTGTCCTGTACACAAAAAGTTTCCTCTTTGCTCAACAGGTTCTTCAAACCATCCAATACGATCGGGTGATCGTCTGCAATACCAATAGTTATTTTCATCTTGTTCCACTTTTATAAACTAACAAGTACTATTCTGCCTTCACCATATGCTTTTGCATGTTAAATTCCAGAT
>JBEBVI010000376.1:0-4549 GCA_040392805.1 Taibaiella helva
TAAAAATGGTTGTTTTGACTTAGTCAATCTGTCAACTTATTTCAGGACAAGACAGTCTGTTTTCACTCTCAACTCCCCATCCTCTTCCCTCCCAGATTAGAGAACCTGCTGTGCTTAGGTTCACCGATCACCTGTTTTGTATAGATACTGTTATGACCGGAAAAAAGATATGATACCACGCAGGCTATAGCCACATACACGCCGCAGGAGGGCCCGAAAAGCTCTATTGCCATAATACTGCAGGCCATTGGCGTATTGGTAGCACCGGCAAAAACAGCCACAAAGCCCATCCCTGCCAGTAAACCCGTAGGTAGCGGTATAAAATAACTCAAAGCATTACCCAATGTCGCGCCTATAAAGAAAAGCGGTGTTACCTCCCCTCCTTTAAAGCCGGACGATAAAGTGACAATGGTAAATATCATTTTCAGGATAAAATCATAAGCAGGCAGTGGCTCCAGAAAAGCATCTTCAATGGTGGGTATGCCCAAGCCAATATACTTCGTTGTTCCCAGCGCCCAAACCGCTATAGCCACCAATAGGCCTCCGACAAAGGGCCTCAGCGGCGGATAGGATATCTTAGCTTTGAACAGTTTACCGGAAAAGTGGATTGTCTTACTGAATAACGCAGCACAAAGTCCGAATGCTGCTCCTGCTAAAACGGAAAAAATAATAGGTGAGAAGGACAGCTCCGGAACAAAGCTGACAGCGTAATGGCTATGCTGGGTATTCCACGACTTCGTGACCCAGTCTGCTATGATAGAAGCTGCAAATGCCGGGAATAAGGCATCATACTTAAGTCTGCCGATCAGGAAGACCTCCAGTCCGAATACCGCTCCTGCCAAAGGCGTACCAAATACCGAGCCGAAGCCGGCAGCAATAGCCGCGATGACCAGGATCTTCCGCTCCGAAGCAGTCAACCTTAATGGCCTGGTAAACTGGTCGGCAATAGAGCCTGCCATTTGTATAGCAGTTCCCTCACGACCCGCCGAACCACCAAACAGATGCGTGATCAGCGTTCCGATATATACCATAGGCGCCATTTTAAAAGGGATGATCTCTTTCGGATCATGTATGGTATCTATAAGCAGGTTATTGCCCGCTTCCACATTCTTCCCCAGGCGGTAATACGCCAGGCCTATAGCGAATCCCGCCACGGGAAGCAGCACAATAAGCCAGGTATGCCCTTCCCGGAAAAGTGTTACCCGGTTTAAGGTTTGCAGGAACAATGCGGAAGCCGTACCAACCGTAGCGCCAATAAGCAAACTAATAAATAGCCATTTTAAAATGTATGGCGCAGAAGGATAAGTCCTGAAAAAAGCTTTGATTTTAATTTTAGATTTCCTGCTGAATGACTTTCGTTTGATTTGGGACATAAAACGACCTGATTAAATTAAATACACTTATAAATTAACCAGGCGTCATCAGCTTTTAAGAGCGGTTATGAGGAAGACACCATTTCCTTACAGGTGCAAATTTAGGGAGAATTATTTAATTATAATGACGGTCGAATTAAAATTTGACACACAGGGAGAAATCTTCAGGATCACTTAGAAGAGAATGAAAACATTTCCCTACGGTTTTATGGCATCAGCTATCTGATCAAAGTTTTCGTGCTTCCCATTTAAAAAATAAATGTCTATCAGATAAACATACACGCCGCCAGGTTGTTCTTTACCTCCCAATTTACCATCCCATCCCCGGCCATCTGCTTGGGTAGTTTCAAAAATCCTTTCCCCCCAGCGACTGAATACCTGCATCCGGAAAGCAATTATACTTCGGGTAATTAATTGCCGGGGAAAAAAATAATCATTTATACCATCTCCATTAGGAGTAAATGCATTGGGTATGTCTATATAGCAGTCCTTCTTTACTTCTATGGTGCCCGTATTGCTACAGCCAGATTCATTAGTAATCTTCAGACTGTATATACCCGGATGTTTTACCTCAAGGTTTGCTGTTGTTGCACCAGCATTCCATATGTAAGTATAAGCCAGCTGATTTGTTAACCGGTTACCGATGACAATCGTATTGCTATATGGGCATAGTGCTGTATTGCTGCCTAAATCTATTATCGGTAAAGCATGTACCGTTAACGTATCCACATAGATAGTGTCCGGACAGGCCCGGAAGCTTGCAGTCAATATAACGGAATATTTTCCTTCTTTGTCATAAGCATGAGATAATTGCTCTCCAGATCCTTCAAAACGGCTACCGTTTCCAAAGTTCCATTGTAATGTTAAAGGGTCTGCTGTATAGTCTGGATAGAACCCTATATTTTCTCCCACACAAAGTTCTTTCTTATCAGTAAAAAAACTTACCTGCCCTAAAGTATCTACTACTATATCCCTGTAAAAAGTATCGTAACAGAGCATGCTGTTGGCTGCAATAAGTGTAACTCTGTATTTACCGGGAATTGTATAAGTATGCTCCGGATGCCGTTGTGTTGCTGTATGGCCCTCGCCAAAGTCCCAATACCAGGTGCTTGAACCGCCTGTAGAGGTATTTTGAAAAGTGTAAGTTTGCCCTTGACATAGAACGGTGTCAATGGCAAAAGAAGCTTCGTTAGATAAGGATGAATCTATCGTAAAATGGATTATTGTATCACATCCGCGCATAGAAGTAATACGCAGTTTATAGTTACCCGGCGCTATGGGAGCCAATGTATCTCCCTGGTTGCTTATTGTAGTTTTTATCAGGGAGTCATTGTTACTGTACCAGTAGTAAGTATAATATATAGTATCGTCGTTTCTTGGCATTATGATAGCCGTGTCCAGATTTACATAGGAGCAACTTTTGCCTTTGGTTGTATAAAGTTCTGGCAGATAATTCCATTCAATATGAAAACTATCTATGTAATAAGCACATGATTTGTGTATACCTACAGTATATAATCCGGGGGCTGTTATTGTTATGCTATCCGTTATTGCTCCCGTATTCCATTGGTAAAAACCATCTTTTCTGTTTGTCCCTATTTTTATGCTATCTCTAAAACAGACTAAAAGAGGTGTATATGCAGAGATAGTATCATTAGATCTTAATATGCCTGCCTCATTTGGTAATCCAAGCATTACTGAGGTTTGAGAAAGAGGCACTATTGCATTATTTACGTAACCGCATGCTACACCGGGTAAGTCTGGGTAATTAATTGCATCAAGGCAATTGTTATATAGACTTGCCCGATATATTCTTCTATCAGGCCCCATTTTTAAGTAGCCTGCCGCTCCGTTTTGATTTCTATTATTGCTATCTCCTCCGACGGCAATCCTTGTTGCCATAATATTAGTACGTGTTAGATCATACTGATAAACACTATCGCGGCTATTAACTTCGAAGTGGTGCACAGATACATAAAGTTTGGTGTTATCAGGCGAAAAGCAAACTCCGTAACTATCAATAGTATCTACAATAACCGCATTGCTCAATTCACCTGTTACAGAGTTAAAATCATATAGCTCCACTCCCGGTAATTTTGCAGATGACTCTCCCACATTGGCAATTACCGCCTTAGTGCCATTATGAGAAAAGACAAGGGCACCATAATTATAGTGAAAACTTTGGAAGTTCCCAACCCTTGAAATGACAGGATTTTCATTAACTCCGTTTTCTGTTATTTCAAAGGCCATATATGCTGCAAGACCAGGGTTCGCAAGGGTATCTGCCTCATTGTATATCCTCGTTCTTATAACAATCCAAAAATTGCAATCGGCACCGTTTATTACTGCCATTTTTTCTGTTTTGTAGGTATTAGCAACATTAATGTTAATACTTATTAATTGCTGAGGTGTAACTATTACATCACCCAAACCATTATTCAGCGCCATGTCCACTATACAGTAATACAATATATTACCTAACCTTGTGTTGATAAATACATAATACTTGCTTTCACTACCTGGCATCTGAACAATGACTGCCGGTTGTGTTTGACTGGAAACTGGGGTGTTATTAAGGTTGGGTAAGCTCAAACCCCCATTAGGCATAGGATTGTAATTTCTGTCAAAAATAGTATCACCGCGGGTATAAAACAGCAATTTGCCGTTACGATCACATATAGAGGCCGTTCCTTCAAGTTGTCTTAGGTTTGTTTGTATGGCTATAGGGCTTCCACTATTGAAATCTATTCCGGCATTTGTACCGAATACCCATACATTCTGCTCACCTTGCGCCATACATTTTTGCCTACTAATAGCACACAGAAAAACCGCTATGCATAAGAAAAACGGTATTAATATTTTTTTTGTCATAACATTATAAAATTCAGTCTTGAATCAACATTTTTCCGCTATCTGATTAATGTTACATTACCCTCATACCTTTCCCGTCTACCGTTATCAAATCCGGTTTCTATCAGGTAAATATAAATACCTTCCGGTTGTTCCCGGCTCTTCCACCTGCCATCCCAGCCACGTCCATCTGTACCAAATGTTTCAAATACTTTCTCACCCCAGCGACTAAATACCTGCATACGGAACGAAGCTACACTTTGGATAAGTAATTGCCGTGGAAAGAAATAATCATTCACGCCATCCCCATTCGGACTGAAAGCCGT
>JBEBVI010000377.1:0-4526 GCA_040392805.1 Taibaiella helva
AAGGCTATCCACCCCTGTATAACGATATAACCGGCCATCTTTATCGCTATACATGTCTGTAAAAGCGTCAAACACGGCTGATTAATGATCTTACCACCCCTAACAGCCGTTCAGCAGCCCTGTATGAAGGTCAACCCGTAGTGTATAAAGGTAATACTGTATTGTATAGAGATAAAGATGCCCTGCAATGAAGCAATACAGTACGGGATAGACATAAAATAGTACGGCGTTATGTCAATACAGTACCGCAAAACGGGTATTTATTGCGGATAAATACCCACGATCCAGCGACGTTTAGATCCGGGATGACCATACCGGGTGAACTAGAAAAGTAACCATTTGACAGGGAGGTATAAATTCCAGGTTTTCCTGAAATATATCTGCAAGGCTAAGGGCTGAATGGACTTATGCCCTTGCAGAGAAGTTTAGAGAGATATTGCTCCATCCGGTAGTATTCAATAAAATGTTAGTCATTTAGCAGACCCTGTCTAACAAGAACTGTTTCCCGCAAAGAACAAGATGAATAAAAGGATATAAATTTTACACCGTATTCACCCCGTGAGATATTCATTATCCAAGTAAATGTATCAAAATAACTTCCCGATTTTGACGCCCGGAAGATGCCTCCCCGGAGTTTTACACCTGTGCGATAGTAAACATCTCATAGCTATAGCCTGAGCACCGCCGCAGGGGTCTGCATGACCGTTCTGGGGAAGTTAATTTATCTATTTCCCGGGGCAAAAAAGTAACCGTCATAAAATAAAGTAACGATCATAAAATAAGGAGCTGTCATAAATAAAGAACAGTCATATTGAGCGAAGTAAAATACATGTAACGAAGTGGAGTGTCTTTTACGCAGTCGAAATATCTCCCAGGTTACCAACAGCGTGGGTAATAATAGAAATTGGCCTCTTAAAAAACGCACTGTTTTATCGGAACGTGACCTCCACGAAGCTTACTATGCGATAGTTTATGTTGAACATGGTCATTGAGCCTATCCTGAGAAGCAAAAGCTCCAGGACAAGATATGGCATTTTAAATCTTCTCTCCATGTTTTCTGATCATGCTCTTTATCTCAGTAAAGTAACATTACCCTGATAATGCTCCGCTTTACCATCCGTAACCACATCTATACGATAAAGATAAACACCTGCCGGCTGCTCCCTTCCGTTGAACCGGCCGTCCCAGCCTTTTCCGGATATATTATTTGTCTCGAAAATAAGCTGTCCCCAGCGATTGAATATCTGCATGGTAAATGCCGTAACACTTTTTAATAATAATGACCTGGGGAAAAAATAGTCGTTTTCGCCATCGCAGTTGGGGGTAAAGGCATTGGGTATGTCTGTATAGCAGTCTTTGGTTATTTCAACAGATTCAGTTGTGCTACACCCTAACGTCCCATCCCTCACAGTTAAACTATATGATCCGGGATGCATTACTTTTATACTTTGTGTAGTATCTCCGGTATTCCAGAGATAATGATATTCGGGTTTGTTGTCACTATAATTCATAAGGACAATCGGTGAACTGTTCAGACATAATATCGACGCCGGCCCCAGATCAACCAACGGTAGCGCAATCACATACACTGTGTCCGTAGCAAATGTATCTTCACAAGCCCTGTAGCTAGTAGAAAACACTATAGGATAGATTCCCGCCTTGTCATATGCATGGCTTACATAATCATGACCGTCCTTGCTTATATCCCGAATAAAGTCAACATCTCCGAAGTTCCAACTAATACCTGTATTACCCCAAGCTGTATAATTTGATTCAAAGGTAATCAGCTGGCCTACACAAATCTCTCTTGGTTCACCTCTTAAGCTAATATATGGAACACTATCAACAACAACAGTAGAAGAAAACGTGTCAGAGCAGAGAAGACCATCAATAATTATTAGTTGAGTTTTATACTTACCCGGGTACATATACGCATGTTTCGTATGAATGTTATTATCTGAATTTCCATCACCAAAGTCCCAATAATAAGCTACTGGAAGAAACGTAGATACACTTGTATTATTAAAACTTACCAAACTACCCTGACAAACCGTATCCTCTTCTATAATAAAAGAAGCGTTTAAAGGGTGTTTCGTATCAACAATCCTTGTTATGCTGTCCGAACACCAGTCATTCCAGGTTAGAAGCATTACGTTATAGCCACCTCGCTTTTGATAGATATGTATAGGATTTCTTATTGTATCTGTGTTGTCATCACCAAATTGCCAGAAGTTGTGAGTGTTGTTAATTGACATGTTGTTAAACATTACCGTATCCGAAACGCAACCAAATTTTTGATCAAAGGCAAATACAGCGTCAACGGTCATATCTTCAAGTATAACCATTACCGTATCTCTTATTGCGCCACACTGTGATACACTTAGTTTAAGGGTAAAAGTAGTGTTAGTAGTCGGCTGTATTACAGGGTGAAGCGTTTCCTTTCCCGAAGTTATGAAGTCCGCCGGCGACCACTCCAGCATATAATTAAACCCTGCTATTGTATCAGTAAGGGATGCATACAATGTGTCTATAAACTGACCACAGCCATAAATGATAACGTCCGATCCTGCATCTAAACTTGGGTAGCGAATGAAGGTAAACGTATCTGTTAGCAAACCATTACAATGGTTTGTGGCATGTAAAAGAATGGTGACTAAATTGCTATTGGGATAAACGGTAAACTCAGGTCCGGATCCCGATACCTGAGCTGATCCATCCAAAATAGTATAAGTATATGGGCCATTGCCGCTTGATTTAATATTTAAAGATGTCTCATTAAGATAACAAATCGTATCCTTAATATTGGAATATAGAGGCGCAGGGCAATTAGCCATATCCGCAATTTTGGGACTATATGTACTATCTACTGCGTTAAAATGTATCGTATCTCCACATACTACACCTTTATAAAGAAAAAACGATCTAAAACTTCCACCCGTCCATGCATCGAAATAAACAGCATTATCAATGACTGCAAAACCGCCATCTCCATAAATATCACTGATACCGGATAACTTCCACTCCTGCAATAGAACACCTGAAGGACTGTATTTTCTCATCCATTTCTTCCTTATACTCAATACATAAAAACTACCTTCATTATCTGCAATGATGTCATAAAGTATCCCGGATTCCGTTCGGACCACAAAAACGTCGTCGCCTTTGCCGTCATACTTAAACACATCACCCGTCTCTGCTACAACACCATAAATATAACCGCCACCAGCACCTAGATTTCCTGTTGAAGCTTTGTGTCCGGTATTTACCCAAGTTTTACTGTTGTCATCGTAATAATAGTATGTTCTATCCCAATTACTATTTCTGCCTGTTGTATAAAATGTAAGCGTAGAAGCCCCGGTGTTAATATCAGGACTCACAGCCAATCCACCACCACGTATCGGTACTGTAATGGATATTGTATTTGGTATTGGGTTAGTTGCTGATGTAGGTTTACTAACATCATAATTAAAAATAACTCTATTATTAAGTTTATCATCCAAATAAAGAATCTGATCTGAATCAGAACATTGAGGTAATTGTGCAAGTCCCGAAAATGCCACTATCATGCAACAAAACAAAAAAAAGATCTTCGATAGATATCTAATCATTTTCATTCTATTAAATATTGTTTATGCTCTATATTCCCTTGAAGGATATTTCGCCTTTTGTATCTGAGTCAGAATAGTTTTATAATTCAGATTAGACATACATATTTCTCACATTTAGAATACAGCACCTTTTTAGATGTTCTAATAGAATGGAAAAACAAAGAATGATAAACAACCTATTTCGTCAATTCAAAAAGAATTATCCTTTCATCTTACAGCAATCCTTTTCGACTTTTCAATTTTGACATTTTAGTTAGGAAAATTGGTGCCATAAAAAGCCAGAGGGTCTTATGGATTTATAAATCCATAAGACCCTCTGAAAGTAATTTACTTTTGTAACTTAATAATCTTTTCTACCTTAATCAAAACACCATCCTTATCGGTAATATGTAGAATATATATACCAGGCATCAACGCTCTGATATCAATTTCAGAAGCATCTTTCGGAATCCGGATTTCCTTTCCTAATACATCTGTAATAGTTATACCTATCGGTGTAGGTGCACTAATGTAAATGAAATCATTAGCGGGATTAGGATAAATATAGATTTGGTCTGTTAAATATCTAATATCCCCAATACCTACATCAGTTACTTTATAAACGTCAGACGTGTCTATGCAACCATTTCCATTGGTAACGATAACCTGGTAATCACCGTTTTCAGTTACTGTATGGATACTGTCTGTAGCACCCGGTATTTCGTTGCCATTCAACAGCCATTGATAAGTACTATATGATGTAGTAGTGCCCAGTTCTCGAGCATTAACGTTAATTACAGGATCCAGATGCTCCCTTTCTACTACAAAGGTGTCTATTCGGTACTGACACATATTTTCATTATAGCTGACCCAATATATACCGGGCTCTTTTACATTCAATATTTCACTTGTTGATCCGTCATTCCAAAGATATCCCGC
>JBEBVI010000378.1:0-4522 GCA_040392805.1 Taibaiella helva
TACCGGGAAGTGAGAATAGGATATCATGTAAGTAGTGAGTGAAAAAAAATTTTTTGTGAAATCAATTAAGTATCTATATTTGCTGCCGAATGAATACCACAGCACAATATTATTATTTTGGTTTTGCCTACTTCTATTTTAGAAGCAGGCCGGGATTCATTTGTCAGAATATTTAAAAAAATAAATTGTTCAATATAATGATCCCGGTCTTGTAAAAGACCGGGATTTTTTTGTTATGCTACATAGACGTATTGCTATACAAGGTTTTGAAGGTTCCTTTCACCAGGCGGCGGCCAGAAAGTTCTGGGGCGATGAAATAGAGATTATTCCCTGCGCTACATTCAGGGAAGTGTTGCGTTGTGGAGAAGACGAAGGAAAATGTGACGCCGCTGTTATGGCTATTGAAAATTCCATTGCCGGTAGCATTCTTCCCAATTATAATCTCTTAAAGCACAGTGATCTTGTCGTAACCGGGGAGATCTATCTGGAAATACGACAGGATCTATTGGTGTTGCCGGGCACTACCCTGGAAGATATCCGTGAAGTACATTCTCATCCTATGGCTATATTGCAGTGCCTGGAATTTATTGACCGGTTCCCGCATTGGAAGATTGTGGAAACGGAGGATACGGCATTAAGCGCCAGTCGTATTACCGAAAGCCGAAGCCCTCATATTGCTGCGATAGCATCCAGGTTGGCGGCTTCTATTTATGGACTGGACCGCATCTGTACCGATATTCATACCATGAGCAATAACTACACCCGCTTTCTTATCCTGGAGCGCCCCGGTCAACGCTTGGCGTCCCATACGGTTAATAAAGCTTCCGTTTATTTCCAGGTTAAGAATGAAACTGGCGGTTTGATAAATATACTACAAGTCCTGGCAGCCCGGCGATTGAATCTGAGTAAGCTGCAAAGCTTTCCTATACAGGGTAGTAACTGGCTGTACGGGTTCCACGCAGATGTAGAATTTGAAGACCCGGATTCCTTTGATCTGGCATGGGAGGAAGCACATCGGTATACTACAGAGTTCAGGTTGTATGGTAAATATGCTAAAGGATGTTAGGTGTTTATTGGAATAAAACGATGATATTATGATCGCAAAAAGATTAGAAGGTACCGGAGAATACTATTTTTCCCGTAAAATGAGAGAAATTGCCCGGATGGAACAAACCGGGACACCGGTAATCAACCTGGGAATAGGCAGCCCGGATCTGCCGCCGCATCCGGATGTGATTCGGACTTTACAGGAAGAAGCCGTAAAACCAGGCGCACATGCTTACCAGGGCTATAAAGGTACTGCTTTACTACGGGAAGCCTATGCAGAATGGTACCGGCGATCTTATGGGGTGTTGTTGGATCCCGATACAGAAGTCCTTCCTTTAATGGGATCAAAGGAAGGTATCATGCATATCTGTATGACTTACTTAAACCCCGGCGATAAGGCATTTATTCCTGATCCTGGTTATCCTACTTATACCAGCGCTGTTCAATTGGCGGGCGGCAGGGCGGTGTACTATAATATGCCTTCCCGGGGGGAGTCCGTCCCCGACTGGTCTGCGTTGGAACGTGAGCATCTTGATGAAGTGAAGCTGATGTTCATTAACTATCCCCATATGCCTACGGGTCAGAAGGGAAGCCTGCCCTTATTTGAAGAACTAATTGCTTTTGCAGGAAAGCATAATATACTTTTGGTGCACGATAACCCTTACAGCTTTATATTGAATGATCAGCCGCTCAGTATTTTACAGGTAGAGGGTGCGAAAGAGGTGGCTATTGAATTGAATTCTTTGAGTAAATCGCACAACATGGCGGGCTGGCGATTAGGGTTCATGGCAGGTGCACAACAAAGAATTGACGAAGTCCTGCGGTTTAAAAGTAATATGGACAGCGGGATGTTCTTACCCTTGCAGATGGCTGCAATTACGGCGCTAGAACTGGATAAGGAATGGTATAGTAAACTTAATGATGTATACGCGACAAGACGGGAAAAGGCTAAAGAGCTGATGACCCTTTTAGATTGCACTATGGCTGAAGACCAGGCGGGTATGTTTTTGTGGGGACGTGTTCCGGATATAATCAAGGATGGATATAAACTGAGTGATATTCTTTTAAATCAGTGTGGTGTGTTTATTACTCCTGGTGGAATTTTTGGCGCCGGTGGAGAAAAATACATTCGTATCAGTTTGTGCAGGCCCCTTAGCGAATTGAATAAGGCTATTGCACTTGTAGAGCAGGCATTGGTAGAAAGATGATGTTCTTTATAAAAAGAAAATTCTTTGTTAACCGGAACGGATGCTTTGAATATTGTATGTTATTGAATTGCAGGATGAAAATGTTTAAGAGATGAATATTGCTATAATAGGAACAGGATTGATAGGAGGCTCTATGGCTTTAATCCTCAAAAAGAATAAGTTTGCCACGCGGGTTATTGGTGTGGAAAAAAATAAGAAGCATGCGGAAGCAGCTTTAAGATCAGGCATTGTCGATGAGATCACCGATTTGGATACCGCGGTTGCTCACAGTGATATAGTCGTTCTGTCGGTACCTGTAGACGTTTGCGTACGGTTGCTGCCCAAAGTGTTGGATCTGGTATCACACCAGGTGGTAACGGATACCGGGTCAGTAAAATATCCCTTAGCTCAGGCGGTATCAGATCATCCTGCCCGGTCACGCTACGTAGCGGCACACCCCATGTGGGGAACGGAATTCAGTGGCCCGGAGGCGGCTACACCCCAGGCTTTTTGGGGAAGATGTAACGTGATTTGTGATGCGGAAAAGAGCGGGGAGGATGCACTGGATGTTATCATGAAATTGTATAAGACGTTAGGGATGTACCCTGTTTATATGGACTCTTCAGCACATGATGTGCATATAGCTTATGTCAGCCATATCTCACATATTACCTCTTTTGCCCTTGCTAATACGGTTTTAGAAAAAGAGAAGGAAGAGGATACTATTTTTGAGCTGGCCAGCGCAGGATTTGAAAGCACAGTTCGCCTGGCAAAGAGCAGTGCAGATATGTGGTTGCCCATTTTTAAATGGAACAAGGAGCAAATACTGGATGTTTTAAATGAGCATATCATACAGCTACGGAAGTTTAAATCCTGCCTGGAAAAGGAGAACTGGATGTACCTGAACGAATTGATGATAAGTGCAAACAGAATCCGTGGCGTATTAGAGCGCAAGGCACTCTTGTCAGGGAATGAGCGAGTGTGACATAACTGTTTATATGGTGTATTTCTTGCAACGGGTGCAGGAAGTGCGATGGACGTGAAGGCAGAAATGGTGTGTTTTTTAGTATGGAGTAATCGTTTTTTGACCTTTGACTTAAAATAATTAAAATTTAATTCTCAAATTTACCAGATGAAAACCGAACATGTAATACCCGGAACCCAGACGGAAGATCTTTGGACAAAGCGTCCCCTGATCATCTCAGGGCCATGCAGTGCGGAAACAGAGGAGCAGGTGCTGCAAACCGCCTTAGCCTTAAAGGCAACAGGCAGAGTAGATATGTTGCGTGCCGGGATATGGAAACCCCGTACCCGTCCCGGAAATTTTGAAGGGGTGGGAGCGAAAGGTTTACCCTGGCTGCAACAGGCCAAGAAGCAGACGGGGTTACATGTTGCTATCGAGGCGGCAACAGCGGGACAGGTAGAAGATGCCTTAAACTTTGAAATGGACGTATTATGGATCGGTGCCCGGACTACGGTCAATCCTTTTAGTGTGCAGGAGATAGCCGATGCGCTGAGGGGTGTTGATGTGCCGGTATTTATAAAAAACCCGGTAAACGCAGACCTCGAGCTTTGGATAGGTGCTTTCGAAAGAGTGGCCAAATCCGGTGTGAAAAAAATTGGACTGATCCATCGTGGTTTTTCTTCTTATGGTAATACAGAGTTCAGGAATGCGCCGATGTGGCACCTGGCCATAGAGATGAAAAGACGTTATCCGGATATACCGTTTCTTGTCGATCCTTCCCATATATGTGGCAATACGCACATGCTTCAGGAAGTATTGCAAAATGCTGTAGACCTGGATTATGACGGCGCTATTATAGAAAGCCATTGTAACCCGCAGCAGGCCTGGAGCGATGCCCGGCAGCAGATCACGCCGGATGCATTATCCGGGTTGCTGGACCAGATTATATGGAGAAAGGAGGCCGTCCAGGATCCAGTATTGGATGAACAGTTAAACCGTTTCCGTCAACAGATCAACCAGCTGGATGATGAAGTGCTACAGCTGTTAAGCGCCAGGATGAAGATCGCAGAAAGGATCGGCCAGTACAAGAAGGATAATAATATTACTATCCTGCAGACAACCAGGTGGAATGAAGTACTGGAGAGAGTGTGCAAAAGAGGAGAACAGTTTGGACTAAGCAGGGAATTTATTACACAGTACTTTGATGCTATACATATGGAGAGCATTAAACACCAGGATGCCATCATGAACCAATAATATGGACATAAATTTCAGATTATTACCTCAATGTTATTAACTTCATCAGATGTTGGTGATAACACCA
>JBEBVI010000379.1:0-4509 GCA_040392805.1 Taibaiella helva
CTTTGCTGACCGTAATATATAGCCTGGTTAGCTTGCTGCGACTGTGCATAAGCCTGGTTCTCACGCCCGTCTTTCGGCAATGTATTCATCATATATATCATTGTCCGTTTGTCCAGATTTTTTTGCGCCGTAGCATAACGGTCATCCGGTATATCCCAGTATTTGAAAGCATAATCAAACTCTTCGCCGTAAGGTAATGGCCGTATAATGGTTTCCGGCAGGTAAAAAGTATCCTGCACCATAAGCTGAACGATATTGAAATACCGGCCTTCTATATCTGCAGGTATGGGGTATTCCTTTTTACGGTAGCCTACCGCGGTAAAAGATAAAGTATCACCCTTAGCGCACACTAACGAAAACACACCGAACTTACTACTGATAGCTCCCCTGTCCTTATTTTTTATAGTGACCGTTACATCCGGTATAGCCCTGAGGCTGTCTGCAGTCATTGTTACGCCCGTAATCTGGATGACGTCTTCCCAGAAGCGCTGTTGTGCAGATAAAGAAAATGCAAAACCCACAAACAGAAATTGCAGCAGCAGTATTTTTTTTAGTCGTGTCATCGACAACAAAAATAAGATAAAACGAGCTAATATAGTTGAAGTCAAAAGTAAAAAGTTAAAACTCAAAACAGTAAATATTTTAATATACCAATTTTATATTCCATTGCGGGTAAAGATGTACAAATAGTTTTTGTAAAACTGCTTCGGATAAATATTGTATATGTTCATGGAGCGTAAAATATAATAAATCCGGAGTATGGCGCAAAACACAATTAACTATACCCCCTTATAGAATCTTAAGGCCTACAGACACTTATTAAATCTTAACTTTGCCCCTGTTACAAGCCTGCTTAAGTATAATAGTCAAAATAAATTCCTCAAGTACCGTCATGTCGACCGGAGTGGAGACATCTCCCAAGCTTTGGAATCGGGATTTATTTTGACACCCTTACTAAGGGCTTTTTCATCATTTTCCTGAAATTACAAATTCCTATGATAACTGAAGAGGCGGTATTAAAAGCGCTTACCAATGTAGATGATCCTGATTTGGGCAAAGACCTGGTAACGCTTAATATGGTTAAAGATATTAAGATTGACAACAAACATGTTTCTTTTACCGTAGAGTTGACCACTCCGGCATGCCCGATGAAAGAAATGATCAAATCGGCCTGTGTAAACGCGGTAAAGATCTTTGTGGATAAGGAAGCGGAAGTAGAGGTGCGCATGACGGCAAGAGTGAACTCCAACCGGCAGGCGGGCAGCAATATATTACCCAATGTAAAAAATATCATTGCCGTTGCTTCCGGTAAAGGCGGTGTAGGCAAATCGACCGTTGCCACTAACCTGGCTATAGGTTTGGCGCAGGAAGGCGCTTCGGTAGGTATATTGGATGCGGATATATACGGGCCTTCGGCTCCTATCATGTTCGGCGTACAAGGCGAGCGCCCTATGATGCGTAATGTAGGGGAAAAAGGAATGATCGAACCTATTGAAAGATTCGGCGTAAAAGTAATGTCCATAGGATTACTGGTAGATGAAAAACAGGCGGTCATCTGGCGCGGGCCGATGGCTACTTCTGCTATAAGACAATTTATCAGCGACGTTTACTGGGGCGACCTGGATTACCTGATATTAGACTTGCCTCCCGGCACGGGAGATATACACCTGACTATAGTACAGACCGTTCCCGTCACCGGCGCCGTAGTAGTCACCACGCCACAGGCCGTAGCCATGGCTGATGCCAAAAAAGCGATGATGATGTTTAAACAGGGCCAGATCAATGTTCCGGTATTAGGTGTTGTAGAAAACATGGCCTATTTTACACCAGCCGAACTACCCGAGAATAAATATTACATTTTTGGCAAAAACGGCGGAAAAAACCTGGCGGAACAGTTTGAAGTTCCTTTCCTCGGCGAAATTCCTATTGTACAAAGCATAAGAGAAGGCGGAGATAAAGGCTTCCCCGCAGTATTAAATGATGAGCCGGTAGCCAAATCAGCCTTCCAACAGCTTGTTTCAGAAGTGGCCAGAAGCGTTGCTATGCGTAATGCCAACCTTGACCCTACACGGGTACTTACAATTAATGTGTAATTTTTTGCCGTAAACTATGTCCGTGAAAAATGATGATCAAACACTTTTTCACGGACAATACTTCAAAAACAGTCCCACGCGCGCCCCAAATTCCCGGAAATAAAAACGGAACAACAGCACCTAAGCAGTTATTATCTTCTTCTCACAATCGCTACAAGCGATAAAATAATATTGCAGAAACCGCGGAAGCTTCGCAGAGCACTAAACGCTTTACCTGATCAGTGTTACATTCCCCTCAAAATGTCCTTTTTTACCGTTACTAAATTCTACATCAATAACATAAATATACACACCTCCTGGCTGCTCCCCCCCGTCAAAACGGCCATCCCATCCGCGGCCATCTGCATTGCCGGATTCAAATAACAACTGCCCCCAACGATTCCACACCTTCACACTAAAACGACTGATATTCCCGGACAATAATGGTTTCGGGAAAAAGTAATCGTTTATACCGTCCCCGTTTGGTGTGAAAACATTAGGAATATCAAGGTAACAATCCTTGTTTATTTCAATGCGTTCTGTAGTGCTGCAACCTAAAGTAGCCGAGCTTACCTGGAGCGTGTAACTCCCGGGATGTACCACCTTCAGCGTTTTTGTGGTGTCGCCGGTGTTCCATTTATAATAATAATTATCATTTTGCAAAGCTTGCAGGTTCTGAAGCAACACAAAGGCATCTCCGGGGCAAAGCACCGTATCAGGGCCTAAATCAACTTTTGGCAATTCAGATACAAATATGGTATCCATAGAAATAACCTCCGGGCATACACGAAAACGGAAAGTAAGTGTAACTGGTAAGACACCAGCCATATCATAAGCATGCCGGATTTTATTTTCATAGATAGAAGATGACATGGTTTTGCCGTCACCAAATTGCCAATGCAGCCCGGTGAGTGTATTACCATTAAGCTGGGGAAGAAAGGTTGCCGATGTACCAATACAAATACTATCGGGCCGGATCAGAAAATTACCGGAAAACATAGAATCTACTGTTATCGCTTTAGAGAAAGTGTCTGTGCATATTGCCCCCTTACCGATAAGCATTACCGTATAGTTCCCTGCCCGGGAATAATTATACGTCGGGTTTTCAAGATTGGAGTTGACCTGGTCTTCAAAATGCCAATAAAACTGTGTAAAGTGGCTATCGGAAATATTTTGAAAAAAAATTTCTTTTCCCTGGCAGACAATACTATCTGCCCGGAAAGAAACCTGGTAATTTACTTCAGGGATATAAAGGGACAAGCTGGTATCACATTGGGCTGTTTGCACACGCACTTTATAAGTACCGGCAGATACGTCTTTCAAAGTATCGGTATGGGAAAGTACGCTACCGGCCTCGTTCTGCCAGGTGTAATAATAACGCACGGTATCGCTTGGGTATGTAGCGGCGTAAGCTCTGCCATTAGTGGTGTTGATACAGGCGGTATCTATATGAATACCGGGGAGAACTCCGTTGGGGAAACTTATGTGGAAGGTGTCGGTGTGGAAATTGCAGGGTGGTGTTCGGTAGGTAATCCAGTAGGTACCAGGGGTGTCTATTATTAGTGTAGTGGTCGTGACTCCCGTGTTCCATTGGTAATCCCAGCCGGTGGTATCGTTTAGGGGTTGGATGTGTAATTTATTTACATTGGCGAAGCATGGGGCGGAAAGTGTTTGGGAAGTACAGAAAGTATCATGTAATAAAATGGGAACAACATTAGGTAGGGATAATCTTGAAGTTGTTCCAGAAATCATAGAAATAGCATCTTCCTCGAGGAAACATGTATTTCCAGTATTATTGGGGTGGTTAATCCTTGATAAGAAACGAGGTTTAGTCCCCCCAAAATAAATTCTATTATCCGGGCCTAATTTCATCGTGCCTATCGGCGTGCCCAGAGAGCGGCTTAACGAGATTCTTGACGCTACAATTTGATTGATGCCATTTAATGATAAATCATATTGACATACACCTAAATCATAAGTATCAAAATATAATTTTTTCCCATCTGGAGAAAAACATACTCCATAACCTCCTCCAATATCAGGAGAAAGTTGTTGATAATTATAGGCCTTTCCAGTAGTCGGATCAAAATCGAAAAGACTCAGGCCATCCCTTAATATGCCAATCCGTCCCAGTGCTAATGCAATTTTCCTCCTATCGGGTGCTACGGCAAATGTACCGCCAATAAGGGCCTCAGAATAAGACGGGAATCCATTTGAAACAACAGGATACGGATTAATTCCTTCTTCGGTAATTTCAAAGGCTTTTATTTTATGTTCAGGGTATCTAGCACAAACCAATAACCAAATATTGCATCTATCCCCTACTACAGCTGTCATCTGTTCTGCTAAAACACTATCTATAAAAACCCCTTTCTGACCTGTAACAACTCTGCCCTTGCCATTATCTAAGCTCATATCAACAATGCTATAATAAAGC
>JBEBVI010000380.1:0-4493 GCA_040392805.1 Taibaiella helva
CACGCTGGTCGGCATGACGGTACTTGAGGAAGTTATTTTGACTATTATACTTAGGTCTTTATAAATATTTGTGTCTCAAATTACTTTATTACCGGGATATATTTTTGTGTTTCCCGGGAACAGGCGGATGGACATATAACCTGATATATACCGATGTTCCTTCGTTTATCCTGGAATCGATCTCCATATCCCCGTTCATTGCTTTTACCCTGTCTTTAATATTGCTTAAGCCGATACCTTCACTCTTTGTCGTTGCCGGCGGCATACCTTGCCCGTTATCTTCTACGGTAATAGATAATATATTATCCTGCAGGCTTAGTTGTACCATTGCTATAGTGGCCTTACTGTGTTTGATTATATTCTGCATCAGCTCCTGTATGATCCGGTATGTGGAAAGCGCTATGCTTTCGGGAAGGATATCGAGTGTTCCGTAATGCTGGAACTTTAACTGTATATTTTTTGATTTGGCAGCTTCGTGACAAAAAGAGAATACACTTTCTGCCAGTCCTTTATTTTTCAGCAAATGCGGGCTCAGGTTATGAGCCGTCCGTCTCAATTCTTTATAGGCTTCGTCCAGTAAAAGAACGCTGCGCACATATTCAGGATTGCTGTTTTGCATAACGGGATCTATACTGCTGAGGTTCATTTTAGCAGCAGACAAGATACCGCCGATGCCATCATGTAATTCGCTGGCAATACGTTTTCGTTCAATCTCTTCGCCTTCAATCCGGGCTTTCAACCCGATATTAGCCTGTTCCGCAAGTAATATTCTTTTTTTATGATTAAAATTTCTTCTCAGAAGAAAAACGAGGCAGAGTAATAGTACCCCTCCTGTAGCAAAAATGGCTATCCAGAGATTTTTTACTTTCAGGTCATTCTCTCTGGCAGAAAGCAATAGTTTGTTTTCTGCGATCTGCTTATCTTTTTCGGCAGTTCGGTATTGCAATTCGAGATCACGGATCTGGAACAGCGTATTATTTTTAGATAAAGTATCGATCTTATCCCGGAAAAGCTTATGTGTTTGATAGGCTTTCAGATAATCTCCCTTAGCAACATACAACCTGCTGAGTTCGCGCAGGGGGCTGAGACTGTCATGGTTGTTGGCGCCCTGTAAACTTTTTAAAAGGGATTGTTCCGCAAGCAAAAAATTGCCCAGTTTGGTGTAGGCCGTTCCGGCTATTTCGTAGGATTTACGCCGGAAGTATGTAGGGATCGGGTAGTAGCGGGACAAGGTATCTGCTGCTTTTAATAAAAGCATACTTTCGGCAGGTCTGCCATGTTGCGCCATTAAAGAACTTTTATTAATAAGAGCGCCGCAAAGCTGATGATATTGATTAAATCGTTGTGCTACCCGTATGCCACTGTCCAGGTAGAGCAGCATTTGAGTGGTGTCCGAATTACTGCCTTTATCAAGTATATGTGCTTTATTCAGCAGAGCAGAAGACCAGAGTTCCCCATCCTGGTATTGCATACCGGTATGAATACAGCGCTCAATATATTCGTCCGTAATCTTATCCTCACCCAATAATGATAATACACCCAACAGGTTATTTTCCATTTTTGCGGCTTTCAGCGGGGCAGATCTTGCATACCATATGGCTTTCAGGCTGGCTTCAAAAGATTTCCGGTATTGTGAGCGTCTGAAGTAAATTTCATGAATGTTATCGTATACAGCTGTTAAGTCGTCTTGATGCTTTAGTGTGTCGGATAGCTGTATGGCTCTATAGGCATATTGCAGTGCCTTTTCCTGGAATGTTTCATCATCATAAAAAGAAGACAGCAGGACCAGGCATTTTCTCATTGCCTCCGTATTTCTTTCCAGCCAGCTTTGCTTTAGTAAAGAAAGCAGTCGGTGCTTAGCGCTGTCCGGGTAGGATTTGCTTAACTGAAAAGCATCTGAGATGGATTCATTTAGATCATGTTTTTCCTTATAATCTAAGCTTATCCATTCCCTTCCTGTACCCCATGTCTGTGCATAAGCCGGAGCAATTAGCAGGGAAAGTAATATGAATATCAGGAGCCTCATTATATGCATCCGTATTTATGAATCTGCCCGAAATTAGCTGAAATTACTCAATTTTAAATTGAGTAATTTCAGCTAAACAGGACCGGCGGCGGGAAGGTATATTTGTTGGCGCAATGCTGTTTCATTAAAGTGCTCCTTGGGCAAATCGTGAAGCAAGCTATTTGCTCATTTGTAACATTTATTTATCTGTTGATTATGAAGTTAAAATTTATGTTTTCTGGCATGCTCCTGGCGTGCAGTAGTTTTATGATGAATGCAAAAGACGAAAAACCTTCTTTTGGACAGTCAGAGGTTGTGCCCTCTTTTTCGGCGCCCCTCCATTTTATAGAAAATGTAGGGCAGATTAAGGACCAGTACGGTGGCGACCGTAATGATATACACGTTAAACTGAACGATAAAGAACTGAACCTGTTTATCGGTGCAGGTAAAATACATTACCAATGGTATCAGACACGTAGTAAAGATTTTGTTGGTCTTGCAACTCAGGATCATATTAGTAGAAGGCAATCAGCGACAACGGATATAGATATATACAGGTTGGATATGCACCTGTTAGGCGCCAATACTCAGGCACAGCTCCTTAAAGAAGGAAAAATAAAATACCAGGAACACTATTATGCAGTCCCCGGCATGCCGGAAGAAGGGCGTACGGCAACCGGCTACAGTAAGCTTACCTATAAAAATATTTACCCCCAAATAGACTGGGTTGTCTATATACAAGATGAAGGTTTAAAATATGACTTTGTTGTACACCCGGGCGGAAAGGTTTCAGATATTAAGCTTCAGTTTAAAGGAGCCAGTAATATGATGACTAATCCTGATGGCAGTATGACGGTTACCACACCTTTCGGATCAATAACAGAAGCAGCGCCCTATAGCTTCCAGGAAGATGGTACAGCTATTACCGCCAACTTTACACTAACCGACGACATACTGAGTTTCATAACAGGAACTTATAAAGGAACATTAACTATTGATCCCGCAGTCTCCTGGGGCACTTATATGGGAAATGCTAACATTTGGGAAACCGGATTGGATATTGAGGTTCACCGTAACAGTGTATATGTTGTTGGTGAAACATGGGGGGCTAATAGTATAGCTACGGTTGGCAGCCACCAGGTTAGCGCAGGAGGGGCAAGAGATGGTGTGTTAAGGCGATTCAATAAAGCGGGTGAGCTGTTATGGGCAACCTATTATGCCGGTTCGGGAGATGAGGCTGTTTATTCTGTTGTATGCGATTCGTCAGGGCATATTTACATATCCGGAGAAACTACCAGCAGCACAGGGATAGCTACTACCGGTGCTCATCAGGCCGTTTTTGGAGGCGGTGGTTTGTGGGATGCTTTTTTTGCAAAGTTCGATAGTACGGGATCCCGGTTATGGGGGTCATACTATGGTGGCGAAAAGAGCGAATCTTATGCTTCTTTAGCGGTTAAAGGCGATTTTTTTGTTATCGCAGGTGCAACTTCCAGCACTTCTGGTATGGCAACATCGGGATCCTATCAGCCTAATTTAAATGTAAGTGGGAGTACACATACAGATGTCTTCCTCGCAAAGTTTGATTTAAACGGTGTAAGGCAATGGGGAACTTATTATGGTGGAGAGAGTGGAGATGGCGCTCCTGCTTCTGTTACTTTCGATCCGCAGGGTAATATATATCTTTTTGGGTCTACAACCAGTACTACCGGGATTGCAACACCCGGAGCACATCAAACCACATATGCAGACGGCGGATTTGGCGATCATTTCCTGGTAAAATTCAATACTAATGGAGCGCGTCTTTGGGGTACCTATTATGGAGGCCCTGACAGCGAATTCGGGCATCACTCATCAAGAAATATAGCTTGTGACTCTGAGGGTAATGTCTACATGACCGGAGCAACCGAAAGCACCTCAGGTATTGCTACCTCCGGCAGCCATCAAAGTCAATACAGTGACTCAATGGATGCCTACCTGGTTAAATTTAATGCCGGTGGTGTACGGCAATGGGCCACCTATTTCGGTGGTACGGGAGAAGAGTACTTTCCCGGTATTTCGGTAATGAATGATAATCGGATTGTCTTGACCGGCGCCACTTCCAGTAGGGCGGGCATCACTACTTCAGGTGCTTTACAAGCTGTTTATGCCGGGACTACAATGGGGTATGGAGACGCATTTATTGCCTTTCTTGATAGCAACGGAAGGGTCTCTTACGGCTCTTATTATGGAGGTTCTGGAATGGAGGTAGCTATGGCATCTGCAAGTGATTGGAATGGCTATCTTTATGTATGCGGTATGACCGGCAGTGTTTCGGGTATTGCCACGGTGGGTAGCTATATAAGCAGCTATCCAGGTGAGCTTGTGTCGAGCAGTTTTCTTACCAAGTTTTGTTTCGATGTGCCTGCCGTCAGTTTGTCGATTCAAGGCAGGGACAGCATTTGTCAATTTATGGAGGCTGAATATAAAGTGGCTGAAATCGGGGAAGCTT
>JBEBVI010000381.1:0-4487 GCA_040392805.1 Taibaiella helva
GTCATGCCGACCCCTTCGGCTGTGCTCAGGGTAGACTTTGTGGAGGCATCTCCCAGACTTTTGAAGCGGGAAGTTATTTTAACGCCGTGACTAAGTCAAACGTATTTCGTCTCCACATCCAAAATGGATCACACTACTTTTCCAGGCGTTGTTCATTGTATTTAATTTTTACTTTTTTCTTATCACTATCATTTAATATTCATCTTCATTAAAGAAAAAATCTTCCTGCGTCGGATAATCGGGCCATATGTCTTCAACACCCTCGTACATTTCCCCCTCATCTTCCAACTCCTGCAAGTTTTCCACCACTTCAAGGGGTGCGCCTGAACGAATAGCATAGTCGATCAATTCATCCTTAGTGGCAGGCCAGGGTGCATCTTCAAGATGTGATGCCAGTTCTAATGTCCAAAACATATTTTAAATAGATTTATACAAAAATAAATTTGTGCAAATGTAAGGTTTCCCCTCCATATTAGAACATTGCCTTTGTCTATAACATTTTATTTTTTTGTGACCTCTTTCTGCCCTTTTTATGCTATAGAAATTCAGCGGATATCCAATGGAAACGGAGTAATCAGACCGGATATGCGAAACAATGTTTAAACCGGCTGCAATAATTAAAAGGAAAGAAAAATGACGGACCGGTTTTCCATATACGATCAGGTGTGCCTCCCCATTCAAAATATAATATGCCGGCGATCAGGACATACTGTTTTGACTTAAAAGAAAAACATAAAATCCTTTCTTTTTATATAAGAAAAGGCATATTTTGCAATTCAGAAACATATTAAAATGCCTACAATCGTGCATCGTTACCTATTTTTATGCTTATCTCTTTTTATTTCTTCTGCTTTGTGGGGCGGCCTGGTAGATGGAGACAGCCATACAGCCCCTGACCAGGGAATTGACTTCATTGAGAACAAAGGCCAGTGGGAAAACGAGATCTGCTATAAGGCAGAGATTCCCGGCGGGGCATTATTCCTGACAGATTACGGCTTTGTGTATAATTTTCTACACATGGACGATTACAGCCGGTACACGCAGGAAGTATGCCACCAGGGCTCTTCTTCCATGAAAGTAAGAGGCCATGCCTATAAAGTGCGTTTTGTAGGTGCCCGCTCCGGCTTAGCCCGGAAAGGGGGTGAGAAAAGAGCTTACTACCACAATTATTTTATAGGCAACGACTCTTCGCGCTGGGCCGGTAAGGTCGGCCTTTTCGGGAGGATACAGTACAATGAAGTGTACAAAGGGACCGACCTTGTCATTTATAGTACACCACAACATTCCGTAAAATACGATTTCATTGTAAAGGCCGGCCATGATCCGCACCAGATCGCCCTTGCTTTTGACGGCGTTACCCCGCAAACAGACCGTGACGGCCATCTCAATATCAGCACAAGCGTGAATACGGTATCGGAACTGGCGCCTTATACCTATCAGATCATAGGAGGTAAAAAAGTAGAAGTAAAAAGCCGCTACGTCATAAGCAAAGGCATATTATCCTTTGATTTTCCGGAAGGATATGATAAGGCTTACGACCTGGTTATAGACCCGGAGCTGGTATTTGCCAGTTTCAGCGGAGGCAAGTCCTCTACATTTTATGCGCACAGCACCACCTTCGATGGTTTGGGCAATACTTATACTGCGGCTCAGGGTACCGGGGTTGGATGGCCTACCACAACAGGCGCCTACCTGGTAACTTACCCTGGCTCCACCACATCTGTAATTGCGAAGATAAATCCAGGAGGAAGTGCCATCTTGTACGCCACTTATTTTGGAGGATCAGGAGGTAATGCCCAGCCTAATACCGTGCGGGTGAATGAAAAAAATGAGTTGTTTATCGGCGGCTGTGCAACTACGCCTAATCTCCCTGTAACGGAGTCTGCCTTCCAGAAAACCCGGGACGGAACCTCGGACATCTATATTGCGCATTTCAGCGAGGACGGCAGCAACCTGCTGGGAAGTACTTACATCGGCGGCTCCGGACTGGAAGCCAATTTAATGGCGAGCAACACTGCCAACAGTGGTTTAGGAAGCGGAGCGAACCCGGTTGAAATAACATTTGATGCAACCGGCTCCATCTGGGTTACAAGCAATACCAGCTCAAATAATTTTCCGACCACTGCCAATGCCTTCCAGAAGACCATTGCAGGATCGGCTGATGCCGTTATCTTCAATTTATCGTCCGATTGCTCCCAATTGCACTACAGCACTTATTTCGGAGGTGCAAACTGGGATGGCGGTACTGCTATAGAGATAGACAATACCGGGAACAATATTGTAGTGGCAGGCTATACCACAAGCCCATCCTTACCCAACACCTCCGGTGCACTCAACAGCAGCTACAAAGGGGGCACTGCCGACGGGTTCGTTACAATACTAAACAAAACCGGCTTCATTAATACGGCAACCACCTTTTTAGGAACAGATACCCTTGATTATGCACAACGCCTGGCTTTTGACAGGGATAACAACTTATATGTAGCCGGGCACTCGACAGGAGGCAAATACCCGGTCTCTCCGGGAGCATTCTCAGTGCCCAAAGGATCGGTTTTCATTCAAAAGCTGGACATAGAGCTGAAAAGATCAATGATCTCCACCCACATAGGCGCCCAGTATAGCGGGGTAATGCCTACAGCAATGGTCATAGACACCTGCGGTAATATTTTAGTTGCCACAATCGGCACAGCCCAGGAAGGATTGCCGGTTACTAAAGATGCATTCGACACGGTAAGAAGATCATTTTGGTTCTGTGCGCTGAGAGGCGACTTAGGCGATATGTATTTCGGAAGTTATTTCGGAAGCACCAATGGGGGCGACCATTTTCACTCCGGCGTAGCCCGGATGAATCCCGATGGCATTGTCTATCACTCCGTATGCGCTGCCGGAGCGCCTAACACCATTGGCTTTCCCACTACATCGGGTAGCTTTTCTCCCGAAAAACAGAACGGCACCACCAACGATAATATAACCTTTAAATTTAACCTGGAAGCCACCGGGGTACGGTCCAACTTCACTCTTGATCCGGATATATCACAAAAAGATACGGGTTGCGCACCCTTTACATTCGGGTTTAAGAATGCCTCTTCCACAGCGGAAAAATACGTATGGGACTTTGGTGACGGCTCACCCTTATTAACTTCTTTGCATGCAACACATACCTTTAAAGATCCGGGGGTATATAAAGTAACGTTATATGCTATCAATACCGTGAATTGTGTTTCCGCCGACACCTCTTCTATGGATGTTGTCGTTCTGCATGTAGAATACCCGGATATAGAGGTTTCCGATACGCTGCTATGTCATTATGAACAAAAGATCAATATAGGCGTACATGTGAAAAACCCCAGCCCCTACACAGCAATAACATGGGGACCGTCTGCAGGCGTATTATCGCCCCCGGATCAGGCTGTGGTTACTGTAGATCCATCGGTAAGCCCGGTATACTATGTCATTGTGAAAGATACCGTACCCGGCATCTGCGGGCTGACCACGAGCGATACGGTTCATATAGATTTATCGCCAAGAGAGCTGCGCATATTAAACAGGGATACTGTAGTGTGTGAAAGCGATAGTGTGACCATTGTGGCGCGAAGCACTCCGGGCTATACCTATCGCTGGTCGCCATCTACAGGCGTAAGCGATACTACCGCGCTCGAACCCACCATCACGATATCTAAGCCGGATGTTTATATACTTACTGCTTCCTATCCGGGTTGCTTAGATACATCTGTGGCCATCTCCATAGGTATGGAGCACACACCGAGGGTAGAGTTAGGCAAGGATATAGCTGTATGCCAGGGTACGGAGGTGGCCCTGGAATCAAGAGTATCGCCTTTCCGGAATGATTATACCTATGAGTGGTCTCCACCGGACGGCTTAAATACGCCTGATGGCCCCAATGCAGATTTTATCGCTGATTCCACAGCAACTTATTCGCTGAAAGTAACCTCACCCAAAGGATGTGCTTCGGTAAACAGGATCAGGGTTGTGGTTTACCCCGGCGAGTTCGGTTCTGCCGCCGCCGATACAGGTGTCTGCCCCGGCAGCGCTGTGGCACTATGGGCAGAAGGTGGTACCCATTACCACTGGACACCTTCCTATGGCCTGGACGATAATTCCAGTGCCACACCTATGGCTTCTCCTTCAACACCTACTTTATACACGGTTTATATTACTGACCTGCACAACTGCGTAGATACGGAATGGGTTTTTGTAAACATCTATCCCACAGCTATACTGACGATGCCCGACTCCGTAACCATCTACCCGGGCGAGCAATACCATATAGAGCCGGCAAGCAATTGCCTGTATTTTCAATGGTTCCCGCCTTCCGGTATCAGCGATGACCAGATAGCCAACCCCATAGCCAGTCCGGAGGTGAGAACACGGTATTTTGTTACCGCCCATACGGAGTATGGTTGTTCCATAAAAGATTCGATAGACATACTGGTAAACGGAACCCTTATAGACATGCCTAATGCTTT
>JBEBVI010000382.1:0-4451 GCA_040392805.1 Taibaiella helva
CCAACTATGGAGTATTTTTTTAACCGAACTCACCGGAAAGAATTAAAATTCATTTTGATTACAAAAAAAATATTCTAATTTTATGCATACTACTGTACCTGAAATTTGTTCTTATGAAACAGTCCTTATTAATAATAGCTGTATGCTTTATTGCAAATCCAAATTATGGACAACAGCTTTCACAAAACAGATGGAAAGAAACGGAACGCACTACGATAAAAGGGAAAAACATTTCTTATACCGATACTTTCTACATACAACGACCAAACGATGATGAGATCCTTTTACGAAAAGGAGCTTTTATGTATAAAGGTAAAGTAGAAAAACACAAAATAGAAATGGGATATACTTCTTATTCTATTTTGAAAAATACTAAGGACGTATTGACAATAAAAGATGATCAGTATATCCACACCTTTACAAAAGACTATTTAGACCAATCTGCAAAAGATGCCGCGCAAAAAAAGGCGGAAATAGATTTACCGCCGAAGCCGGTTCCTGATATTGATCATGAATTATTATCGGGTAAATGGCTGGCATATAAAAGAACAGGCAGAGACGGCCCCCTTGCTGCCGTAGACTATAAGGTATTAATCAAAACTCTGACTTTCGATACTCCTCAGGATGAAGGGTATCATGGGTTTATTACTACCGATTATATAGGCGGTAATGCCATTTATTCCATAAAAAATTCCCGCAATCAATACCTCATAGTAGATGATGAAAACCAGGAGGAGCATAAAATAACTGTTTGGAGATTAACACCCGACGAACTGGTAATTGAAGATGAAAATAAAATCATTTACTATATGAAACGATTCAATTAATATTATCATCAGGTGCCCTTAGCAGCTAAACAATTTAATCTGACTTAAAACAATATGAAGTTTTATGCCTACCATAAGCTGATTTTAGCTTGCACTATTTACTTAGGTATAATTTCTTGTGCTGTTTCCAGGAAACAGATATCAGGTTATAGTAGCCAGCTTGCTACTATCGACACCTCCATACTTGTAGATACCCGTATAAGCAACCTGTTATTACCTTATAAAAACCGTATGGATTCTACCATGAACAGGGTTATAGGCTATTCCGATATTCCCTTATCGAAAGCGCAACCGGAAAGCTCTTTAGGAAACTTAATTGCAGATGCTATGCTGACAAAGGCAAAACAGCTGGACAGATCCGTACAGGTTTCAATCATTAACTATGGAGCAATACGATTACCTTATATAGCTCCCGGGCCTGTAACCAGAAGAATGATCTTTGAAGTAATGCCTTTTGACAGTAAAATAACCGTTTTAGAAGTTCCCGGCTCCCTGCTTCAGGAGTTTTGCAACCATATGGCAGTCTATGGTGGCTGGCCTGTAAGTGGCATGAGTTATAGAATAAAAAATAAAAGTGCGGTGGAAGTACGGGTGATGGGTAAGCCGGTGAGCCCACAATTGGTCTACACTATTGCCACTTTGGATTATGTAGCAGGCGGAGGAGATAACTGCAGTTTTCTGAAAGATTGTAAACGCAAAGATTATCCTGTAATATTGAGGGATGTACTTATTGATCACATCGAACAGGAACAGCATGTTGGTCGGAAACTGCACCCTGTTGTGGAAAACAGAATAAGTTATGGAGAATAGAAGGAGCTTCCTATTAAAAACTTTAAAAGCGGGAGGCTTGCTCGTTGCCGGTCATTTTCCGTTTGGCTCATTTGCACATCAACCCACACAAAGATTAACAATACTACACACCAATGACATGCACAGCCGGCTGGATCCGTTCCCTATGGATGGTTCTCCTTACCAGGGGCAGGGAGGCGTTGCAGCACGGGCAACTTTGATCGAACAAATACGTCAACAGGAAGAACACGTATTGCTTTTTGATGCTGGTGATATTTTCCAGGGGACCCCTTATTTTAATTTGTATAAGGGGGAACCGGAAATAAAAGCTATGAGTATGATGGGATATGATGCCATTACCATGGGTAATCATGATTTTGATGCCGGTATCGACGGGTTCGTACAGCAACTGGAGCATGCTTCATTCGCTGTATTGACGGCTAATTACAATTTTACGCATACCGCGCTGGAGCATAAAACGCAACCTTATAAAATATTCAGAAAGGGAAATATTAAGATAGGCGTTTTTGGTCTGGGTATAAAACTGGCAGGACTTGTTCCCCACGAATTATATGGCAAAACAGAATATCTCGATCCGGTCGTAACCGGGAACAGGATAAGTGAGCACCTGAAAAAAAATAAAGGTTGTGACATGGTGATCTGTATCTCACATTTAGGTTTCAATTATAATGGAAATAAAGTGAGCGACTGCATCCTGGCAAGAGAAAGTGATCATATTGATTTGATCATAGGCGGGCATACGCATACTTTTTTAAATAACCCTGTTGTAGTAAAAAATAAGTCCGGGAAAGATGTAATCATTAATCAGGCAGGATGGGCGGGGCTTCGGTTAGGTAAACTTACCTTCACCTTTGACAGCAAAAAAAATACCAAACTCACCAAAGCCACAACTGTAATTCCGGGGAAACAAACAATAGGTTAAAGATTTTTTTTTTCAACAAAATGTTGAGAATTTCGTGATCCTGCACGAGAAGGCAGGGAATGATTAAGGTTACAGCGTGATATAGTCTACTTCAGTAAAAATCGCAGATAATATTTTTTGGTTCGGTTTTTGCCCTGAATCTGTGAAGTTTCGGATTGCATCTTAATCGTCGACTCTTTTGACCAACAAAAACATCTTTTATTATAACATTAAATGACTCCATCGCAACCTAACTATTCAACAAGCCTTGATGCGGTAGCTGCATGGGACAAGTGTCTGAATATTATTAAGGATAATGTCAACTGGCGCGCGTATCAAACATGGTTCGAGCCTATAAAGGCAGCAGCCCTGGTAAATAATGTATTAACCATACAGGTTCCCAGTCAGTTTTTTTACGAATGGCTGGAAGAGCACTATGTTGAGTTATTAGGCAAAACCATAAAACGTATTTTAGGCAGAGACGGAAGACTGGAGTACCGGATTCAGATGGAAGCTTCTGTACCGCGTCAGCAACCTGCGACCATGCAGCTGCCGGGAAGTGCGCATCCTAAAAAAAATAAGGAAAGCAATTACGTGGATCTCGACTATGTAATGGAGGATCCGCTGAAGATCAAAAACCCGTTTGTGATACCCGGTATGAAAAGGGTACAAATAGATCCGCAGCTAAATCCGAATCTTACATTTGATAATTATATTGAAGGGGAATGTAACCGTCTGGCACGTACTGCAGGTGTTCATATTGCACAAAAGCCCGGAGCTACTGCTTTTAACCCACTGATGATCTTTGGTGGAACAGGCTGTGGCAAAACACATCTACTACAGGCTATCGGAAATGAAGTAAGAAGGCTTCATCCTAACAAATCGGTTTTATACGTAAGCACTGAGAAATTTATTAACCAGTTTATAGATCATTCCAAAAATCAGGAAGTAAATGACTTCATTCATTTTTATCAATTAATTGATGTATTGCTTCTTGATGATATACATTTGTTCGTAAGTGCATCTAAGACCCAGGATGTATTCTTCGCTATCTTCAACCATTTACACCAGAACGGAAAACAAATCGTATTAAGCAGCGATACGCCTCCTAAAGATCTGGATGGTATGCAGGAGCGTTTGTTAAGCCGGTTCCGCTGGGGATTGCATGCCGAAATTCTTTCTCCTGACTATGATACGAGAAAGGCTATACTGGAAATGAAGATGAGGAACGAAGGGTTGGAAATACCGGAAGAGGTGGTTCAGTATGTGGCCTACAATGTACAGAATAATGTGAGGGATCTGGAAGGAACAGTGATTTCTCTTTTTGCGCAGGCAACTTTGAACAAGAAAGAAATAGATCTGGAACTGGCCAAAAGGGTATTGAAGAATTTTGTAAAAGCCAGCTTCAAGGAGTTAAGCATTGACGATATACAAAAGATGGTATGTACCTTCTATAATGTGTCTTATAACGACCTGCTTTCAAAAACAAGGAAACGGGAAATTGTTCAGGCTCGTCAGATCACAATGTACTTTGCAAAAAAGTTTACCAAAAGTTCGCTTAAAACAATCGGTGAACATTTTGCAGGAAAGGATCATACTACCGTTATACATTCCTGCCAGACAGTGGAGAACCTGATGGAAACAGACTCCAGCTACAGGGATAGGCTTCTGGAGATTCAACAAAAAGTGCAGCTGGCTGCCATGTAATATGAGCAATATTTTTTTATAACAGATTTTCAAAAAATATTTCGCAATATAATTCCAACTTATTACCTTTGCACTCCCTTAACGGGGATAAGTTCTTATAAATCAATTGGTGAGGTGGATGAGTGGCTGAAATCAGTAGTTTGCTAAACTGCCGTACGGGTCAAACTGTACCGCGGGTTCGAATCCCGCCCTCACCGCTGGATATT
>JBEBVI010000383.1:0-4430 GCA_040392805.1 Taibaiella helva
AAGACATTCTGTCAGAAAAATCAGAAAATTATTCTATTGCAAAATTTGGGTTCAATCACCTTTTCCGTATTGGCATCAGGAGGAACTCCGCAAATTATCGCAGCCTCTATTCCCGGGCATAATAATGTTATATTTAGCCTTGTTAAAGAAACTTCCGATAATCTTATTGAGGGATTTGAAGGCACCTACTCTACCTCTGCGCCGGAACAAGGCACTTTCAATCTCGTGTTGAGCAGGAAACTGGGAAAATACGGAGGGCACTCCAGGAAGAATGGAGACAATAGCTACAATGATATTTCCGGCTCGTTACAAGGACCTACAATAAAGAGTGAAGACGGGAAAGATATAGGAACCTTAACCGAAGATGCCATCGAAGGCTCCTTCAAAAACAGCGAGGGATACGATGTGGAATTCAGCGCACATAGAACTCTGTAACTTCCCGGAAAGTTAGTGGAATAAAAAATTAACTACAATACCACCGTAAATAAAGTCAAGGCTGCTCCAGACAAGAGCGGCCTCTTTTTCATTCAATCGGGCCATGCTATATTGCTTCTCACTTTAAAATAATCTGAAAACTTGCTCACCATATTCGTCTCCTGCCTACCAACACCTTACATTACATTACCCATAGAATGCATAAAAATACACAGCTGCTTTTTCTGGGAGCACCACACAAAGGCAGGAGGTCACCTTTTAATTTCTTTGATCTTAAAGATATTACACCTTCTCTAAAAATAAATAGTTAAAAAGGGAATTATATTTGAAACAAGTATCGAAGAAATAGTGTTTTACTTCAAAAGGTCAGGCTGACATTAAGGCGACAAAAGACCGGCATACCCAAATTACTGTTTTTAAATTAAGAATATTTTATCGCCAGCCAACCTGAATTACTTTTAATCCTAAAGCGGCAACCTGATGAGTGAGTTTTTTATAAGCATGATAAATGAAATAGGCAGGCAATGCCTCAGTTCAGGTTATACCCTTTCCACTGCAGAAAGTGTCACTTCCGGTTACTTACAATTTTTATTCAGTCAGGGAGATGACTGCACCTCCTACTACCAGGGGGGGATTACCGTGTATAATAATATGCAAAAATGCAGGCAACTGGGCATCAGCTTGTCTGTTACCAATGGCAATCACGGCGTTTCCAGGTTAGTGGCTGAACAACTGGCACTGGCTGCCAATGATCATTTTAAAACGGACATCGGATTGGGTATAACCGGCTTTGCTTATAGAGACGGACACCTGAACATCACCGTGCCTCACGCATTTGTGGCCATTGCGGTAAAAGGCAAAGCTGTCTGTTGCAGAAAAGTAACCTCTAACTTTCGTTAAATGGAAAACAATCAAAAGAGCTTTGCCTATAAAAGTATCTTTCATCTTAAAGAATATCTGAGCACCATCAAATTACGGCATCAATGAAAAATTATTCCCAAAACAGCAAAAAGAAAAGCCAGCCCATTGAAACCAAAGAAATGGGAGAGCAGCCGGTAACTTATAAACGATCTGAACATTCCTTAGGTATTACACTTAAGGGCAAAACAGCTATTATTACCGGCGGAGACAGCGGTATCGGGCAGGCGGTAGCAGTCTTATATGCAAGTTATGGTATCAACTCTGTAATTGTATATTACAATGAAGACAAAGATGCAAAGGTCACTACAGATAAGATCAACACTCTGGGCGCGGAGGCTAAGGCCATTAAAGGCGATATCAGTAATCTATCATTTTGTACGAAAGTAGTTGAAACTGCAATAAAAACATTCGGCGGGATAGACATTTTGGTAAACAATGCCAGTGTGCAATACCCTCAGGACGAGCTGGGCAATATCACGCCGGAACAATTGCTGCAAACCTTTTCTGTAAACGTATTCGGTATGTTTTATCTCACGCAGGCCGCATTAAAGCATTTAAAAAAGGGAGCTAATATCATTAATACCTCTTCCGTCACCGCCTTCCGGGGCAGTGAGCACCTGGTAGATTATGCAGCTACTAAAGCGGCCATTATAGGCTTTACACGTTCCCTCGCTATGCAGCTCGCACCCAAAGGGATAAGAGTAAATGCCGTAGCCCCCGGACCTATAGTGACACCGCTCATCCCCGCATCTTTCGATGCCAGGCATGTAGCGCATTTTGGACAGGATACGCCGCTCGGGAGACCGGGGCAGCCATTTGAAGTGGCGCCTTCTTACCTGTTCCTTGTATTGGAAGAGAACGGCTATATGACAGGGCAGGTGCTACATCCTAACGGGGGAGAAATCGTTGCTTAATTTTCAAAAAATATATAAGTTATGTCAAAATCTTCTGAATTAGCCAGCAAAAAAGTGGAAAAATCCATCCACGAAATGAAAGAAGGAAAACTAAGATCAGGTAGCGGCAAAAAGGTAACTTCCCGCAAACAGGCTATAGCTATCGGCTTGTCGGAAGCCCGCGAAGCCGGAGCAAAAATCCCTAAAAAAAGTGCAGCGAAAAAAGCAGGCCCGGCAAAAAAAGAAGCACATCCGGATCTTCCAATAATAAGTAAGGAACAGTATCAAATAGCTGCCCTATTTAAAAAACCTTGAATGATTATGATTTTCAATACTCATAATACATTCTTTGACGTTATGTCAACCGTAATGATTGCGGAGTAGAGCCTTATAGCAAAATCGGGGAGTTTATTCTGCCGGTACCGGTAAACAGAACTTGCCAATTATACTGCACACCGGGTTCACTCTGTGAGACAGCCTCCAGGTAAATCCAGCGAGGAGTATAACCGTATATTGTTTCCGTAATGTATAGCCGTTCATCTTCTTGGGTCATGCTGAAGATATCTTATAGCTGCCCGGACATGCTCTGATCATGGTATTATAGTGGTGTTCAGATTCTTTCAGGATGCCAATGCGGAGTATAGTATATACCGGGAGCAGCAGTTGGCTATATCTATAAGCATAAAGGTTTTTAACAGGACCAGTACTATACCATTCTCATGCTGCATACAGGAACCCGGTTAGCATCTTTGCCCCGTTACAAGAAATACCTGAACTGTTTAATAAATAAAAATAGTACTTAAAGACCGCTAACCATTCCGCACAAAAAGAGCCGTCACTTATGTTTAAGTAACGACTCTCCAGCCCCTAATGTATAAATCTGTTAATCGAACTTCATTTGCTCCAGGAATTTATTTATAGCTTCCTTGGTTGCCCCGGTTTTCTTTTGGATATTCCCCAGTAATTCATCTTCTCTCCCCTCTTCATACAGCAAATCATCGTCAGTAAGCTGCGCCCATTTTTGCTTAAGATTTCCCTTAACTAAATTCCAGTTTCCTTTTATTTTATCTTCTAAAGCACTCATGATTACATAATTTTATGGTTAAACAATAAAAATCTTTAATAGCATCCGGCCAGAGGTGGCAATAATAAGATCTTCCATACAGTTAATCTAATGGCTTACGTCCTGAAATAATATTATACAATACGATGATCACCGCAATGACCAATAATATGTGGATCAGGTTACCTACGCCCATCCCGTTGCCGATCCCGATCAGTCCAAGCACCCAGATCAAAATACATATAAAGGCAATAAGCCAAAGTAAGTTTCTCATATTCTATTTGTTTTTATAGAGTACAAAATTATTGCCGGCAATAATAAAAATATTTCAACGGAAAGACTAATCAGGTCTCCTCTTCTTTAACCGGTATCTCTTTTAAAAACTCATTAAAGCCGGCGTCATAATTGGAGTCCCCTCCATATATATCCAGGATATAGCCAATGTTATGGTCTTTATCTTCCAGTAAATACAAAGCCGAATTATCGGCCGGGTCAGACATACCTTCAAACCGGAATGTTTTAATAAGTGTCAGGTCCTGTGGCCGGTACGGCTTGCCCCACCCCCGCATTTCACCCGGTTCGACATAAGTAAACTCATGATCCATTCCCCGCTCTTTTAGCTTTTCCATTACTTCGGAAATGGTCCTCATGGTAGTCGGAAATAATTTATCAGCTGCCATAATGTATTCGTTTTAATAATGAAAAATATAAAATCCAATATCCTCTTTCCTATAGCTATGCAACTTTAGCTTAAATGCAAAGTTGCCGGTCAGCTCATACTTGGAAGCTTACTTGCAATGATCTTTAAATCACCTGTAACAATTCATCTTATCCTGCCCTGCATGAGCTATAAAACCGTCACATCTGCCCGTCGCTTCCCGGATACCGGTATGCATTAAACATCTGAAGTTGAAATAAAGTTGCCTGCTTCTCCTTAAATTTATGTAATAAGACGTATATCCTCCCGGCAATCTACAAGATTAAGGCATATAATCTGAACAAACCGGGGCTTTTACGGTTAAAACTAAGATTATATGATCTGAGATTATCTTTTAATGTTATTCTTCGTATAGTTGCGGGTGAAAACACCCGCAACGGCAACCGCCGATGTTGGTGTT
>JBEBVI010000384.1:0-4385 GCA_040392805.1 Taibaiella helva
ACAACGACGCGAAGACAATTCGTAATTTTTAATTCTTAATTCTTAATTGAAAACTAAGCTCCTCTCTCTTTTTGATATAAAATCAATAATTTTAGTAGCTTTATATTCAACTAACTAAATAAACAGTTTATTTCGAAATGAAACGTATATCCTTATTATTCGGTGTAGCTTTACTGCTGACCAGCTGTAATTCCTTCTCGCAGGACAAAACAGCTGAAGCCCAAACGGAAGAAAAAACCACAGAGCCCATAACTACGCCAGGCGCACAATCCGCAGATGAAAATTTCGAGAAAGGAAACGACGGCCTCGAGTATAAAAAAGTAACCGAAGGAACCGGCACCGTTAGCGGAAAACCCGGGGACTTTGCAGAGATGCATGTTATCTTCAAGCTGGGTGACAGCGTCATTATCAATACCTATGAAATGAATCAGCACATGCCTGTAATGCAGCAACTACAGGAACCCACAATGAAGGGAGATCTCATGGGTGGGATATTAAGTATGAAAGCAGGTGACAGTACCGTTTTCCGTATGCTGGCAGATACTTTTATGACACGCTCCGGCCAGCCTAAACCCGAATGGCTGCGACCTGGCGACTATGCATCCTGGGAAGTAAAAATGGTCAGCCTGAAATCAAAAGAGCAGATGGAAGCCGAAAGCCGGGAAAAGGACAAAACAGCAATGGCGGCCGACGATAAGATCATTAAAGAGTACCTGCAGCAGAAAGGGATTAAGAACGCCAAAAAAGACGCTTCAGGAATGTACTATGTCATACATAAGCCAGGTACAGGCGCCGCTCCTAAAGAGGGGCAAAATGTTACGGTAAATTATACCGGCTATAACCTTAAAGGCGAAAAATTCGACTCTAATGTAGACCCCGCGTTCAATCACGTAGAACCATTCTCTTTCAATTTAGGTAAAGGATCGGTTATCAAAGGCTGGGATAAAGGCGTAGCATTAATGAAGAAGGGTATGAAAGCCACTTTTTATATTCCGTCGGCGCTGGCTTACGGTGAACGTGGTGCAGGCGACAGGATTCCGCCTAACGCTATCTTGGCATTTGATATAGAATTATTGAATATTCAGTAAGGAGCATTTAATTTTTAAAATAGTTATACAATGAAATATACTTTCTTAACACTGACGACGGGCATATTTTTATTTTCCATGAGCATGGGATATGCCCAGAAAGGAAAAACAAACATAGCTAAAAAAAATACCGTCAAAGTTGCTTCCGGCGAAGCATTCAGCAAAGGAGAAGATGGCCTTGAATACAGATTTATTCATAAAGGCAGCGAAGGAAACACTGCACAGATCGGTGACTTTGTAGAGGTAGTGGTAACACAAAAGGTAGGAGATAGCCTGATCTACAGTACCGAGGCGGCAAATAGCGGACAGCCTACGACACTCCAGGTTCCTCAGCCGCAGGTAAAAGGCGATCTTATACAAGGGCTGCTGATGATGCGGACGGGCGACAGCGCCATATTCCGCGCCTCATTAGATAGCTTAGTGGCCAGAACACAGCAGCCACGCCCCGACTGGGCTCCTGAAAATGCAAAAATCACCTGGGCAGTCAAAATGGTAAGCATAAAATCTAAGGCGCAAACAGAAGCCGAGCATCAGGCTAAAGCTAAGATACAGGCAGAAACAGATGAGCGGCTCATAAAAGAAATGTTGCAGAGAAAAGGTATCACCGATGCACAACGCACCCCGTCAGGATTATATTACGTTATGCATAACGAGGGCACCGGCGCACATCCTGCTGCCGGGCAACAGGTAACCGTAAATTATACCGGTGTAAACTACGAAGGTGTCACTTTTGACTCTAATGTAGATCCGGCATTCAACCATGTACAGCCCTTCACTTTCGGATTAGGACAACGCCAGGTCATTGCCGGCTGGGATGAAGGTATTGCCCTTATGAAAAAGGGAGGTAAAGCTACCTTATATATCCCATCTGCATTAGCATATGGAGCTAATGCTAGAGGGCAATATATACCGGCAAATGCCATCCTGATATTTGATGTGGAATTGGTTGATTTCGAATAGTGCCTTTTCTGGTATCAATAAAAAACGAGGTTTCCTTATTAAAACGGGAAGCCTCTTTTTTTATTCATTATTGTACGAAATATAGCCGGCATGGTTTATTTCTTTGCATTTCGATATATATAAGAGTGTATAGTATATACCTGTTTATAGCCGTCCGGAGCGTTAAGTGAAAGACGCTCCGAACAGATAATAAGTGAAATCTTTGATTCACCATCTCATACACAGATTTCATTAGAGATATGAAAGAGTCGAGGATTCTAACTTATTTTTAAGTTCGGAGCGGCACTCTGAACAGAAGCATATATTGCCCCTTCAGGGCTTATATAATGTGTTATATTTATCCGCTATACGAAACCTCCGGTTTCTCATAATTATTATCTTGCCTGTGGCAAGCATACACTTGTTCTGCGTTGCAAAACCTCAGAACTTAAAAACAAAAACCCTCTCATTAGAAACATTTACGACACCCCACCCCTCTTATGAAACACGAAAATAAGATTACTGGTCTTATGGCTCAGGTCTAATGTCGTTAATTGAGCACCCATACTCGTAGCCCACCGCTCCATCCATTCGCGGCTGGTAAAATGCAGCTCATTCTGCACTTTATTAAACCCGATAATCTTTGTAGAAAACAATTCCGTAATACGCGTTCCCTTATGTCGCTGCGTCAGCTCTTTAGCTCCATCCCTGACAATCAACACACCTCCCGGCCTTAAGGCATAATAACATTTATGCATAAGCAGTTCCTGTTGCTCTGGTAAAAGATAATGCAATACATCACTTACTATAATACCATCGCACACCTGTAATTCAAACTGGTTCAGATCAGCATGCACAAAACTTACAGGCTGTTTAAAATGATCCTCTGCGGCCGTATTACCATTGTGATGCCATACACCCTGTTTATTCCAGCTCCCGCGCTTATAATTGTTATTAGCCGTTTCCACTTTAGCCTTATCATAATCCACACCCATAAACCGGCGCCGCTCCGATGCCCAGTGCAACATATAAGACATAAACCCGTAACCACAACCTAAATCATAAAACCGCCCTTCCCGGGGCAACAAAGTATGAAAAGGCTCATAATACTGTTCCATTCCCGCTTTTATCCGGCAATACCATTCCAGCACCGGCCCCTTATACATATATCCCCTCAGCAATTGCTCCTTAAAATAACGGGGCGTTTCCAGCAACCTCTTTTTCTCATCCAGCTGTTCCCTGAACCAGCCCCCCATCTTCCTTGCCCTTTCGCTATAAGTTGCCCCGAAACCAGGATCGTTCCACCTTACGGGCGGGCACATCTGCAGGGTTATCGTACCATCCTTCAAAAGCCAGTCCCCTTTCTGCATCGTATAATGCACCCCATGCATAACAATCGGCACCAGGTCCAGCTTTAACTGTTCCGCTATATAAAAAGCCCCCTTATGAAACCGGCCGATCCTATCACTGTAGGACCTCGTCCCTTCAGGGAAAACAACAATGCCATACCCCTGCTTTACCAATCCCCGCAACGGCTCAATACTATCCTCCGCACCCTCGGCTACCGGATAATACTCTGCCATACGCACTATTTTCCCGAATACCGGCGACCGCCACACCCATTTATTAGTAAGCAATACCAGCTTAGGATGTAACATTGTGGTTAGCAGGATATCCAGGAACGAGGCATGATTAGCTATATATACCGCCGGCTTACTAAAATCATGCTCTTCAGGTATAAGTATCCGCTTCGTTGTATTTGTCATGACATACATAACACTGCCGGTATATTTACTTAAAATAAAGTGGAAAACGTATTTGCTCCTTCTTTTCCCTAAGGGCCTGACGCCAATTAAAATGAACCCCACCAGCGTAACAATCAGACAACCCACAAAAAAGTAGAGGAACGAAAAGGTAGATTTGAGCAGGCTCCACAAGGTAAACGGCATAAAACCTTTATCTGCCCGCCGCTGAATAAGCATATTAAACAGGAAAGGCTGCACAATCTGTGAAACAAAAACAACACATAATAACCCTGTAATGGCTATGGCCGCAATAGATTGCAATGCCGGGTGCTTAGCCAGAATTAAAGTACCCAGACCAATAATAGTTGTAAGAACGGATAAGTATACTGCCGACCTGGCAGGCTCTATCTTGCTCTTACCCGTACGATAACGTTCCATTAACCCATCCATCATAAATATAGCATAGTCATCCCCCAGTCCGAATATCAGCGTAGCAATAATGACATTGACAATATTAAACTTCAGACCTGTTATGCTCATGATCCCGGTAATCCATATCCACGTCAAAGCCATAGGCAGGAAGGAGATCAGCGCTAATTCAACTCTTCCGTAA
>JBEBVI010000385.1:0-4382 GCA_040392805.1 Taibaiella helva
AATCATTTGATTACACTTGTGAGATTTACCTTCGGTGAGAAAAGTTCTCGACTTCTCCCTCGGCAAGCTCGGGGTTCGCTCGAAATGACGACCTTTTTAGACAGACTCTTCTTTCAGGAAAATTATTTTGTCTGCTGTAGGGGAGCTTGGAAGAAAGAAAGCAACAGGTATTTTATCACACATTTTTACGCAGAGTACATTATAATTGATTATTTTTAAACCAAAGAAACCAGCAATGCACAGTATCATATTACTACACGGTGCCTTAGGCCATACCCATTTGTTTGATCCCTATGAAGAATGGTTGCAAGCACGGTTCAACGTACATAAAGTCCTGCTTGAAGGACATGGCAATAATCCCCTCCGTGATCATCCGGTTAGCATAGAAAGTTACACGGAACAACTTGATACTTACCTGAAGGAACATCAGATAGAACAGGCCGATGTATTCGGCTATAGTATGGGCGGATATATAGCGCTATGGCACAGCCTTCAGCATCCCGGCATTATTTCTTCTATAGCTACATTAGCTACAAAGCTACACTGGACAGAGGAAGGCGCTGCTAAAGAAAGCCAGCTGCTTATACCGGAAAATATGAAAAATAAGGTGCCGCAATATGCGCAGCATTTAGCCGAAATACATGGGGACCCGCATTGGGAAAAATTAGTGGAAGCTATGGCAACTCTGATGCTTCAATTGGGTAAGAAACCACTATTAACAGAAGAGCAGCTGCGACATATAACAATACCGGTTCAGCTCATGACAGGCGACAAAGATAAAATGACAACCGTAGCGGAAACCTGCCGGGCGGCATCCGTTATCCCTAATGCCCGGCTGGCCATCTTACCCGACACACGACATCCTTTGGATCAGGTAAGGCCGCAACTGCTTAAAGTCATCCTTGAAGATTTCTGGGATTCGCTTTCCTGCCGGAAATAGGAACGCCCTACTCCGGTACGATCATCAACTTGGCATAAGCCAGCATAATTTTCTTTTCACCGCCGCCGGCAGGGAAGTTTATTGTGGCAATGCGGTTATGCACACCGCCTTCCATTTTTAATATCGTACCCAGGCCAAATTTCTGATGCTCTACCTTCATGCCTGTTTCCATATCTTCGGGATCACTGGGTGTAAAGTTTGCCGACGGCACATGGATAGCAACCTGTGCATTATTCCTGGGCATTACCGGCAATGCCGTCACACTTCCCGATGTAATTTTATAGCCTGTTGCCGTTTTCTTCTCCTTAGCTGTAAACGAGCGTTGGCCCACCGATGTATTACGGGCTATCGCCCCTGTTCGTGCACCTGCCAGTCCTGCATAGCTCCGGTCGATATACTCCGGCGGGATCTCATCTATAAAGCGGCTGGGCTCATTCTGTACCAGGGATCCGAAACGGTAGCGGCTGTTGGCAAAGCTGATCCATAAACGCTCCTTTGCCCTCGTAATAACAACATAGAACAGCCGGCGCTCTTCTTCCAGGTCTTCACGGTCATACAAGCTCATGGCAGAAGGAAATATATTTTCTTCCAAACCTACAGCAAACACACAGGGAAATTCTAATCCTTTGGCCGCGTGTATGGTCATCAGCTTGACAACGTCCTGGTCTTCGTCACCATCTTTATCCGCATCTGTCAGTAAAGTAATATTCTGAAGATAAGTGCCTAAGCCTTTTTCTTCCAATTCACCTTCTTCATTCGGCGTTTCTGTATATTCTTTTATGGAGTTCAACAACTCCTGTACGTTTTCATAGCGTGCAAGCCCCTCAACCGTTTTGTCATTATACAGCTCCTTTACTAAGTTCGTATGCTTTCCTACTTCAAAAGCAATCTCATAAGCATCCTTTTTTTGCAACATAGACTGGAAGCTTTTTATCATCACCACAAAGTTTTCTATCGCTGCAGCTGCCGCGCCCCTCAATCCTGCAATACCAGGCTGTTGCAAAGCCTCCCAGAGTGTAACGCCGTTTTCATTAGCAAAGATGATCAGCCGCTCTAAACTTGTTTTACCGATACCTCTTACCGGGTAATTGATAATGCGCTTCAAAGCTTCTTCATCACGGGGATTAACGATTACCCTGAGATAAGCTATAAAATCCTTTATCTCTTTGCGCTGGTAAAAAGATAACCCTCCGTATATCCGGTAAGGAATATTATGCCGCCTTAAACTTTCCTCAAACGACCGGCTCTGGGCATTGGTACGGTAAAGTATGGCAAAATCTTTATTGAAATAATGATTCCTGAGCTTCTGTTCTGCTATGGCATCCGCTACAAAGCGTCCCTCGTCATTATCTGTAAGTGTACGCACTAAGCTCAGCTTTTCTCCCGCTTCTTTATCCGACCATAAATTTTTAGGAATCTGTTTTTTATTGAGCGCAATAACACGGTTAGCTACATTCAGGATATTCTGAGTGCTCCTGTAGTTTTGTTCCAGCTTCACCACTTTTGTGCCTTCGTAATCTTTCTGGAATTTCAGGATATTTTCAATGGTAGCTCCACGGAAAGAATAAATACTCTGGGCATCGTCGCCTACGACACATATATTTTCGTGCACTGCCCCCAGCATTTTAATAATCTGGTATTGTGCTATATTGGTATCCTGATACTCGTCAATAAGAATATATTTAAACTTATGCTGGTACTTAGCCAATACATCGGGATGCTGTACCAGCAGCTCATACATCTTAAACAGGAGATCATCAAAATCCATGGCACCGTTTCTGAAGCAACGGCCGGCATACTGTGCGTAAATCTGACCTATTAAAGGCCGCCCGCTACGGGCATCTTCCTGTTGTATACCGAAATCCCTCTGGTATTCTAAAGGTCCCATAAGATTATTCTTAGCTGCAGAAATACGCCCATAGACATATTGCGGCTTATACAGCTTATCATCCAGATTATGCTCATTGATCACACTTTTCAAAAGGCTCCTGGCATCATCCGTATCATAAATGGTAAAACTGTTCGGATAACCTATTTTATGTGCTTCGGCACGCAATATGCGGGCAAAGACAGAGTGAAAAGTACCTATATATAAATTGCGTGCCTCATGATTGCCCAGGATCTTATCGATCCGTTCTTTCATCTCCGCCGCCGCTTTGTTGGTGAAAGTAAGCGCCAGAATATTGAAGGCATCCACACCCTCTTTCATTAAATGGGCGATCCTTGTTGTCAGGACTTTTGTTTTTCCGCTACCGGCACCGGCAACGATCATTAAAGGACCGTTTATATGTTGTACCGCTTCCTTCTGCTGGTCATTAAGCTCTGTTAAATAATTGCGCATAGAACGCGAAGTTACGGGTAAATTTTGCTTACTCCGGCAGGAAAATACGAGGCAGAGAAACCGGTAATCCTCCTTTCCCCGCCCGCATACCGGTAAAATACGTCTAAACACGTATTGCCTGCTCCTCATATAGTACGGATATTTGCAGAGATAATTAAGTTAAAAGTCAAATCAAAAGTTAAAAGTCAAAAATCCTGTTCCGAACTAAAATCAATTAGTCTTAAAATCCTAAAACCTAATAGTCTTAAAATCAAACAGTCTTATGAAAACTAAAATATTATCTATCGCTATTATAGCAGCACTGCTCACCGGATGTGATAAAAAAGATGATGATAACAACAAACCATCCGGCAAAACACCCATTAACAGCTATACCAATATCAACCTGGGGAATGATAAAAATGATGACTACGGAAGCTTCATCAACCTGAAATCCGGCCAGGTATATTTCCTGAGCAAGGCGCCGAAAGCTTTGGAATCCCAAAGCAATATCGATCTGGTATACTGGTACAATAATATCAATCATGGCGACCCCTATCTCGGAGCGCCTGCCGAAGTAAAGTCCAATATATATGAAGGTGAAATATTTGACAATAACCCGGACGGTATCAATTTCTGGACTACAGTAAACAATACTTTTTTCAGCTCAACCAATATTTCGGTAGGAGAATTTAATAATATAACAAGTTACGAGCAACTCAAAGATGCCGTTGATGAAATTTACGGTCATTATGAATATAATGTAAAGTCGGAAAAAGTGTACAAGTTTAAAACCTGGGATAATAAAATCGGTTTATTAAAGATCAATACCATTGTAGGTCGGGGCGATATTACCGCAACTATGAATATAGATATAAAGGTTCAAAAATAAGCCCGGAAAGCGTATGTATAAAAAGAGCTGTTTCACATGAAGAAAACAACGAATACAAAGAAGCAAAGGATATAATAATTTGAATTCTTAGTAACGGTGTTAAAATAACTTCCCGGCCTCAAAGCTTGGGGGATGTCTCCACAAAGTCTACCCTGAGCACAGCCGTAGGGGTCGAAATGACGGTACTTTGGGAGGTTATTTTTACTATTTTCCTTAGTTACATCGTAGCT
>JBEBVI010000386.1:0-4371 GCA_040392805.1 Taibaiella helva
ATTGGAAGCTCAGTACAGAAGTGCTGAGAAGGACAAAACCATTACAGCAGAAAGATTAAAGCTGAGTGAACGTGACCGGAAAATTTCACAACAAAGATTATGGATCTTAGGCATTGCAGCAAGCGCTGTAATTATTATTATCGTATTCCTGCTACTATATATCATCAGCCGCTATCACCAGGGCAGGCAGGCAGCAGCGCTCCGGCAGATGGAGCAACAAACAAAAATAGATCAGCTCCGGGCGCTGATGCAGGGAGAAGAAAATGAACGTAAGCGTATAGCACGGGAGCTGCACGACGGTATAGCCAGCATCCTGTCGGCAGCACGCATGCAGCTGAGTAATGTAAATAAGGCTGACCTGTCTATAGTAGCAGCATCGGATATGTATCATAACGGTCTGGGATTACTGCAGGAAGCCTATAATGAGATACGACATACCGCACATAACCTTTCGGCTGAAAAGCTGTTGGAAGACGGCCTAATCCCCACTTTAGGCGACTATTGCAGGCGAATCAGCATACCGGAAAAATTCAATGTACAATACCGGCATTTCGGTATAGAGCCTCAATTGAAAAATAACATGCTTATGGGTATTTACAGAGTTACACAAGAGTTACTACATAATATTCAAAAGCATGCCTATGCCACCATAGTGAATGTGCAAACAGGATACGACGGTGAAATTTTCTTTTTAAGCATTGAAGATAACGGAACAGGGATGGACATGCAGCAGGATACCCGAACAGGTATCGGTCTGCACAATACTGCTTCCCGGATAGCCGTATGGGGCGGACACATGGAAGTAGATAGCAGGGTTAATGCAGGTACTACGGTATATATGAGTTTTAAGCTTCCGAAATAATAACATCGCGAAGGCAACAAATCATAAAACGGAAAAAAATTATAATTTTCCACTTTCAACTATTCTAATCAAATCAATGTCCCAGACGACCATCTATATTTCCATTACAGACGACCATCCTATGGTGATCAGTGGCCTGCAATATATATTGAGTGGCACCCCGCATATTAAGGTGCAGTCTGTTCATACTTCCGGTAAAGCATTGCTCGCTTCCTTACCGAAGGAGTTACCGGATGTTTTGTTATTGGACGTGATGTTGTCGGATTGTACAGCTGAAGATATTGTGCCTGTCATCAGCAAAACCTACCCCTCGGTACGGATACTGGCCGTTACCAGTGTGGATAACACCAGCCGGGTAAAACATCTTACCAAAGCCGGCTGCCTGGGCTATATATTAAAAACCGCCGATACCGCCGCACTCGTTGAGGCCATTGAAACCGTATATAAAGGATTACCCTTTATCTCGCCGGAGCTTAAAGAGCAGCTATTTAATGAAATGCTCTATCACAAGAAACAGTTACCCGTACAAGGCGACCTGCTGACCCGGCGTGAGCTCGAAATATTAAAGCTGATCGCCCGGGGCAGACAAAGCAAAGAAATTGCTGCGGGGCTCCATATCAGCCTGAACACGGTTGAAACCCACAGGCGGAATCTTTTCCTAAAACTGGATGCCAAAAATGCCATCAGCCTGGTGACCAAAGCTACGGCCCTGGGACTGCTGGACAAATAGTGTTCTGTTGTTGGGGATAATGCCCATACTTACCATATCCTTCAGATAGGTTATTCAAACGCCAAAAAGATTGTATTTTGTGAAAAGTAAAAAACTGATGAAAGAGGCAACAATAAAAAAATCAAGCCCAGGCAGACTCAAATTGCTAAAGCGTTATAGAGCTAAAATAGCTGATGCAAAAAAGATAAAAAAGGCATTTGGCAGATTCAAAGAGTTAAATATAGACGGATTGAAACTTAGAGAAACAGCATGAACAACAGGGAATATGTAATGTTAGACACTGACTTCCTAATAGAAATATTTTCAGGTAACAAAGCTGTCCAACCTTTCATTTTACAGCCTGAAACCGCTTTTTACTTATCTATTATTATCAAAGCCGAATTGCTCCGCGGTGTATTAAATAAGTAATATCAGACCCGGTTGCTCAAAGAGTTGGACAATTTCCATTATTGATATTGATACAGATGTATGTGCTACTTTTGATAGGTTGATGCTACAATACAATCTTAGCCACAAGACAGTAGTTATTGGGAGTTTTGACAAAACTATAGTGCTCCAGGTTGTCCAAAAAGGTTAGTTCCTTATTGCTCTGCAAGAGAGAATTTCACACAAAGTGGCCAAAGAAAGCAAAGTGTACAACGTAACTAACGTGAGTTTTGGCTGTTTCTAATTTATTATCAATGTGTTAGTGTATTTTAAAAGTAAAAAGTCTCAATTTTAATCACCACTTGATATTCAGTCTATTGAAAGGATCAACTAAAACCCGCTACCACAAAGGTCTTCAAAGTAAAACAGATTGATTTTCAATAATAGAAGACCCAAAACTCACGTTAACATAGGTGGTGATTGCGTTATCGATGCTTTCTACTGAACGTGTCATAGTTTCAGATTTTAAGTGCGTGAAAAGTATAAATTCTAATAGTGATCTGATTATTTCCCGCGACGGTGTGACGGAGGGTAACGATGCAACGATTGTGAAAATGGTATTATACCAATAACGGCATTTAATAAAAAAACCATTAAGAAATATCAGGAATATTTTCTTAATGGTTTTTCCATATTGTATGAAAACTAAGTGGGATGTTGGTACTGTTACGGTTTTACCTTATCACATTCTCGGCTTGATCACAAGGAAATAGACAGCTCCCAATATGATCAGTCCTATGACGCCGAACAGCATCAGGATGGTGTTTTTATAGCCTTTATTGATCATGCGCATTTTGTGCAGCTCACTGATATTATTGATGGCGTTTTCAATGCGGGAAAAAGCGCTTTCGCCTTTTACAACATAATCATAAGCGCCATATTTCATGGTATCTACAGCCACCTCAATTTTGTCTTGCCCCGAAAGTATGATCACCTCGGCTTCAGGATAATTGTCTTTTATCTTTTTCAGGATTTCCACACCATTTTTGGCCTCTTTGTTTTGTGTACTGAGATGGTAATCCAGAACTATAATATGGGGAGAAAGGTACATATTCTGCAATGCTTCTTCGCCGTTATCAAATACTTTAATATCGAAAAGAAATCGGTCATTGAGGTAATCTTTCAGCATCTCATTCTGGATGGGCTCATCATCAACTAAAAAGAGATATTGTTTATTTTTCGCCATGTAAAGATGTAGTTTTCTTATTTATGTCCGAAAGGTACTTATTGTTTTTGATTTGTCAAAGCTACATCCTGTATTTCTTTATTCAGCTCGTCAAAGGCTTTGGCACACACTTGTTTCAGATGGCGCACCAGTTGTGGCAGACGGTTTCTGTGAGCTTCCTGTCCGGCTGTCTGTTCGATCAGGAAGATATTGCTTATTTCTTCTTTTACGCCCATATACGAGAGCTGAGGTTTCATGGAATGAGCTGCAATCTTCAGGGCTTCAAAATCGTTGGCGGAAAGCGCTTCCTCAATTTTATGGAGCAATTGAGGTCCGTTGCTTAAGAACATTCCGATATATTTCCTCTGTTTTTCCATATTGCCGCCGGTAAACTGTTTCAGGAAGTTCATGTCTGTTACCTGATCCGGTATCGGCGCGATGGACTCTATTTCCCGGTGGTCGGATGATTGTCCTTTTTCTCCGACCGGCCGCTTTTTCAGCACGGATAGCATTTTTATCAGTAAGTCATCTGTCTGAAATGGTTTGGCAATATAAGCATTCATGCCTGCATCAAGATATCGCTGTACATCTTCCTGCAATACGTTTGCCGTCATCGCTATTATGCTGACATCTTTTTTGCCATCGGGCATACTGCTTCTGATAAACCTGGTGGCATCTACACCGTTCATTACGGGCATTTGAATATCCATGAGAATAAGGTCAAAGTCTTTTTGCCTTACTTTTTCTAGGGCTATTTCCCCGTTTTCGGCAATGTCAATTTCTATGTCGGGCAACAGTTGCCTGAGTGTATCTTCCGCAACCATCCTGTTAAACTCGTTATCTTCAACAAGCAGGATATCGAGGTTGCGCAGTTGCCGGTACATTTCGGGGGTGATGCGCTTCTTCTGCTCCGTGCGGCTTTGTTCGGCTGCAACTTTCAGTGGTATAGTTACAGTGAACGTAGTGCCGCCGCCGGGCATACTCTCTACTTTGATGCTGCCTTCCATCAGGTCCACCAATTGCTTTGATATGGTAAGCCCGAGCCCGGTGCCCCCATACTTACGGGCGGTATCGGTTCCGGCCTGTGTAAAGCTTTCAAAGATTTTATCCACGTATTCTTCGGAAACACCGATCCCGGTATCTACCACGCGGAATTTTACATTCACAATGTCCTTTTTTTGCTCCAGG
>JBEBVI010000387.1:0-4365 GCA_040392805.1 Taibaiella helva
AACCCGCAGGTGCTGGCCGTGCGCCCGCGCAGCATCGGCATTGCCGACATGGGTGACCACTTCGTCGTCAGCTTCATGGATGCTCCCATGAAACCGGCCAACGACGCCATGCAGGCCTGGGCCCTGGGCCTGCGCAATGCCTGAGTGGCAGGGAGATCGATCATGTGGCAGGCCCTGAACTGGCTGCAAAAGAACCTGGTCTGGAGCATTCCGCTGGCCATGCTGGCCGGCCTGGGCTTCGGCAGGGTCACGGACCCGTCGTTCCTGCGCGGGGCCATCCTGCCGCTGACCTTCCTCATGGTCTACCCGATGATGGTGACGATGAACGTGCGCGACCTGCTCAAGCCGGGCAACGGCCGGCTGCACGGGGTTGCCCAGGGCATCAACTTCATCCTCATGCCCGCCATCGGCTATGTCGTGGGCCTGCTGTGCTTTGCCGACCAGCCGATGATGCGGCTGGCGCTGTTGCTGACGGCGCTGTTGCCCACCTCCGGCATGACGATTTCCTGGACCGGCTTCGCCAAGGGAAACGTGCCTGCCGCGGTGAAGATGACGGTGGTCGGTCTGATGGCCGGCTCGCTGCTGGCGCCCGTGTACCTCAAGGTGTTGCTGGGCACGGTGGTCGGGATTCCGGTGCTGCAGGTGTTCGCGCAGATCGGCCTCATCGTTTTCCTGCCGCTGGCGCTGGGCACATGGACGCGCAGCTGGCTGATCGGAAAGCATGGCGAGCCGGTGTTCAGCCAGCGGTTCAAGCCAAGGTTCCCGCCGTTGTCGACCCTGGGGGTGCTGGGCATCGTGTTCGTGTCCATGGCGCTGAAGGCGCAGGACATCCTGGCGAACCCGACGCAGGTGCCTGGCCTGCTGCTGTCGCTGGTGCTGGTGTACGCCATCAACTTTGCTGTCAGCACGGTGGTTGGCAAGGCCCTGTTCCCGCGTGGCGATGCGATTGCGCTGGTTTATGGCACCGTCATGCGCAACCTGTCCATTGCGCTGGCCATTGCCATGGGCGTCTTTGGTGCCCAGGGCGCTGATGCCGGGTTGCTGATCGCGCTGGCCTACATCGTCCAGGTACAGGCGGCGGCCTGGTACGTCAAGCTCACCGATCGCCTGTTTGGACCGCCGCCAGCCGTGGCCAAGGCGGCATGAAGCAAGGAGTCTTCAGCATGTCGAATACCCCGAATACCGCTACCCCCTATGAAGCCCTCGGTGGCGCTGACGGTCTGCACCGTCTGGTGGACCGCTTTTATGAACTCATGGATGAACTGCCTGAGGCCTATGCCGCGCGTCGCATCCATCCCGAAAGTCTGTCCGGCGCCAACGAAAGCTTGTTCGAATACCTCTCGGGCTGGTTTGGCGGCCCCAACCTCTACGTCGAAAAGAAGGGCCACCCGCGTCTGCGCAGGCGCCACCTGCCTTACGCCATCGGCCCCACCGAGCGCGACCAATGGATGTTGTGCATGCGTACCGCACTGACCGAACAGGTTGCCGACGAGCCGCTGCGCGAGTATCTGATCCAGATCTTTTCCGCTCTGGCCGATCACATGGTCAACACGCCTGGTGCATTGCCTGACGCCGGTGGCGGTGGGCGCCCGGGCGAAGGAGCCTGTTCATGCGCGCACTGAGACGCACGCTCAGGCGCCAGCCTGTCGCATCGATCATGGCATGGGCCCGTGGTTGGGCTGGGGCTGCGCCGGTGGGGCCGGGACAGCCCCGACCGCCCCATGCCGTCACCGGTGTTCAGGCAGAGGGGTGACAGGAGCCTCGGTCATGAAAGGACCGGGGCCGGAAAGATCGCGCGAGGAGACAGCAACATGACGATACGCATACCGGTTCACGTTGGCGCTGATGCTGGGCGGTGTCGTGACAGCCGCGACATGGGCGGCCGATCCCTCGCCGCCAGCGGATGCCTCGGCGCAAGAGGTCCTGGCCAGGGCGCCTGGACCGGGCTCATCCACGGCAGACCACAGCAAGTTCAAGGCACTGCAGGGGCCGTTCAACAGCGGCTCCGAGGTCACCAGGGCCTGCCTGAGCTGCCATACTGAGGCGGCCAAGCAGGTGATGAGCACCCGCCACTGGACCTGGGAGTACACGAACCCGGACACCGGCCAGACGCTGGGCAAGAAGACCATGCTCAACAGCTTCTGCATTGGTGACCGCTCCAATGAGGCCTTCTGCCAGAGCTGCCACGTGGGTTATGGATGGAAGGACGACAAGTTCGACTTTCACGACGAAACCAAGGTGGATTGCCTGGTCTGTCACCACACGGGCGGCTACAAGAAGCCCGCCGGCATGGCCGGCGAGGTGCCCACCGAACGCACCGAACTGCCAGCCGGATCCGGCAAGTTCATCGATCCGGTGGACCTGGCCATGGTGGCACGGCACATCGGCAAGACCAGTACCGCCACCTGTGGCAGCTGCCACTACAACGGCGGTGGCGGTGATGGTGTCAAGCACGGCGACCTCGATTCCTCGCTGGACCGGGCCACGCCCGAGCTGGACGTGCACATGGCAGCCAAGGCCAGGGGCGGCGCTGGCTTCACCTGCGCCACCTGCCACCAGGCCGATGGCCACCAGATCGCCGGCAGCCGCATCAGCATGACGGCAGCCGACCCGCACGGTCCCCTCCTGCGCGGTGATACGGTGCATGCTGGTCGCAACGCGGCTACCTGCCAGAGCTGCCATGGTGACAAGCCCCACAAGCAGCCGTCGCTGTCCGTGGGTCTGCTCAACAACCACACCAGCAAGCTGGCTTGCCAGAGCTGCCACATTCCCAGCTTCGCCCGCGGCGGCATCGCCACCAAGATGGGTTGGGACTGGTCCACCGCCGGACGCCTGTCGCCCCAGGGTCAGCCCATCCAGGTCAAGGACGACCAGGGCCACGTGATCTACGACAGCAAGAAGGGCGACTTCAGGCTCGATGAGAACGTGGTGCCCGACTATGTCTGGTTCAACGGCAAGGTCACCTATACCACCCAGGAGGAAAAGATCGATCCGACCCGCGTGGTGAAGATCAACACCTTCCACGGCGGTCCGGACGATCCGGAGGCGCGCATCTGGCCCGTCAAGCGCTTTGAAGGTCGGCAGCCCTACGACAAGCAGCACCTGCAACTGCTGGTGCCGCACACCGCCACGCCCGACGACACGGCCTTCTGGTTCAACTTCGACTGGCCCAAGGCACTGAAGGCCGGAGCTGAGGCCACGGGTGTGCCGTTCAGTGGCGACCATGGTTTCGTCAAGACCGAAATGCTCTGGCCCATCACGCACATGGTGGCACCCGCCAGGGACGCGGTGGCCTGTGCCTCGTGCCATACCAGCGCGGCCCGGAGCCGGCTGGGTGATCTGCCCGGCGTGTACCTCCCAGGCCGGGACCATCACCCCTGGATCGACCGGCTGGGCTGGCTGGCCGTGCTGGGCGCCGTTGCGGGCGTGCTGATTCACGCACTGGCCCGTGTCATGAACCACCTTCGCCATGGAAAGGGGCACTGAGATGGATGCCATGAACTCCAACGTCGCCACCAAGCCTGGTCGCATCTACCTTTACAAGCGGTACGAGCGTTTCTGGCACTGGTCGCAGGCCGCGCTGGTGCTGACCATGCTGGCCACCGGATTCGAAATCCACGGCAGCTACTCCTGGCTGGGCTTCGAGCCGGCGGTGCGCCTGCACACCCTGGCGGCCTGGGCCCTGCTGACCCTGTGGGCCTTCACCATCTTCTGGCAGTTCACGACCGGCGAATGGCGCCAGTACCTGCCGACGCACAAGAAGGTGCTGGCCATGGTCGTCTATTACGGCTGGGGCATGTTCCGTGGTGCCCCGCACCCGTTCCACAAGACGGTGCAGAAGAAGCACAACCCCTTGCAGCGCCTGGCCTATCTGGCGTTGCTGGCCATGATCTCACCGCTGCTCTGGGGCTCGGGCCTGCTGTATCTGTTTCGGGCCTTCTGGCCGGAATTGGGCATCGACCGCTGGCTGACCCTGGAGTGGGTGGCCTGGGCCCACACCGCCGGTGCCTTCCTCATGCTGGCCTTCGTGGTGGTCCATGTGTACCTCACCACCACCGGTCACACCCTGACGGCACACATCAAGGCGATGATCACCGGCTGGGATGAGGTACCTGACGACGCCTGATCAGAAGGCCAGCGTCTTGACGCCTGCCTTGAGCAGGTGGGCCGCCACATCGGCCGGCTTGGCGGGCGTCACGCCCGGAATCAGGTCCGTGGACTGCCGGCCGGTGTTGGGCAGATACAGCGCGCAGACCTCGACCTTGGCGCCGTTCTTGATCAGCCCCTGAAGCATTTGCTGAGGGGTGACATCCTTGGGCTTGAGCTGGGTGCCCTCCTTGCCGGCGACAGCCACATCACCTGCGG
>JBEBVI010000388.1:0-4359 GCA_040392805.1 Taibaiella helva
AAGCAATGGCTAAAGAAATTTCGGGCTATGTAAAGCTCCAATGTAAAGGTGGCCAGGCCAATCCGGCTCCACCGATCGGTCCAGCGTTGGGTTCCAAGGGTGTAAACATCATGGAATTCTGTAAGCAATTCAATGCGCGCACACAAGACAAACAAGGTAAAGTATTACCTGTTCTCATCACAGTTTTCAGCGATAAGTCTTTCGAGTTTGTTATCAAAACTCCGCCGGCTGCAGTTCAGTTAATGGAGCTGTCTAAGGTGAAAAAAGGTTCAAAAGAGCCTAATCGTAACAAAGTTGGTAAGGTAACCTGGGCACAGGTAGAAGAGATTGCCAAAGATAAAATGGCGGATCTGAACTGCTTTAGTGTAGACAGTGCCATGAAGATGGTTGCAGGTACTGCACGTAGTATGGGTATTACTGTTGAAGGTAATGCGCCCTGGCAAAATTAATCCCGTTTGGTTCATCTTATTTTAAACATTTGTTGCAATGGCATCTTTAACTAAAAAAAGGAAAGCTGTAGAAGCTAAGCTTGATAAAAATAAAACGTATACCCTGGCAGAGGCTGCCAAGGTGGTAAAAGAAATAAATTGTACCAAGTTTGACAGTTCTGTGGATGTTCATATCCGCCTGGGAATAGATCCTAAAAAGGCTGATCAGGCTTTAAGAGGTACGGTAACGCTTCCTCACGGAACCGGTAAGACAAAATCCGTATTGGTACTTTGTCCTGCAGATAAAGAAGCGGAGGCCAAGGCAGCCGGCGCTGATTACGTGGGATTAGATGAGTTTATACAAAAAATTGAAAGTGGCTGGACGGATGTTGACGTTATCGTGGCCACTCCATCTGTAATGCCTAAGATAGGTAGGTTAGGTAAGGTACTGGGACCTCGTAATCTTATGCCCAACCCTAAGACCGGAACGGTTACTAATGATGTGGCTACAGCTGTTAGTGACGTGAAAGGCGGAAAAATTTCGTTCAAAGTGGATAAAGCCGGTATTATACATGCTTCCATCGGCCGGGTATCTTTTGAACCAAATAAGATTGCCGAAAACGCACAGGAGCTGATCAATACGCTTATCCGTATGAAGCCTTCCACTGCTAAGGGCGTGTATGTAAAAGGTGTAAGCCTGGCTTCAACAATGAGCCCTGGTCTTGTAATTGATACCAAATCCGTATCTAATTAATAACAAGTCAGCCCGAATGGGGTGGAGTTTGAATTGCAATTTGTATAACAATCCTTAAAAGGACAAAATATTCTAAAAATGAATACTGCTCAAAAATCTGAAGCGATTGAGCTTTTAAAAAACAAATTTTCTCAGTACAGTAACTTTTACGTTACCAATACAGAGTCTCTTAGCGTAGAGCAAATCAATGGCTTACGCAGAGCTTGTTTTGAGAAAAATGTAGAGCTCAAAGTAGCTAAAAATACTTTAATCAAAAAAGCGCTGGAAAGCTTTAATGATGAAAAGTATAGCGGGGTTTACGAAGCATTGCATGGCGTGACTGCTTTAATGTTTTCGGATTCCCCAAAAGAGCCCGCCGTTATTATAAGCTCCTTCCGTTCCGGAAATAAAGGAGAGAAGCCTTATCTTAAGGCAGCGCTTATCGGTGAGGAATTATTTGTAGGCGATAATCAACTGGCCAGTCTTAAAAATATCAAAACTAAGAATGAGCTTATTGGAGAAGTTATCGGCTTGCTTCAATCTCCGATCAGGCGTGTACTTTCTGCATTGGAAAATAAAGACGCAGCTAAAGGTGCCGATGCAGCCGATGCATCTGCTGATGCCGGAACTGAAGCTCCTGCAGCGGAGTAACAAAGCAGAGCGCTTAGGGACATTAAATAATATTTTTGATAACCGTCCCATTATCAGCTTAATTATGGCTTCCAAGTCCACATATACATTTAATTAAAAACATTTTAAAAAATTATAAAAATGGCAGACGTAAAATCATTAGCCGAATCATTGGTAAATCTTACAGTTAAAGAAGTTCAGGAACTTGCTGAAGTATTAAAAGCGGAATACGGTATCGAACCTGCTGCAGCCGCAGTAGTAGTAGCTGCAGGTGGTGACGCTGCAGGTGGTGGCGCTGAAGAGAAAACTTCATTTGATGTGATCCTGAAAAGTGCAGGTGCATCTAAGCTGAATGTGGTTAAAGTGGTAAAAGACCTTACCGGTTTAGGATTGAAAGAAGCTAAAGAACTGGTAGACGGTGCTCCTAACGCTATTAAAGAAGGCGTAAGCAAGGCAGAAGCTGAAGATTTAGCTGCTAAGCTGAAAGATGCCGGCGCTGAAGTTGAGCTTGCTTAATCGGGTTTTTATATAATTATAATATAAATAACAGGCGAAACTCCCATAATTTCGGGAGTTTCGCTTTTGTGCATTGCGCACATGCAACTTTCAACCTATTTTTCCTTATCTTTGACAAGCTTCATCAACAGTGGTATGCGTGGCAACATACGACCGAATCATAATTTTGCAATAGAATAATGGCCAGAGTAACGTACAACAATAAAAATGCAGTCTTTTTCCCCTCGTTAAAGAAAGAAGTAGATGCTTATTTTAAGTCCAGGAATATTAAGAAAACCGGGAACTGGACTTTATATTCCAAAACGATCATCTTAAGTATTGCGGCAGTTGCCAATTACCTAAGTCTCTTACTTATTCCCATGCCGTTGTGGACAGCTATATTGCTGAGCCTTCTTTTTGGGGTAATATTAGCGGGTATCGGCTTTGATATTATGCATGACGCGTGCCACGGTAGCTATTCCGAGAAGAAGTGGCTAAACGAGTTGCTGGGATTAAGTCTGAATGCGTTGGGCGGAAATGCCTTTTTCTGGAAGCAAAAGCATAATATCATTCATCACACTTACACCAATGTAGATGGTATTGATGATGATATTGCCAAAAACCCTGCTATACGGATGTGCAGTACGCAACGTTGGGTACCGGCGCATCGCTATCAGCATATTTATCTGCCTTTCTTATACATGTTGGGTTCTATTTTCTGGATCTTTGTGCAAGATCCGGTGAAGTATTTTACGGGTAAAGTACATACTACGCCTTTACCGGCTATGAGCACTAAAGAGCATATTATCTTCTGGGTAAGTAAGTTATTGTATGCCTTTTTTTATATGGCTTTGCCTATATATTTATTCGGCTGGCTGCCCTGGTTAGTTTGCTTTCTGGCTATGCACTTTTCTTTAGGTTTTGTATTATCTATCGTATTCCAGTTAGCCCACGTTGTAGAAGAAACTGAGTTTGAATATGTAGTCGCCCAGGATCAGAAGCTGATTGAAAACGAATGGGCCATTCACCAGCTAAAGACGACTGCCAATTTTTCTCCGGGAAGTAGGGTTATCACCTGGTTTGTAGGCGGATTGAATTACCAGATAGAGCATCATTTATTTCCCAGAATCAGCCATGTGCATTACCCGGCTATAAGTAAGATCGTGGAAGAGAAGTGTAAAGAGTTTGGTATTGCGTATAATAGTATTCCCCAGATGTATACTGCTGTTAAATCACATTTCCGTTTTATTAAATCATTGGGAGAAAAACCGGTGGAGCCTGCGGTGGCTTGAAGTTGAGATTATAGTACAATACTATTATAGAGTTAAGAGAAGAAGTTGTATTACTTTCTTAGGTATATAGCAGGAAATATATCACGTGGCGGTTATCCATTTGTAGAAACCAGGCCACAAATATCTTGCCGCCATAGCGGCTACCCTTTTATCCCGGCAAATGAAAAATATACATTGACCCGGGGTGTTTTCTTTTAATGATGTTTCTTTTTTATCCAATATATACTACCGTAGCACCTATCTTGGGGCGTAAAAGGCTCCATATTTAATTTGGTATTGCCGTTGTTCGTTAAAAACAAAATGAAAAGGGTAGCCGCTACGCGGCAAATGCGGACAAAATAAATAATTTGCTACAAATGGGTAGGGCCTACGGCGCATTTCAGCTTATGTAGCGATATACCTTTTATGTTCGGTTCGTAATGAAAGCATTGTATGATTAATGCATTATCTTGTCTATGGCATGCTTCCGTTTTCTACAATTTCGTAGTGGAAGTGTAGTCTGATTAAATCGTGATAAAAACATATTATCTATTTGGCCTGACAGTTATAGTGATAATATCAACATGGTTGGCTTCTATCAATCATTAAATTCTTTTCCCATTTCAGCGTTTTAATATGGTCATGCACTTTTTGGAATGCTTCTTCTAACGGGATAGCTTTTGTCCATTTTTTTTCAAATTCTTCTTCTGCAGTTTTTATTACAGTTGAAACTGTATGCTTGGTTTTTAGCTGATAAATTACTAACATAACGTGAGTTTTGGCTGTTTCTAATTTATTATCA
>JBEBVI010000389.1:0-4358 GCA_040392805.1 Taibaiella helva
TAGAAAGAGAAATCTTAGGTTTTGGCGAATGTATAAAAGTGCTGGCACCAAGATTGTTGCAGTCGAGAATTAAAAAGCGGATTGAAAAAATGAATGAGCTGTACCAGAAAATTTAATTTAAAGCTATTCTTTGATACGCTTACAAAATGTTGTCCTGGTGTACCTATCCTCAAAACGGCTTTCGATAATGTTGTGGCCTTTCATTATTACCCGATTAAAACGAATGCAAGCATAGAGATGAAGCCCTTATTGAATTAAGATGGAGCAATAGAATAAACAATAGAACTTTTATATCTTTATTGGAAATTTATGTTTAACCGTTATAGGACATTTTAAGACGACTACCAATTAATAGTCTAACTATTGGATACATTATTGTTTGGTAGACAATATTGGTAAATAAGGGGCTCTTGTTTTACAGGGGCTTTTTTGTTGGTTATTTCGCAGCTGGCGCATGGTGTGCCTGAATTGAAGGCCACCGCTGTTTGTTATAATAAATTCTTTCAAATTAGGCGTAAACAAAGTATCCATACTTTCAATTTGTATCTTTGTTAGACTAATAGCACTTATGTTAAAATGAATAACATCATAAACCAATCTATTATAAATGATATAAAAGTTATCATCGCTTGATCAAAAGATAATGCTATCCGTGCCGTTGACCACCAGCGAGCAAGAGGTGAAAACACCACCCGCGGCGGGAAACTTTTATTTAATAGCCCTTGATTACTTTTTCTGTTTTCAGATGTACACCATCTTTGTCCATCAAACGAATCAGGTAAATACCCGGGCTGTAATGACGCAAATCAATCCCTTTCACATTCCGTTGAGCTTGCAGCCATCTTCCTTCCAGACTGTATATGGCGGCATCAATAGCTATGGGGGCATCAATATAAATCTTGTCGATGAAAGGATTAGGATGTACCCGGATCTGCAAGGGCCGTGGATACCCCGATCCCATCCCGGCATCAGTGACTTTATATATAGCCGAGGTATCCATGCAGCCATTCCAATCTTCTGTAACCACGGTATAGTCCCCGTTTTCTTTTGCCCAGTAGTAGGCATCCCTGGCATCGGGTATGGCCTCGCCATTCAGAAACCACTGGTATCTATTATAGGCAATTGTTGTACCCAGTTTAAATCCATCTGCCGTAATGACGGGCGGGTCGGAGGGTTTAAAAAATACCTCCCTATACTGTATTTCGCTGGTATCCGCACAGCGAACTACCTGGACACCTATCATTCCCCCCGTACCGTCATGGGTAATGTCAATAACATGAGTAGTACTGGCACCGGTCCATGCTGCCGGCAAAGTCCATATATACCTGTCTGCATTGGGAACTGCTGCAACGGTATAAGTTGCTGTAGCGTTGGCACAGAGTGTATCCGGCCCTTCTATGGACAGTAAATCAGCGTTAGGAGCAAAACAAAATTTAACTATAAAAGCATTAAGGACAGATGATCCGGGATAGGTATCCTGGTAACTTCCCGGAGTGGCAATAGCGCTATCACTATTGGTATGACCACCAATATAAACGTATCCCAGATGATCATAAGCGATGGTCTGCCCGCGGTCTGCGCCTTTTCCACCATAATAGGTCCCGAAAGTGTTCCGGCCCTTATGGTTAAATCTCGCCAAAAAGACATCTCCGTCTAAACCGGACCCTAAATTAACAGATCGAATGGCGTTTTCGGTTGCAATCCTGCTCGTGCTCATGGTGTATCCGGAGAGGTAAATTTCATTGGAATCCTTACAGGCGACCGTTACATAAAACTCATCATTTTCTCCTCCGAAATAAGTCCCCCATTGTTGCTCCCCATTGCCATTAAATTTAACAAGGTAGGCATCTGTCATACCAGCCAGGGTACCCTGATGACTTCCCGCCATAGCGATCCCGGAACTACTCCTTGTACTGGAAGCGATATAGATATTACCCGCCTGATCACAATCCAGGCTCCTGGTCAGATATGATAATACTTCTACATCCGGGCCTCCAAAATAGGTTCCCCACTGACGTATCCCTTTATCATTAAATTTGACCAGGAAGTGATCGGATATTCCCCCCGGGCGAACCGACTGATGACTTCCGGCTGTCGCAATTCCGGCCTCACTTTCTGTAGCGCCGAAAATATAAACATTCCCGTTAAGATCGCCGGTAATCCCCATCGGGTAATCTTCTTTCTCCCCACCGTAATAGGTAGCCCATTCCCGGACACCATTCAGATCAAATTTCGCTAGGAAACCATCGTTGAATGTTGTATTGGCTATAGCCGGCTGATGAGCTCCGGGCGTTGCTATTGCATGCGCACTTTTCGTAAACCCCGCGAGATAGATGTCCGATCCTAATATTTCTAGCATGGCATTATTTTCGTTTCCGTCTCCTCCATAATAAGTGCAGAATAGGCGGCTGCCCTCCGGGCTGAATTTAGCCATGAAAAAATCCATATTGTAGGAGCTACCACCACGGCTCTGTTGGTGGCTTCCTGAAGTGCTGATTCCAGATAGGCTTGACGTAGAACCAGCGGCAAAAATATTTCCCATACTATCTAAAGCCAGGCTGGATATCCATTCTGCGTCCTGGCCGCCATAGTACGTTGCCCATAGCATATTCTGCCCATTATCCATCTTAAACAAAAAGGCATCGGAGCTTCCCTTAAGCGTTGTTTGAAAGGCACCCGTAGTAGCAATATTGCCGGAACTAGACGTTTGCCCGGCAGCATATAGCTCATTGCTCTTATTGACTGCGATATCGTAAAGCGATTCACCCATAAAAGAATTTCCTCCAAAATAACTAGCCCATACTACAGCCGGGTCTATAGTCAAGGTGCCGCTATAATTGCCAGTTGCAAATTGCAACACATTATTGTTGAGGAGAAATTGAGAGCTGACCGTATCGCCCATTTCCTGGAAGCTATAAGGCACCGACTCGGTTACCTGGCCGAAAGGGGTCACAGCCGTAAAACTGCCATCCTTATTTATCTTCAACTCATCGCTACCCTCATATTGCAAACGGATATCGGACACTTTTCCTCCGGGATGCACCACAAAATCATATTCCATCTTATCTCCTTTTATATAGATCACCCAATCAATAAAGGGGTATACATCTTTGTAGATAACCTTCTTATAGGCGGCAACCTTAGCTCCATCTGCACCTGATTGAGGAAGATAATATTTTTCATAATAGGGCAACTTCCCTTCTTTAATCAATGGGGCATTGGGGTTAGCTCCCAGCAGGGTTACATCCATCCGATAGGCCCTCACGGAATCCATCTGCAACCCATTTGCTACTTCTATGCGGGAACCAGGAACGGGCTGCTTTTCAAACGGCGCCATCCACTGATAATGCATCTGTGCCTTCCCTATAAAAACCTGGACACCTGCAGATGCTATTTTGACATCAATGTCGGGCCTTGCCTGCCCATACTGATCTGTTATCTGGCCTTTATTCTCCAAAAAATGAAAAGAAGGTGGCCGGGAGGTACGGGCTGAGAGCTGTTGGCCAGCCATAAGCAATAATAAGGCCAACTTGAGTACGTGTCGTGTTTTGTCCATTATTCCTATTTAAGATTCAGCATAATTTCCAGAATAATATTATCTGACAGGAAACCTGATAATCGGTTGAACAGAGCAAGCAGTTGATAGCTTAATTCTTTACTATGTTGGTATATTTATAAACGTATTGAAAAAATACCCCTACCAGACAGACAGCAAATGTATTTACTTTTTTCAGACTTTAAAATACTGGATCGAGCAGCGTTTTACTAACCCTTCAGACAGATGGGGAAATTAATAAAACAGAGTTTGTTTTTGCACTCCGGTTATAACGCCGGGTATTGCCGTTGTTGCTTTAAACCCCGCCGGTCCCAATAGCCATCACTCCATATTTTCTTTTCTCCATTCATAAGCTTATTACAGGAGCATTGCTGTTGTTACTTTTTTGCCTTGCAGATGTTCAGGCTATGCCGGTTCACCACTGATGGCTTGTTTTGAGGAAAACGATTTCCAGCACCTTGTGCAAGGTAAATCTGAAGGATTGCTCCTGCAATACACCTTATGAGCAGGCGGTAATGACGCCGCCCGCGACGGGAAGAGCCCGATTTGAATTCAAATCTTTGTATAATTAGGACTTGCTAAATAGGGCTTGCTAAATAACTGTATTTTCTTACATAGACAGTAGCTCTTCCTCGTCCTGCTGCCACGTCCCTTCGACCATGCCCGCCCTGAGCTTGTCGAACGGGCTCAGTACAGGTACTTCGGCACAGCTCAGTACAGGTGGAAGCGTCTATAGGTGCTAAGGAAGAATGCCCTGGTTAGGTTGTTGTAGCGACGTTTAGATCCCTCCGGGATGACTATG
>JBEBVI010000390.1:0-4351 GCA_040392805.1 Taibaiella helva
CGACCCCTTGCACCCCATGCAAGTGCGCTACCGGGCTGCGCTACGTCCCGAAATCTGCAGAAATTAATTCTCTTGTAAGAAGTATCCTTTCCTGCCCTTCCGGATATCTAAAGGGGCCGCAAAAGTAAATCAAAATTTTCATTTTCCATTCAGAAAAAAGAAATAATCTTTGCACCAGGAACAAAAGCATGCAAAATATTATCTATCCGGAATATGAATCGGAATTTTCCAGGCTGTCTGCCTGTGTTTTAATACCGACCTATAACAATGCACAGACCCTTAAGAAGGTCATACTGGATGTAGCTTCCTTTACCAAGCAAATTATTGTAGTCAATGACGGCTCTACGGACGATACTCCTGTCATACTGGAACAGTTTCCTTTTATTAAGGTCATACAACATACACCTAACCGGGGAAAAGGTTTTGCCTTAGGTAAGGGTTTTCGCTTCGCCTGGCAATCAGGATATCAATATGCCATTACTATGGACAGCGACGGTCAGCATTTTGCACATGATTTACCGGCCTTCCTGAAATTAATTGAGCAACAGCCGCAAACTTTAATCATAGGTGCACGCAACATGAACCAGGAGCATGTGCCGGGAAAAAGCAGTTTTGGCAATAAATTCTCTAATTTCTGGTTCTGGGTGGAAACCGGTATTACCCTGCCCGATACCCAATCCGGCTACCGGCTCTACCCATTGAAGCCCTTGAGTACAATGCGGTTTTACAGCTCTAAATACGAGTTTGAGATCGAAATACCGGTCCGGCTATCCTGGAAAGGTACTCCAGTCACTGCTATACCCGTATCCGTATATTATCCGCCTGCCGAAGAAAGAATAACCCATTTCCGGCCTTTTAAAGATTTTACACGCATCAGCATACTCAATACTTTTCTCACCTTTACCGCCCTGCTCTGGATACACCCCCGCAACCTGGTATATAAACTAAGCAAAAAAGAGGGCTGGCGGGAGCTATGGCGAACAACAATAGTGCGCCAACAGGAAAGCAACCATAAAAAAGCCATCAGCATTGCATTCGGGATCTTTATGGGCATATTTCCCGTATGGGGGTTCCAGCTGGCTATTGGTATCCCTTTAGCCGTTTTTTTTAAAATGAACAAAGCGCTGTTTTTACTCGCGGCCAATATCAGCATATTTCCTTTGACACCCATATTCTGGGCGCTGAGCCTGCTTACCGGGAAAATAGCCCTCGGATACGACGATTGGACATTTGCATGGAAGGATATTACCTTGCAGCAAATGAAAGAGGCGGGGATCGCCTTTTTCCTGGGGGGCACCATACTGGCATGCGTCCTTGCTTTGTTAAGTTACCTCGTTTCTATAATTATATTTAACCTTTTCAGGAATAATAATGTTATTAAAACCAAATAAACAATTATAGCAGCAATTAAAAAATCGATAAGTAATAGAGTTAAAATAACTTCCCGGCTTAAAAGCTTTGAATGATTATGCTTTTAAATACTCATAATACTTTTTTTGACGTCACGCCAACCGGAGCAGTAGTGAGGTGGAGACATCTCCTCAACCACTGTGGAAAAAGCGCTTCTTTACTCAGAGAATGCTTCCGCTCCACAAAAGAAGCCCCGGTCCGCATGATGCCAGTTACTTCGACACAGCCTGCCCTGAGCTTGTCGAGCGGGCACAGTACAAGTGGAGAAATTATTCTGTCAGTATCACTAAAGGTACTGATCTGTTTATACCTGGTCTTTGCCTCGTTCCTGTCTTCTGCAACGAGCCGGCAAAATGCAATTTATATTGAAGGGGCTGGCGCCGGTGGCTGGTTCTCGTTAAACTATGAACGGTCAATACTTCGGCACGAGCGCATAGGCGGAGCTCTTCGCGGCGGACTGGGCACCTACAGGCTAAAAGACTATACCCTGCAGTGGAACCCGGATATCACCCTGCCGCTCAGCGTAATATTTACCTATGGTAAACGCCATAAAGTGGAATTCAGCCTTGGCCAGACCTTATCTAATATTGTTCAATACGATGCCCTGAAAAATAAGAAAAAGAGAATTCTGGGAACCAGTTCGCATATAGGAATAGGTTATCGCTATAAGGCCGGTAAAGGTCTTATGATCCGCGCTATATACATGCCCATCCTGGAATTTCAGCAAAACTGGCGGCATTGGCTTGGTATTTCTATAGGATATACCTTTTAAAAGATAATAAGAGATATGCGTTACCTCCTGCATAGTACTTTATTTTTATTACTGACCGTATCCTGTACAAAACAAGTGCAGCATACCCGGCGTCCGGCTGTAATCGGTCATGGCGGTATAGGAAATACCAGTTCCCTGCCCATGAACAGCCTGGAATCTATCCTGGCATCCTATTACTCTGGTGCGGACGGCTGCGAGCTCGACCTGCAATTATCTGCTGACGGCAAACTTATCGCTTTCCACGCACAGGATCTTTCTGAAAATACCAACCTGGAAGGTATGGTGAACGACCTGAGCTGGGAAGAATTAAGCAAAGGCTATTACCGGGAAAATCCATACCTGAATTACGCCCTGGTCTCTTTAGAACAGGTATTAACCGCACTGCAAAATACCGGGGCCTTAAATCAATTCCTGCTTTCTCTCGATTGTAAGCTGTATAACAACCAGGTGCCTGATTTTAAGCAAAAATATGCGGAAGCTCTGCTTCGCATAATACAGGATTATAACCTAGAAAACAACGTCGCCATTGAGAATGCCAATCCGGATTTTCTAAACATAATACGAAACGCAAACAGCAATATTGCCCTTTTTTTATATACCGAGGTTTTCGAAGAGGGAATAGATCTTTGTGATAAATATGGCTTTAAAGGCATCTCCATTTCCACACGTAATATCACTAAGGAGGAAATCAGCTTAGCTCACGAAAAGAATCTGGAAGTGACCATCTGGAATGTACATGATCGTAAAGATAACAGAGACGCAGTGAAAAAAGAGGCCGACTATATTCAAACCGAGCAAATTAAATACTTGTTAAAACTCCTGTCCTGACGGCCTGCCTTCTGTCTATACACAGATTACATAATCTTATTAATTTTCAGGGGCTACTACTTTTGTGGTTCTGGCTTTTGGTTTACCTTTGCAGCATAATATGAAAAAGATCTTTTTCTTCGAAAATTCTTCTGACACCATTTACGCGGTACAATCAGAAAAGGAACTGCAACACGATGATATTTCAAAATTAAACTGGCTGTTTGGCAGCGCTCATTTGCTCAACGAAAGCGAACTTAACGGTTCCTTTATCGGCCCTCGGGTAACCATGATAACGCCCTGGAGCACCAATGCTGTGGAAATTACGCAGAACATGGCCATTGAAGGTATCCTTAGAATTGAAGAATTTAAATATGCAGTACAGGAGGATCCCGATTTTGACCCTATGTTGTCGCAAAAATATACTACATTAAACCAGGATCTCTTCACCATCCACATACAACCCGATCCGGTTCTGCCGGTAACAGATATTGCCGCCTTCAATCAGCAGGAAGGCCTGGCGCTCAGCGAAGAAGAAATCACCTACCTGAAGGATCTTTCCAAACGCCTGGGTAGAGCGCTTACCGATTCCGAGGTGTTTGGTTTTTCGCAGGTCAATTCAGAACACTGCCGGCATAAAATTTTTAACGGTACTTTTATCATTGACGGCAAAGAACAGCCCACATCCCTGTTTAAGCTGATCCGCAAAACTTCCGAAGAAAATCCTAACAGCATTGTTTCGGCTTATAAAGATAATGTTGCCTTTATCAAAGGGCCGGTAGTGCAGCAATTTGCCCCGGAAAGAGCCGATGTCCCGGATTTTTATACAATAAAAGACTTTGAATCGGTTATTTCCCTAAAAGCCGAAACTCATAATTTTCCGACAACAGTAGAACCCTTTAACGGAGCGGCTACCGGATCGGGCGGAGAGATAAGGGACCGGCTGGCAGGAGGAAAAGGTGCTTTACCTTTAGCCGGTACAGCCGTATACATGACTGCCCTGTCGAGGCTGGAAGGTACCAGACCCTGGGAAAAGGCAATGCCGGAAAGGCAATGGCTCTATCAAACCCCGATGGATATACTGATCAAAGCATCGAACGGGGCTTCCGACTTCGGTAATAAATTTGGCCAACCCTTAATTGCAGGCTCCATACTGACTTTTGAGCATGAAGAAGACGCCCGCAAACTGGGATTCGACAAAGTAATTATGCTGGCAGGCGGTATTGGCTATGGCAAAGCCGACCAGTCGTTGAAAGAGACGCCCCGCCAGGGTAATAAAATTGTAGTATTGGGCGGAGAAAACTATCGTATCGGTATGGGTGGCGCCGCAGTATCGTCGGCAGATACAGGCGCTTTTGGTTC
>JBEBVI010000391.1:0-4345 GCA_040392805.1 Taibaiella helva
TAACTGGAATAATAAGACTCCGAAAATTTATAACATACAGAATCATTAGATCTGCCCTAACACTGCTCCATAACTATTTATAATTCTATGCAAAATTCCCCCCCGGAAAGTAAACTGAAAATCTTAGTTGTCTATCATAGCCAGAGCGGCCAGCTGTACAATGTTCTAAGAAACATAGTTAAGGATATTGAGCTGCACGTGGATATTGATTTTTATGCAATAGAGCTGGAACATCCTTTTCCCTTTCCCTGGCAGGCATATTCTTTTTTTGATGCTATGCCGGAAAGTGTTTTACAAATTCCGGCACCATTAAAAGATATGCCGGAAACCGGGAAAAAGGACTATGATGCGGTCATACTCGGATATCAACCCTGGTTTCTTTCTCCTTCTATCCCCGTAAATAGTTTTCTCAAAAGCCGGTGGGCTTCCGTTATGGAGGGGAAACCAGTCATTACAGTTATCGGATGCCGGAATATGTGGCTGAATGCACAGGAAATTGTAAAAGCCGACCTGAAAAGATTAGGTGCGATTCATGTAGGTAATATCGTACTTGAAGACCGGCACAGCAATATCATCTCTACACTGACCATCATACGATGGCTGTTCAAAGGTAAAAAAGAACGGTCCGGGCTGTTGCCGGATGCCGGAATTTCAGAAGAACATATACTTGCTGCACGAAGGTTTGGTCCGCCTATATTGGAATATCTGACACAAAAGAAAACCAGCCGGTTACAAAAGCAGCTTATAGATCTCAATGCAATATACTTAAAGCCCGAGCTGATTATATTGGAAAAAAGAGGTGTGGGGCAATTCCCTAAATGGGCACGAAAAGCCAAAAGTAAAGGAGAACCTGGAAATAAGGAAAGAGCCGTGATCATAAAAAGGTTTCAATATCTGCTCATCATTGCTATCTTTATATTATCGCCTGTTACTTATTTAGTAGCTAAAATACAAACCGCTTTAAAGATTAAGAAATTAATGCGGGAAGTAACCTATTTCAAAGGTATTGAGTACATTCCCGGAAAATTGCAATAAATTCCGGCAAAAATATAAGTCATAAAAAAGATGGAGGTATGTTGCATATCTCCATCTTTCTTTAAAGCATTTTAGTTTAAATCAAAAATAAATTTCCTTTCACCGTGTTGTAATAACCGGAATATCCATATAAAAAATTAAGTTACGCTACATCTAGTTTGCTGGTAAAAATTTTCCCCAGATATAAACAGATATGGATCGCTGAAAAAGTTAAAGAAAAATAGTACAATCCCGTATCCGGCTCTGTCGCGCCAATATGATGGAAGATAGCTATAGCAATAAGAATAACTACCATAGCTATCCCGGAAAGACATACTGTAAGAACGGATCGTCTTCCAAAATTTCCCTTATTCAGCACACTGTTCTTCATACCATAAAAAAGATAAACATCCAGGCCTGCGATCATCCACACCATCAAACGTATCCAGGTATCCAGAGGTAAGAATACCATCATAAACAAACAGGTAGCAATACCCAATAGTGGTACAACCGGAACTAAAGGCGTTTTAAAAGAACGTGGTGCATCTGGCATTTTCACCCTCATAATCCACACTCCGGCACATACCAGAATGAACGCAAACAAGGTTCCTATACTTGTCATTTCACCTACTATCCGCGCAGGTACAAATGCTGCAAACAGGCTCACAAATACCAAAAACAATAAATTGTTTTTAAAGGGAGTACGAAACTTTTTATGTACTTCAGAAAAAACTTTGGGCAGTAAACGATCATTACTCATGCTATAAAAAACCCGGCTTTGCCCCATAAGCATTACCAGTATAACAGAAGCATATCCACCTAATATGGCGATAACAATAGCCCTGTTTAGCCAGGGATAATCAGGCACCAACACTCCGGAGCTGTTTACAGTTCCCATGTGTTCCACTGCTACAGCCACCGGGGCAATACCATCTTTACCAGAAAAAGTACTGTAGTGTGTTACCCCGGTCATGACATGCGCAAAAAGAATATAAAGAACCGTACAGATCAAAAGCGAGCCGAGTATGCCTATCGGCATATCTTTCTTAGGGTTTTTAGCTTCCTGCGCTGCCGTGCTTACAGCATCAAAGCCTATATAGGCAAAGAACACAACAGCTGCAGCACGTATAATTCCACCCCAACCATGATTAAAAAAACCTTCATGCCCCGGTTCAGTTTCAGGTATGAGATAAGGGACATAGTTAGATGTATTTATATATTTCCACCCCAATATGATAAACACAAGAACAACGGCGACCTTTAATACAACAATAATAGCGTTAACCTTAGCGCTTTCTTTCGTTCCCTTCATCAAAAGTAAGCTCATCAAAACCACTATAAACACTGCCGGCAAGTTGATCAGACCACCATCCCATGGTCCGATGGTCAAAGATTGCGGCAAATACAAACCAAATCCTTCTAAAAATTTAATAAAATACCTGCTCCAGCTTATTCCTACCGTTGCAGCTCCTACAGCATATTCCAATACCAGGTCCCAGCCAATGATCCATGCTACAAACTCTCCCATAGTAGCATAGGAATAGGTATAAGCACTACCGGCAACTGGTATCATAGACGCAAATTCCGCATAACATAATCCGGCAAATGCGCAACCCAACGCCGCAATAACAAAAGATATCGTTATAGCAGATCCCGCATAGTTTGCCGCTGCCATACCTGTAATCGAAAACAAACCGGCGCCGATAATAGCGCCGATTCCCAGTGCCACCAGCGCCCGGGCATTAAGTGTTTTTTTCAATCCGTGCTCGCTCTCTGAAGATTCTGCAAGTAACTGAGTTAACGGTTTCCGGGTAAACAATCCCATATATTCCTGAATTTTTATACGTAAAATAAAGTCCAAACCTAAATCAAATATCTTAAAACTGCAACGAAATATTTCAAAAGTCATATAAGACCCTATAATGTGAAGCTATTATTATGTCAGGCCTATCTTGGCTACAAAGTCATCCAAGACACTAAGGTTAAGACACTGATGATATTCATCTTTGTGACTTTGAATCTTAGTGGCAATGTATATTTTATACTTAACACAATACTAGGCAAAGGAAGAAAACGGGCAAATAAAAGTTAAGGTTATTTCCCATCCTTCAATTGGCTTTACAATGGGAATTATACCTAATTTCGCAGCTCAATAATAAAAATTCCGACACCCAGGAAGTAGTAATATAAAAAGATCAGAATGGATAAAATGATTAACCATCCCGGCATACTAACCGGGTTCGGATTGTTAATAACGATAATGCTGCTCCTTGATTTAGGCGTATTTAATAAAAAATCACATGTGATAGGTAATAAGGAGGCCGCCATGTGGTCGATCGTATGGATATCTCTGGCCATGCTCTTTAGCGCTATTGTCTATATGTCCATGGGGTTTGAAAAATTCACACAATTTCAATCTGCCTACTGGATAGAGAAAGCCTTATCTGTTGATAATCTTTTTGTGTTTATACTCGTTTTCAGTTTTTTCAATGTTCCTTCTGCACTCCATCATAAAGTACTCTTCTGGGGCATTATCGGCGCCCTTATTTTCAGGGCCTTCTTTATTTTTGTCGGGGTCGGCCTTATTAATATAACCTATCTCCCAAGTTTCTCAATTGGCGACTGGCATTTTGTGCTTCAACATAAAGATGTGGTGCATATTGATTATGCAAACAAACAATTTTTAAGACATAATATCGTAATTTCATTATTTGGTATCTTTATTATAGTAGCTGGTATAAGGTCCTTGTTTGCCGATAGAGATAATAATAAAGAAAAGGATTTCACAAAGAGTCCGGGAGCCCGGTTAGTATACAGATTTTTTAAAGTAAGCGCGTATTTTGACGGTGATAAGTTTTTTACGGTACAGAATGGTATCAGGATGGCCACTCCGCTTCTCGTTGTGGTTTTTGTAATAGAGTTTACGGACCTTTTATTTGCTGTCGATTCGATTCCTGCCATATTTGCTATCGCACCTGACGACCCTTTCATTTTATATACTTCCAATATTTTTGCTATCCTCGGACTTAGGGCCTTGTACTTTTTGCTGGCCAACTTCATTCACATGTTCCGCTTGTTGAAGTACGGCCTCGCCATCATTCTTACATTCATAGGTATTAAAATGGTCATAGCACCGTTTTTCCATGTTTCTTCCCCTGCTTCTTTAAGTATTGTAGGTGGTGTATTATTGCTATCGGTCATTGCCTCATTAATATTCCCGGAGCAAGCAAAAGAAAAGGATATTACCGTATAGTTTTCGTGGTATCATATATAAGATATCCGGGCATTCAAAAGTATGCCCGGATATTTATAGGTATTTAATGCACCTGTA
>JBEBVI010000392.1:0-4341 GCA_040392805.1 Taibaiella helva
TGGTTATCTTTTTAAAACCTTGCGTCGCTGCGCCTTCATTGCGTCTTTGCGGGAAATTTTACACTAAGTAAAGCATCTGTATGCAACAACACAATACAAATTTCGGTCATGCAGTTACCTCCTTCTGTTTTAATACAAAGCTGCAGGCTTTATCGGAATGGGCTCCGCCGGACAAGATTTTTATTATTACAGATGAACATATCATAGCTCATCACGGGCATTTGCTTCATGGCTGGAAAGTAATCGTCATCCCGGCAGGTGAATCTTCCAAAAGCCTGGATACTTTGGATTATATAATAAAGCAATTACTGAAAATGGATGCAGGCAGGGACGCCTGGATTGTGGGCGTCGGTGGCGGAGTAGTAACGGATATATCGGGCTTTGTAGCAGGAATATATAAACGTGGCGTGGCCTGCGGGCTGGTTCCTACTTCGATATTGGCTATGGTGGATGCGGCAGTAGGTGGCAAGAACGGCCTGGATGCCGGTTTATATAAAAATATGATCGGCCTGATCCGTCAACCCCGTTTTTTATTGTATGACTATAGTCTGTTGCTATCCTTACCTGATGAAGAGTGGGTTAACGGCTTTGCTGAAGTGATTAAACATGCCGCTATCGGAGATAAGGAGATGTTTATATTATTACAGGAGAACAGCCTGAAAGCATTCCGCGAGGATAAGGATTTACTGGATAAGCTGATCCGGCGGAATGTTTTATTTAAGGCGGCTATAGTACAAAGAGATGAACAGGAAAAGGGAGAAAGAAAATTACTCAATTTCGGCCATACGCTTGGTCATGCTATTGAGAACCGGTACAATTTGCCGCATGGTCATGCCGTATCAATAGGAATGATAGGAGCTTGCCGTATATCGGAAAGAGAGCTGGGCTTCCAGGAAACAGATCTGCTGGCGCAACTTTTGGTGCAATATCAGCTACCTGTTGCTTTCGATTTCGATAAGGAAGAAGCTCTTGAAAATATGGCGGCAGATAAGAAGAAAGCGGATGGCCGGATAAGTTACGTACTCCTGAAACAGTTGGGTAACGCCGTCACACATCCTATGTCTGTAAATGAAATTAAAGAATCACTTTAATGGAGCAAATCATTTCACCATCTGCAATTAAAGGCCTGGTTAAGGCGCCTGCCTCAAAAAGTGTCATGCAACGAGCCTGCGCAGCCGCATTGATCCGGAAAGGAAATACTATAATCCGTAATTATGGCCGATCGAATGATGATCTTGCTGCATTGGCTATAGTCCGGCAATTGGGAGCACGTGTGGAGTATATTAGCGAAAGTGAATTGCGGATAAGCTCTGAGGGATTTCCGGGCAGCACGCTCCACGCATCGGAAATAAATTGTGGTGAAAGCGGATTGTCAGTTCGTATGTTCACTCCAATAGCTGCATTATCGGCTCAGCAGATACATATACAGGGAGAGGGGAGTCTTACAACAAGACCGCTTGATTTTTTTGATAAAGTTTTTCCATCCTTAGGTGTTCGGGTAGAGAGTAATTCGGGCAGCCTGCCCTTATCTGTAAAAGGCCCCTTGCAACCGGAAACAATAACCATTGACGGATCGGTAAGTTCACAATTCCTTACCGGATTGCTTTTTGCCTATAGTGCCGTACCGCGGAATGTAGTGATTCGTTGCCCTGGCTTAAGAAGTAAACCATACATAAACCTGACATTACAGGTAATGTCCGATTTTGGGTTGCCGGTTCCGGAGAACCATGACCTGGAAACTTTTATTTTTAACAATCGTCTGCCGGAAGAAGCTAGTCAGACGATTGAATGTGCTTATTATATTGAGGGCGATTGGAGTGGGGCGGCTTTCCTGTTTGTTGCCGGTGCTATTGCCGGTAGTGTAACGGTCGAAGGGTTGAATGTACAATCCGAACAAGCCGACAAACGAATTATGGAAGTACTGGAACAGTGTGGATGTTGTATTTCTTTGGGAGAAGGTACTATTCATGTAGCGGCAGGAAAGCTGCAACCTTTTTATTTTGATGCTACACATTGCCCTGATCTTTTTCCTCCTTTGGTGACATTGGCCGCTTATGCAGAAGGTAAGACTACGATAAAGGGTGCCGGCCGGTTACTTTTTAAGGAAAGCAACCGTGCACTTACCCTCCAGCAGGAATTTGCTACCTTAGGTATCCCTGTACTGTTGCGGGATGATCTGATGATTATTGAAGGCAAAGGGAGCGTTAAGGGCGGCACAGTCGATTCCCACAATGATCATAGGATAGCTATGGCATGTGCGGTAGCTGCTTTAGGTGCAGAAGGCCCCATTACTATAAAACATGCTGAAGCAGTTAATAAATCGTATCCTGGTTTTTATGAGCATATCAGATGTTTGCAGGCTTTCCCTTAGCTTTGTTTGCCGGGCACTTGCTGTTATCAGATAATGTTTATTCCAAAAAATTAATCTATGAATGCTTTCGGACGTATATTCAGGGTATCAATATTAGGAGAGTCGCATGGCCCTTGTGCAGGAGTGGTTATTGACGGTGTGCCTCCGGGTTTGCCTCTTTCCGAAGAGGATTTTATGGTCGATATGGAGCGAAGGAAGGGTGGACTTCAAAGAGGTACTACGCCCAGGAAAGAAGAGGATATGCCGATATTTATGAGTGGCATTTTTCATGAACGCACTACCGGAGCGCCCCTTACTATTCTTTTTGAAAATAAAAATATAAGGAGCAGCGACTATGAAAAGCACAGGAACATACCCCGTCCGGGCCATGCAGATTTTGTTGCACATCATAAGTATAAAGGCTTTGAAGATTACCGGGGAAGCGGACATTTCAGCGCCCGTCTCACTGTGGGCATTGTAGCCGCAGGTGTGGTAGCCAGGAAGATATTGTCCTCTGTACAGATATCAGCAGTCGTTACCGAAGTGGGGGGAGATCCTGATGTGGAAAGAGGGTTGCAAAGGGCTATTGATGCTAAGGATAGTGTAGGCGGAATCATTACCTGCCGTGTTACAGGTTTACCTGTTGGCCTGGGTGAGCCTTTTTGGGACAGTGCAGAGTCATTGATTGCACATGCTATGTTTGCCATTCCGGCAGTTAAAGGCGTGGAGTTCGGGGCTGGCTTTAAAGCCGCTTCTATGTTTGGGTTGGAGCATAATGATGCTATATTGAATGCTTCTGGCACAACCCGTACCAACCATGCCGGTGGTATTGTAGGCGGAATCACCAATGGTAATGAATTGTATTTCCGGATAGCTGTAAAACCTACCTCTTCTACTCCTCAGCAGCAGGAATCCTGGAACCGGATATCAGACCAGGTAGAACCTTTTTCTGTAAAAGGCCGGCATGACCTGTGCGTAGCATTGAGGGCGCCGGTAATTGTAGAGACTATGACCGCTATAGTATTAGCAGACCTGATGATGATTAACCGGGGAATATCCTCTTGAACCCAGTTCGAGGTAAATAAGTATGAGGTATCGAAGTGTGCAATGAAAGTATAAGCCTGTCGTTTATTGCCGTAATCCATATTGCATGGCCGCTTTTATAAGCCCGACCGAATTCTTTACATTCAGTTTCTGGAACAGATTGTATTTATGATTCTCAACCGTTCTCAGGCTGAGACAAAGCTTATCGGCGATTTCCGGGTTGCTGTATTCTTCCACGATCAGTCCCAGTATTTCTTTTTCCCTTTTACTGAGTTTTAGTTTGTCTTTAGCCCGCTTTTTACCGGTTAATATTTCTGTCAGCAGATCTTCCTTAATGAACGGATCAAGATAGATGTCATTGGTATAATATATTTTCTCAATAGCAGACATCAGGATATTTTTATCTGTTGTGTTCTTCAGCAGATATCCTTTACAGCCAAGCTGTATCATGTTTTTAATCAGGATGGAAGAATCCAGACCGCTCAGGATCAGGATAGCGATATCCGGATAATGTTTACGAATATATAGGGCCAGTTCACTACCTGATGTGTCGGGAAACTGCATGTCTAATAACAATACATCAGGCACCTCTTCCGTCAGCCCTTTCTGTAAAGCATCACCATTAGCATATATACCGGTAACTTGTATATGGGAGACGGCATTTATTATTTTATACAGTCCTTCCGCTACAAGAGGATGATCGTCTGCAATAGCAACTTTAATAGACATGTGCAATGTGCTTTTGAGTAGTATTTATATGATGTTCTATGTGTATGGCGGTGCCTTCGCCGGATGCACTTTCAATACTGATCACACCGCCTATGGCCCTGATCCTGTTCTTAACATTATTCAGCCCGCTGCCGTTTTTGTTATTTTGTGTCATTCCTATCCCGTCATCCTCTACGGGGATATGTTAAATTCCGTCACGACAACTTAGTTGTACCAGC
>JBEBVI010000393.1:0-4331 GCA_040392805.1 Taibaiella helva
TATGGTCTTTACCCATTTAAAGTCGACATCCTGGGCATAAATAGTGGAAACAGGAAGCCATAACAAGAGTATAAGTAGCGGTTTGGAGAGATTAAATAAATTATTTTTCATGTTGTCTTAGTTTGTTAAAAATTGACAGTATAGAGCGGTTAGTTAGTATGCACTTTGGAAACCGGGTATAAATTTATTAATTTTTTGCATAATTTAATAGTATCCCTTGATTATCTTGTCAAAATGAGTGATGAAATGACGGGCAATAATTTTTCATTTTGATTTTAAAACTGCAGATATAGCTTACTTCTCTTCTTGTGCGAAAAGCATACATACAGCTATTTACAAGCAGCATGCACTACAAGAGCAGAAGGCTGTGAAAATAAACGGAAAGTATAACCAGCCGCCAACCGCCACGGAGAAATGGAGTTGGCATGTCTTTATCTTCCATACCGGAGTCCGCGTAGCCGGCCATTAAAATATTTATGTTATGGATCGTTTAATCCGGGTATCGATGAGCCAAGCAATGGAAGCCCCAACGCAATAAGCGATCAGATCGGTCCATAAAAATCCCTGTCCAAAAACCAGGCGAAGGTATTTATGATTCCGTATCCCGTTCAGCACGGGATTATCCACTAATTGCAAAAACTCAATTCCAAAACAAATCCCTATAGCGAAAAGTAAAGCTTTTCTCTTAGAACTATTTACTAAAAAGAACCGGGCCATCCAATACATCATTATCGCATAAAGCAGATCACCAGAAAAGGCCGGAACATTGCTTAATCTCCTGGATAATAACCCCAGGATGACGGTACTCACTATTAATAACAGGTAATGATGCCTTTTAAGATGCACAATAATTATTATTCTTTGCTCAAATATACAGGATTCCATAGCACACCGGCAACACTCCACATTCTTATCGCCACCACAAGGCCTAACCCAATTAATGACCTTTGTCTCGTTGTACTCCGTCGTCTCGTTGTGTGAAACAATCAGACACACCCTAAAAAATTAATCGATTCGTTATTTTTCTTCACGTCACCTTAATTTGCCTCTGGGCTGCCTATCTTTGCGCTGATGCGTTTTCTAAAGAGAATTGTAAAGATTATGGCCTGGTCGATACTGACCATCCTGGTTATCGTGGTCTTATTTGTCATATATATATGGAAAGTATCGGATAATATCAAACCGCCCTTTGTTGCCGGCCAGCCTCTTCCACAACGCAGTACATTAGACAGTACAACCTACACGTTTCACAATAACTGGATACGTAAAAATGAGTTCGGGCTATATGAAATGTACACCTCGGGGGCGCCTTTTGAAAGAGGTATGATCAATGGCGTATTGAGTAAAGAATTAATCGTAGGCCAGGAGGAAATATTTGTACAACAGATAAAAAAAATGATTCCCGACCCGGGATACCTGAAATTCCTGAGATACATCGTCGGCTTCATGAACAGGAACCTGCCGGATCATATACCTGAAGAGTATAAGGAAGAGATCTACGGCATCTCTCTATCAGCTTCGGACAGTTTCGGATGGGTCGGCAATAAATATGCACGGCTGATGAACTATCACGCCGCACACGATATTGGGCATGCACTTCAGAACATGATGCTTGTGGGCTGCACGTCTTTCGGTGCCTGGGACAGCAAGACCAGCAACGGATCAATGATCGTTGGCCGCAATTTTGACTTCTGGATGGGTGATGCTTTTGCCGAAAATAAAATAGTTTCTTTTGTTCAGCCGGCGCAGGGACATCGTTTTGCCTTTATCACCTGGGGCGGCTTTATTGGCGTGGTATCCGGCATCAACGACAAGGGGCTGACCGTTACCATAAACGCGGCCAAATCCGACATACCTTTTGGCGCCGCAACTCCGGTATCCATAGTAGCACGTGATGTATTGCAATATGCCGCAAACATACAGGAAGCCATATCCATAGCGCACCGGCATAAGATGTTTGTAAGCGAAAGCTTTTTGGTAGCCTCCGCAGCAGATCATAGTGCCGTCATTATAGAAAAAACACCTGATACGTTGGCGGTATACCGGCCGGGGAAGGATAATATTGAATGTACCAACCATTACCAAAGTGGCTTGTTTAAAGAACAGCGAGCCAATAAAGACCAAATGGAAAACAGCGCTTCTGTTTATCGTTACCAGCGCCTGCAGGAGCTGATGCAACAAAAATATCCGCTTACGGTCAACAAAGCAGCAGCTATTCTAAGAGATTACAAAGGAAAAAACGGCCGGGATATCGGCATTGGTAATGAAAAAGCGATCAACCAGTTTATCGCACACCATTCAGTCATCTTTATGCCGGACAGCTTACAAATGTGGGTAAGCACTTCACCCTGGCAGCTGGGCACTTATGTATGTTATGATCTGAGAAAAGTATTTAACATAAACAATCTCTCCAGTGCTACCACCGTAGCCAGCAACTACCTGAATATAATGCCCGATAGTTTTTTATATACAGAAACGTACCGGCAATTCCTTAGCTTCCGCAATGCCAAAATGCAATGGATAGACCACAGCCACAATGTAGATGTCAGCCAGTGGATACCCAATAATCAGAATTATTATGAGGCCTATTCGCTTACCGGCGATTACTGGATGGAAAGAAGCGATTACCAAAAAGCCTCTGAGGCGTATCAAAAGGCCCTAAGCCTCGAAATAGCTACTAACTGGGAAAGAGCTGCCATAGAAAAGAAACGAGACAATGCTATACAGAAATTGCAGAAGCATTAAGGCATTGCTCCAATCAAATAATTTAAGACTTATAGCCGGTGCCCGGCAGACGCATGAATATCCCTGGCAAAAGGAACGCGCCTACGCTAACTCGATCAGTACAGGTAACAAATCCTCATTAGCCAGGAAGCCGTGCTATACTAATAACATAGAAGATATTTGATTATACCAGTTGCCGATACCATAGTGCAGCTTCTTCATGGAAGAGTCGCGTATTTATTATTATTGAAAAACAAAAAACAAAACAGCGATAATTTTAAATAAAAAAAAAACCGATCTGCAGTGTGTTAATGTAATCGGTAAAGCTGCTTTTTAATTGGTTTAGAATTTTAATTTTTAATTCAGTGCTTTCAAAATCATGCTTCTTCAGCAGGTTGGCAGTGATTTTTAATTCCAGCTCAAAGTGCTTTTTAAATTCCGGGGACTGGTTGAAAAAACGATAGGCAGATAAGGCTGCCGATGGCAATACCTCGTAAATTTCGCTTTGCAGAATGCTGAAAAGTCTGAAAAAATATAGATCTCCGACAATATCCATTCTCAGATTTACAGATTTCATCGAAAAAATCTTTTCCCATAACTCGTCCATTTTTTCGAAATTGCCTATACCTAAGCAGGTATTCATCAGGTTGCCCAGAACAACTTGTTTCATTTCTAATGAAAATTTATCCTCATAAAGCATAAATTTTTCTTCTGCTCTTTTTATTGCCTGTTTTAGTAATTTTACTTCGCCCATATGGTTATACATAACTAAGTGAGCGTTTATTTCACAGTAAATAAGTTTTATATTCAATACGTGTGACTGGTGCAAGCCCTTACTTCGCATAAAATTATCGGCCAGCTCCAAAGTGTTTAGCGCATCTTCAAATTTCACAATGTTCACACATGCCAGCACATGCTCTACAACTCCATTTATATAGTCATTGGCACCAATGATTTGCATTTCGGGCATAATAAGCTCTTTGCTATATTCATAAGCTTTCGCATATTCATTGGCCACCCCGAAATAAATAGAATGAATAAAGCTGAAATAGAATCTGGCTTTTTGAGACGCACATTCCTCGTACCTGGTCATATTGGGCGAGAGAATGGTTTCTGCTACCAGGTTCGAATTTATGCTGCCTTTACTATAACCCTGCTGCCTTTTATACTGTTTCAGCTTATTATAAATGCTTTTCATCAGCATAATTTGCGATAATTTTTCAAGCACCTCATTTTCCTCGGCAACAATACTTTCCATTGACCTCGTAGGCTTATCTAATACAATATTCAGTTTGCTTTCCCAGTCCAGGATCTGAAGTAAAAGACCATACTTCTCAAACTTTTCGGCAAGCAGATATGCTTTACCTAACATACGCATGGCCTGCTCCGGTAAATTGAAGTCATGAAGGATCTCAATTTCACTAAGCATATTCTGGATGATGATATCTACTGATTTCTTATTATGATGCCCGCGGATACCTTTCAGGATATTGTCGTAAAGTCTTTTTTTTGCTTTGGCCTGTGCCTGTAAGGAGCCAAACTGCCTGAGATTATACAAGCCCTTTTTGTCCTGTAGCTTTTTGAACAAATCGATGTAATTAACATCT
>JBEBVI010000394.1:0-4330 GCA_040392805.1 Taibaiella helva
AAATAAATTCCTCACTTGTACTGAGCTGTGCCGAAGTAAGTACCGTCATGCCGACTGGAGTGGAGGCATCTCCCAAGCTTAGAAATGGGGAAGTTATTTTGATACCGTTACTAACCGGATATAATTGCCTTCTTTCTTAGCGCTGCTTGAGCGGTATTTGGATACGGGAAATTCCGTGTCCCAAATACCTTCTTTTAAGAAACCCTTAAATAGTGCCATTCAACAATAAGGCAATAATAACCATACCTACAATAATGCGGTATATACCCCATATTTTAAAGCCGTATTTTTTCAGAAAGGAGATAAAAAACCGGATGGCCAGCATAGCAACTATAAATGCGACAACATTACCCACAAGGAACACAGTTATATTCTGACTGCTTTCCATGATCATTTCATACCCTTTCTTCTCTACACCATTGACGTGCCAGTGCTTCAGGAAGATGGAGTAAACTGTTACTGCCAGCATGGTAGGAACAGCAAGGAAGAAAGAAAACTCAGCCGCGGCAGGGCGGGTCATCTTTTGCTGCATACCTCCGATAATAGAAGCTGCAGAACGGCTTACACCAGGCATCATAGCCAGACATTGCCAAAATCCGACGGCTACTGCACGCGGAATAGATAGCTGTTTTTCATCGCTGATGACAGGGCGGGTAAATACCCGGTCAATGAATAAAAGAAATATACCGCCGATAACCATAACAATCGCTATAGGAAGCGGATTACCCAATACACGCTCAATAGCATCATCAAATAAATATCCTAAGATTAAAGCCGGCACTACCGCACAGGCCAACTTTAAATAAAACCCAAGATTGTTAAAATCGAAAAACCTGCGCCAATATAAAGCCACCACAGCCAATATGGCACCAAACTGGATAGACACCTGGAACATCTTCACAAACTCATCTTCCTGTATACCTAAGAAAGTACTGGTAAAGATCATGTGTGCCGTAGAAGAGATGGGTATGAACTCGGTAAGTCCTTCAATAATTGCGATAATAATAGCTTGAAATAACGTCATAAGAAAGATCAGGAACGCCTGGCTCCGCTAAGGAATATTAATATATTTATGAGTTTGCAAAGATAATTGCCACTTGGGGTTCTGCTTAATATACTCGATGATCATAGGGGTCATCATTTCGCGCTTGTCCCATTCGGGCTGCAGGTACAGCTTACATTCCGGCTTTACCTGCCGTGCGAAATCCTCTGCCCATTTAAAATCAGACCGGTTAAATACAATAATTTTCAGCTCATCAGCAAGAGACATATTCTCCGCTAAAGGCGGCTTAAACTTTTTGGGCGATAACGTTACCCAGTCCCATACACCCGTCAGCGGACTGGAAGCAGAAGTTTCAATATGCATACGGAAACCGGCTGCCCGGAAAGATAGGGTTAAGGGTTCCAGGTCATACATGGAAGGCTCGCCCCCGGTAATGACGATGATGCTGCCGGGATGAGACTGTGCCCATGATTGCATCGTATGTATGTCTATGCCCGGATACAATGAGCTGTCCCAGCTTTCTTTTACATCACACCACACACAACCTACATCACAGCCGCCCAGGCGTATAAAGTAGGCTGCATTTCCGGAATAAAAGCCTTCTCCCTGCAATGTGTAAAAATGCTCCATTACAGGGTAAGCTATTTCAGTGCCGGAAGAGGTTGCTTGTCTCATTCTCATTTATTTATCCTGAACCGCTTTCAGCGTATTTTTCATTAATGCGCATATCGTCATTTTCCCCACCCCCCCCGGAACCGGGGTAATATAACTGCACTTTTCCGCAACACCGTCGAAATCCACATCGCCGACTAAGCGGTGGCCGCTTTTTTTACTGGCATCAGCAATCCTGTTAATGCCTACATCAATCACTACAGCACCCTCCTGCACCATATCAGCCGTTACATACTTAGGCTTCCCGATGGCTGCTACTATAATATCTGCCGTTCTGCATATCTCCTTCAGACCGGCTGTTCTGGAGTGACATAAGGTAACCGTGCAGTTACCCGGATTGCTGTTCCGGCTGAGCAATATGCTCATAGGTGTGCCTACTATATTGCTTCTCCCGATCACTACACAATGCTTTCCTTCGGTTTCAATATTGTAATGCTGAAGCATCAGCATGATGCCATTAGGTGTTGCCGATACAAAGGTGGATTGGCCTAAAACCATACGGCCTACGCTTACCGGGTGAAATCCGTCCACATCCTTAGCCGGATCAATGGTATTAATCACTTTCTGCTCGGATATATGGCGGGGCAATGGCAATTGTACCAGTATACCGTCAATTTCCGGGTTGGCATTATAATCCCTGATGTATTGCAGAAGCTCCTCCTCGCTTACATCCGCATCTAAACGTACTAAGGTAGAATCGAAACCAATCTGTTCGCAGGTTTTTACTTTGGCGGCGACGTAAGTCTCGCTGGCCGGATCGGTACCTACTAACAGGGCAGCAAGATGTGGCGTCTTTTTTCCGTTTGATTTGCGACTCGAAACTTCACCGGCAATTTCTGCAAGAAGTTTTTCCGACACTTTTTTACCGTCTAATAATTGCATGGCGCAAAGGTAGAAATAAAAAATCTCGCGGCTGTGAAAAACTCCGCGAGACCCGGTTATTAAACAGGTTTTATGAAAAATTAAAACTTAAATCCGACCGTCAGCGCTATAAGGCTGTTATTGTATCTCACATCGGCAATGCCTACGGGAATTTTCCTTACACCCAGGCCCGGATCATCGGCTACGAGGATCGGGTATCCGAACTCTGAAATTTTCTGGGTCAGATATACATAAGCCAGGTCTATAAACAAGCTTCCCAAACGTGCACCCACACCGGCAGAAAACCCCATTTGCTGTCCGTTAAACAACTCTGCATCTTTAAAAGGACTGGTACTGTATGAAAAGCCTAACCGGCCCATAAACTTATCCATTTTACCCTCTATACCCAGTCGCAGACTATGCGTAGCTTTATAGGTATTCTTAAGCGCATCATTTATGGAACGCTCCTGTAGGGCAAATTCCCGGTTATAGTTATACCGCATACTGTTGTACGCTGCATATTCATAGTCTGCCGTAATAAAGCCATGCTTCCCCAGGAAGCCGGTAGCACTTAGCACAGCCTTCCAGGGCGTACGGAAAGCATAATCGAAAGCATAAGCATTTTCCGGTTGCACAAAAGTTATAGGGTTGATATCCGTTGCACCGACAGCAGATTTAAAATTCTCCGTATTGGTTGTCATATCATAGTCGGATACTTCGTTAAAGGATATCCACGTAGGTGTATGAAATGCAGCCCCCAGCCTCAGGTTATCGTTTACAACATAAATTGCGCCTAATTTCGCATTAATGCCTATGCCTGTTATGGAGAGGTATTCATTATAAGTAAGGTTTTCAAAATAGTTATTTTTATTGCCGGTAGCATCCTCTTCAAAATAAGTTGTGGTGCGGTCAAACTTGTAATTGGTAATATTCAGACCGGCGCCCAGCATTAATTTTTCCCTGTAGTTGCCTCCGAAACTGATCGTCCATTCATTAATCCCTCCTTTCGACTTCCAATACTTCGACTGATTAACAGACCCGCCATTTTTTATAATATAGTCGTAAGGAACGGAAGCATAATAATCGTCAGTCAGATACCCGTAATAAGCCAGGAATCCGTACGGAGGCACCCATTCCTGGCCAACGCCGTTATATGCAGCATCTGCAGCAAATACTTCGGATATAGAGCTTTCCGTGTTGTTGCCACCATAAAAACCGGCGCTATGAAAATCGGCTATGCGGTTAAAGCCTAACCCTACGGAAAACGATTTCCAATCCTTTTTCTGGTAATTTTCGCCTTTGGCCGTCGTATTAAAAACCAGGCCAAAATTGCCGATATTAAACCGGGTATTGTCCTCCGTATTTTCGGTGCCTAAATAGCTTCCGCTCATATTATTCAGCCGAAGCACAGGAGTGACCATGATCTCGGAGCTCCGGTAAACGCCTATCCCCGCCGGGTTAATAGACAACGATGAAAAATCGGCTCCGTAAGAGCCGCCTGCCCCTCCTAAAGATAAGGCCCTGGCTGTAGCCGCCCCACTTGTCTGACCATAGCGCAACGCATCAGTTTCATTTTGGGCAAAAGATGTTCCTGAAAGCAATACACCCATTGCAGCGAAAACATTTATATATTTCAGCATTCTCGTAATTATTATGATCTCAGACAAAGGTACAAAGTCTATTACTTAACGGCGCCAGGTAAAAAATGTTTCTGTGTGCAGATATAATAACTTCAAATTATGAATAGAAGTTAAAAGGGAATCCCGGAAAGATAACAAGAAAAAGGCCACAAGA
>JBEBVI010000395.1:0-4314 GCA_040392805.1 Taibaiella helva
ATACACGGAAATGAATTTTCCGTCAAATTCGTTAAGAGTTCGCTTTATCCAGGTTTGTCCGTTGTCTTCGCTACGGAAAATGCCGATATTAGTGGCAATATATACATAGTTTCTGACCACATTATTCTTATAAACATTTGCCTTTACAGTCATACTGTAGACAGTAGTATATCTTTCTAAACCCACTGTTGCAGATACCATCTTGCCGTCTTCCGAACGGTATACACCCATAGAGTCGGTACCTACAAGAAAAGATTGTCCGCCGTTGGGAGAGGCTGCGCAGTTCCAATGTATATTATTGGGCAGATCACCCTGTTCCATCTTTTTCCAGTGATGCCCTTCATCTTCACTATACCAAACGCCATCAGCACCATTATAATCGGTTAAAAATAAAGTGTTGCTGTTTGAAGATAAGTAGTACTGAGCGCCTGCCCCTGCAGTGAAGTCTTCCATGCCTACCGGCTTCCATACCTCTCCTGTATTATCTTTTCTAACCAGAGTATTGCTCGCATGTGCAAAACCAAATATGGCACCATTCCCCAACCCTGAAAAACTGGATACTTTTACGGATCCTGAAACATCTTCATGCCATAGTGTATCTGTAATCCACGTACTACCATGATCATCACTGTAAGATACGCCCCTGCCGGTTGTACTGGTTATATACAGGCGATTCTGGGGCAGAAAATTATACACCATATTCTGCCAGGGGAATTCCTCCACGTCTTGAAATACGGGGTCAAAATTATGGCCGTCATTAGCGCTCATATGCAGTATCTTTTTCAGGATCAAAAGATTGTTGCCCGAAGTAACGATCCGTTTTATAGGATAACCATCCGGAGGAAAAACATTACTAAACCTGTCCCCATCGTTGGAATGAATCAGCCACCCATGATCATTGGAAGCATAAAGGCTATACGGTGTTTTGATGACCTGATCGTTATCAACTCCCAGTCCATTCTCCTTTTTACAGCCCTGTAATCCCGCCAATATTAATAGCGATGTAAAGAAGAGCGATAATAACACTCCTTTTTTCATGTACATAAATTTTTCTCAAGATTAAAAAAAAATGATCACAATTCAAAATACCTGGCCAAATTAGTTCTGCCTTCTGCAATTACCAAGGCTTAGGTGGTACGTTTAAGTCAAAAATCAAAAGTCACAATTCAAAACAGTAAATAGTGTGGTAATCAACGTAATAAAGTTTGAATATGTAGACAAAATATATTTGACCTGATACTGCCAGTGAGGGCTGATGAGCTTACTTCCCGGTAAAAACAGCCGGCCTTTTTTCCAGGAAGGCCGCAGTACCTTCTTTCTTATCTTCTGTTGCAAAGCAATCGCCAAAAGCAGTAATTTCATTATTAAAACCTTCTTTGCTCACCGTGGCTGCCTCATTGACCAATGCAATTATTTTACGTACGGCTACCGGCGCTTTGCTTTGTATTTTCAGCAGTAATTCCACCGTTTTAGGCAATAGCTCCTCTGCAGTAAACACATAGTTTACCAAACCCAATGCTTTAGCTTCAGCCGCCTTTATCATATCAGCAGACAGTAATAGTTCCATTGCCTTACCCTTACCAATCAGTTGTACCAGACGTTGCGTACCTCCATAACCCGGGATCAGTCCCAGGTTGACCTCCGGCTGCCCAAAGCGTGCCGATTCACTCGCCGTCCGGAAATGACAAGCCATAGCCAGCTCACAACCACCACCCAAAGCAAAACCATTAACCGCCGCTACAATAGGTTTGGGCGCATTTTCTATTTTACTAAAAACTTTTTCCTGTCCCAGGCGCGCTAAATCAGCGCCGCCCTGAGCATCAAGATCTGTAAATTCGGTAATATCCGCCCCGGCCACAAATGCCTTGGTGCCTTCACCGGTTATTATTGCCGATTTTATTTCCGCTTTATTATAAACATCTTCCAGTATGCTGCCCAATTCTTCAATTACCACTTTATTCAAAGCATTCATCTTATCCGGGCGATTGATGGTTATGGCCAGAATACCATCTTTCAATTCCGTTTTAATAGTTTGATACATTATATCCGTATAGTTATTTAATTAAAAACTGATGAGCAAAAAGATGCTCCCTAAAGAAGGCTCAAAAATAGTATATATTAAGCTAAAACCCGAATCGCTGATCGCTAATAAGCATAACAGGTTCACTTCAGCGGCTCACTGACCGGCTTCATTTCTTATCTGCCATCTTATACCACAAAACCGGCTTTTGTAATTATTACGGCCTAACCTTATAAAATACCTATTTTTACCCTCTCAAAATACTTCATTAATGGATCTGGAATTTAACAAGAATGAGGATGCTATGCGCCTTGCTATAAGCCAAATGAAGCAAAAGCTGGCAAAAATAGAAGAAGGTGGCGGCAAGAAAGCAATGGAAAAAGCCCGGGTACGCAACAAAATGGCACCGCGTGAACGTATTCAATACCTTATTGACAAAGAAAGCACTTTCATCGAAATCGGAGCCTTTGCCGGTTACGATATGTATAAAGAAGAAGGCGGTTGCCCGGCCGGAGGTACCGTAGCCGGACTGGGATATATAGCGGGGCGCCAATGTGTAATAGTGGCCAATGACAACACGGTGAAAGCCGGAGCCTGGTTTCCCATTACCGGTAAGAAGAACCTGAGGTTACAGGAAATTGCTATGGAAAATAAGCTGCCCGTAGTGTACCTCGTGGATAGCGCAGGTGTGTATCTGCCTATGCAGGACGAAATTTTCCCGGATAAAGAGCATTTCGGACGCATCTTCCGCAACAATGCACAAATGAGTGCAATGGGCATTACGCAAATTGCTGCAGTTATGGGTAGTTGTGTAGCCGGTGGCGCCTATTTACCGATAATGAGCGATGAAACCCTCATGGTGGAAGGCAATGGCTCTATATTCTTAGCCGGGCCTTACCTCGTTAAAGCTGCTATTGGAGAAGATGCAGACATTGAAGCATTAGGCGGCGCCAGGATGCATACTGAAATCAGCGGTATTGCCGATTACAAATTTGAAACCGAGCGGGAATGCCTGGATCAGGTTAAACGTATTATATCCAAGCTGGGCGAACCGGAACATGCCGGGTTTAACAGGACAACCCCCGAAGAACCGCTTAAAAATGCAGAGGAAATATACGGGCTGGTATCCGTCGACAATACCAAACCTTATAATGTAGTAGACATCATTGAACGTATCGTGGACCGCTCGGAGTTTGACCAGTTTAAAGAAGATTATGGCAAAACGATTGTATGCGGTTATGCCCGCATAGACGGATGGGCAGTGGGCATAGTAGCCAACCAGCGGACTATAGTAAAAAGCGGGAAAAAAGAAATGCAGTTAGGCGGTGTTATCTATAACGACAGCGCCGATAAAGCTGCGAGGTTTATCCAAAACTGCAACCAGAAAAAAATACCACTGGTTTTCCTGCAGGATGTAACCGGTTTTATGGTAGGTACAAGGAGCGAGCAGTCCGGTATTATTAAGGATGGGGCAAAGCTGGTGAATGCAGTAGCGAATTCGGTAGTACCTAAAATTACCATTATCATTGGTAACAGCTACGGTGCCGGCAATTACGCCATGTGCGGCAAAGCTTATGATCCCAGGTTTATTTATGCCTGGCCTAATGCCAAGATCGCGGTCATGGGCGGAGAGCAGGCAGCAAAGACGCTCTTACAAATACAGGTAGCGTCTCTCAAAGCCAAAGGATAAGTAATAGCGCCTGAAAATGAAAAGGAATTGCTAAAGAAAATATCCGAAAAATACAATAACCAGACGTCCGCCTATTATGCTGCGGCAAGGTTATGGGTGGATGAAATCATTGACCCTGCCCAAACCCGTAAAGTAATATCGGAAGGAATTAAGGCAGCTGACAATGCGCCTATAGAAAAGGAGTGGAAGAGTGGTGTATTCCAGGTGTAGCACTGCCTTACTGTTTCTTTTTTTACTGGCTTTACATGCAAAGGGTTTGCTAAATGTTCGGTAGCCGGATAAGATATTAAACAATACATAGTCTCCGGGGTTTTATCGGTAATAAAAACAGCATTACAATGGCAAATACCGCGATAACTGCAAAAAAGTCAGCATACAGTAACACCTCCCGTACGCCCCAACAGCAGGGAGCATTAATGGAACTATTTACCGAAATAGCCGAACAATACATCAATGAAAAAGCTTCCCGGGAATAATTAAGTAACCGTGTCAAAATAACTTCCCGGTTTCAAAGTCCGGGGGATGCCTCCACGAAGCCCGCCCTGAGCATAGCCGAAGGGGTCGGCATGACGGTACTTACTTCGGCACAGCTCAGTACAAGTGA
>JBEBVI010000396.1:0-4312 GCA_040392805.1 Taibaiella helva
GACAGGGATAGACGAGCAAAAACTTGAAAAATCTAACTTGTCAAAGTAGAACTAAGTAATTAATTAATAAGGTTACATTAAAATTTGAATTGTAAAAATATCCTGTCTTAGCAATGGGAGTTCCCATCGGTATCTTTTTATTTACCCAGCTTCCTTACAATCCACGGAAGTGTAAGTCCCTGCCCCAGTAGTGAGAATAAGACTACCGCAATAGAAATAAAAATAATCTCATTCCGCATAGGAAAAGGCGTGCCGTCTTTTAAAACAGCCGGAAGACCGATAGCAATAGCCAGTGAAACAATACCACGCATTCCCGACCAGGTGATGATAAAGCTCGTCTTAGAATCAAACAGGGCTTCTTCACTGATAGGTCGCTTGCCCTGGAAAGCCTTCTGAAGGTTGAATTGCTGCAAATAAACCCGTATCATACGGATACCTAAAGCGGCCAGCGCTATTACGGCGGCATAGCCGATATAGGGCCATATGTTTGCGGCGTTCATCTTTTTTAATACAATAGGAAACTGAAGCCCGATCAGTAAAAAGATAAGCCCGTTGAGCAGGAAAATAATGACATCCCAGAAATGCTTAGACTGGTTCCTGATCCGCTCGGGAAATTTTTCACGACTTAACCGCGACATGTTGAGTCCTAATATGACAACAGCAATAACCCCGGAAACTTTAAAATGCTCCGCAACCAGATAAGTAATAAAGGGCATGAGTAGTGTCAGACTGATGATCACCAGATCATTGCCCCGGAAAAAGCGAAGTACACGTGCCAGCAAAGCGCCAGCGAGCGCCCCTGCAAGAAATCCGCCGCCTAAAACAAACAGGAACTGAAACGGCGCTTTCCACCAGATAAAGGCAATGCCGGTAACGGCAGCTATAGCAAAGCGGTATGCGATCAGTGCAGAAGCATCGTTGACGAGACTTTCTCCCTCTAAGATCGTAACCGTTTTGTGGGGCAAACCCAGACCCTTTGTAATGCCGATAGCGGCAACCGCATCTGTAGCCGAAAGAATAGCCCCCAGCACAAAAGCCAGTGGCCAGTCCATACCTGGAATCAGGTAGTGTGCCACTGTTGCAATACCGGCGGTAGTAATGAATACCAGCCCTATAGCCAGTGTACTGATGGTATTGATATTGGTCTTGAAATCTTTGAATGAAATATTAAATGCAGCATCATACAGCAACGGCGGGAGAAAAAGGAGCATAATGATCTCCGGGTTAAGCTCAATACCCGGCATGGCAGGCATAAAGCCGATGCCCATACCCATCAGTAATAATAATACGGGAGCCGAAATCTTTATCTTCTCTGCTATGCCTGATGCACCGATCATCAGGGACATAATAAGCAATATGATGGTGTAGTTTTCCATTCTGCAGTTTAATTATTTTAAATGATTGTACAGGGATTGTACCTCAAAAACAGGCATCTTAAAAATAGACCCGTTACATGCTGTACAATATTCGGAAGAAATAATTAATAATCCATAATATCCTTATATAATACGGACAATCGTTTGCGCAGGTGCTTTACCGCATAATGCTTACGGGACAACAGGGTGTTAACAGGTATATTCATAGCGCCTGCGACCTCCTTTACCGGCAGTCCCTCCAATTCTGTAAGCTCAAAAGCCTCTCTCTGCTCCTGTGGTAATTCCGACAGGGCCGCTTCCAGCTCTTTCCATACGAGCGACCGCATATATTCTGTTTCGGGAGTGGGGTTGTGCTCATTGAACAGTACTTTCGATAACTCTTCAAGCACATTCCCCTCATCGTCATACCGGGAAGCAGGTAGCTGCTCTTCGTGCTTTTTTTTCCCTTTATTAATGATCGTATTCCGGGCTACACGGTACAGCCATGCAGTAACATGGCTGATGGGGCTGATATTGTCTTCAACTGCCTTGACCAGCTGATAAAAGACATCCTGTAGAATATCCTCTGCATCTTCCCTGCTGGCAACCCTTTTCCCAATGAACGATTTCAGCTGCGGTTGGTATTCTTCTACAAGATCTCCGATATTTGCTTTCCCGGCCTGTTTATTTGTCTCCCTCTCCTTCTTCATGTTCTTTCATGTCAAAACCTTCCATTCCGAAAGGGTACCTGAAGCCGGACTGCCGTCTTTTATTAATAAATTCTTTTCGTTGCTCCGGTGTCATTTTCATCCATTTTTCATGAATAGGATTTCCCCTGCCGTGCATCATCATCCTGTTCGCACCAAACCCTAATCGCCCGAAAAGAATGCGGGTCAATAATAACAATCCCAGCGCCTGCCAGAAGTTAATTGAGGCCAGACCGAAAATGCCCCGCACCACCAGGTTCCATAATAGCATGACCGCTGCACTTAACGCAGCCAGCACTATAATGCCTGTGAAAGCTATTTTTATTCCTCTTGATCTCATTTGAAAATATTTACTGTTTTTAAGGCCCCGGCAGCATGTCTTTGGTCTTACGATGATCTTCCATACCGCGATGTGTTGCCGGACTCCTATTCCATTCCCCAAATATAATTTTTTATTCATGGAAAGAGCACCTCTGTTTTCCGGACAGAAAGCGCTCTTTCATATACCACCTGCTTTATGCATGCCTGTGCTGCCGGAAACCACATATGCCGTTCATCCGGTTTTCGAAGGCCGCTTTACGCTCATCAACGAATGCCTGTTTTTCCTCTGCTGTCATTTTCAGCCATTCTTCGCAGCGGGCGTCTATCTTCTCTACGGAAAAGTGGTCTTCTTCCGTACCACCGAATCGTTCATTTGCAAATTCCAGTTTTTCACTGTCGGTCATTTTAGACCATTCTTCGCGGAATTGTTTTCTTGCTTCTTTGTCGAAAGGGTTTCTTCCAAAGAATCCCATTCCAAAACCTCTTGTTGTCATCATTTACGTTGTTTTTTTATTATATATTTTTCAGAGCGCTCTATTCAGGTAGACAACTGAAGAGGAAAAATATTTTATGGGGAAGAAAAATTTTTTGAGAAGGGTTTCGGACACTTATCATCCTGTCGGGAAAATGATAACGCCCTGAAGCTGATGGTTGCTGCATAAACCAGGTCTTTAGCCGGATGTGAAATAAGTTGCTATCTTTGAAGCGTGCTTACAAATAAACCGGACGTATTATGGAATAGGAATTTTATTGTAGCGTGTATCGCCAATTTTTTAACGGCCTGCGCTTTCAATTTATTAATGCCTACCATACCCCTGTATCTTTCGCAGGAACTGGGCATTGCACATTCTAAAGTAGGTATCATCCTTTCCTCCTATGCCCTGGCTCTTCTGATCATCCGGCCTTTTTCCGGTTTCCTGGTGGATATGTATCCCCGTAAGATGGTGTACCTTTTGGGGGTATCCTGCTTTATCGCTATTTTCTCGGGTTATTATTTCGCTGTGACGGTCTCGTTTTTTGTTGCTTTAAGATTTATACATGGCTTGTTCTGGGGCCTGTCTTCCGTTTCTGCCAATACCGTAGCGATCGATATTATTCCTTCTTCGCGCAGGGCCGAAGGGATCGGTTATTTCGGCGTCAACATGAATGTGGCGATGGCTACCGCACCTTTCCTGGCTATGCGTATTTATGAGCAGTATGGCTTTTCCAGTCTTATAACTGTTGCTATTGCCATGGGGCTGCTGGCCATAGTCGCCATATCATTTATAAAAGTGCCATTGAAAGCCGTGCCTGAAAAAATGCACAAAACACCTCTTTCCCTGGATCGCTTTTTACTTGTCAAAGGAATTCCCATATTGTTTAACCAGCTTTTTATCACTTTTGGCTGGGGCACTTTGGCGGCATACGCTATACTATACGGGCAGGAAACGGGTATCAGTAATGCCGCATTTTTCTTTCTGTTCCTGGCGCTGGGCATTATTGTTTCCAGGATAACCTCCGGTAAGCTGGTCGATAAAGGATATATTCACGAAGTGGTCATTTTTGCCATTTCAGTGGTCAGCGCCGCTTTTTTCTGCTTCTCTTATTTCCATTATGTTTACGCTTACTATATTTCCGCTTTATTTATCGGTATAGGCTACGGAACTTTGCTGCCGGCTTTGCAGACCATTTATGTTAATATGGCGCCTGCATCAAAAAGGGGAACGGCAAATTCCACTTACCTTACAGGTTTTGATATCGGCGTAGGCTGCGGTATGCTTGCCGGGGCCACTATAGCTGAAAACCTGAGCTTTGAGTGGATGTACCGCATCACTTCTATACTGTGCTTTACCGGTTTGGTATTGTATATCTTCATGTCGCGCAGGATATTTGATAAATACCGGTTGAGGTAATGTGGTAGCGATAAGGTTGTGCATTTTGATTGTTTCA
>JBEBVI010000397.1:0-4307 GCA_040392805.1 Taibaiella helva
GACCGTGTCTTTCGTATTAACATCTTTTTATTCAAAGAATTCGCGATATTATAATCGCAAAATAAGTGGCATATTAAATACCGGCAAGTCTTGGGGCTCTCGAATGGATTCGGGCGCCAGCTGGGAAGGTCTGTAATCATTGTTGTAATCACCAATAATTGCAATTTTATTCATAGTATTTGTATTTGTTACGTAAAAGATGCTATGCGAACTTAAAATTTCGCAGCACTATTATATCGCTTTTAGCGATTGTCGCAATAACACATCCTTCGCCAATGGAAAAAGAGATAGTTTTTAGTATAAATATGACGGGATTGCCGGAGGCAATATAATATAGAGTTTGAAACTTAAAGTTTCGAACAACACATACAGCATTTGAACAGCTTGTCTCAATACTATATATACTATTGCCCTACGCTCACTCTATCTCACCAGCACCAATTCCCCTTTCTTTACCAACTTTTCCCCGGCCAGGCAATCGGCCACAACGTAGTAATAGTAAGTGCCTATATCAGCGGGCTTATTGTTATAATGGCCATCCCAACCTGTTATATTATTGGTAGAAAATATCCGCTGGCCCCAACGGTTAAATATATCCATCCTGTACTGATTAAAATGGCCATTGGTTACCGGCACAAAAACATCATTAATACCGTCATTATTAGGACTAAAGGCATTGGGCATATAGAGCTGGCAACAGCCCTCTGCCGCAATATAAACTATAAAAGTATCTATACAATCATTATCGGAAATACCGGTTAGCCATACCCGGTTGGCCGTATGCTGCAATACGAAAGGAAGCTGACCTCCCTCGCCCAGGTTGCTATACCTGCTATTGTACCAGGTATAGCGTGCGGCATTACCTCCGGCATATAGCATAACCGTATCACCCATACAAAGCTGCCCATCTGTATCTGGAAATGAAGCCATGACCTCCGGCCCGGGTAAGACAACTAAGTTAAGCCTGCTTGTGGAATCGCAACCATTATTACCTTTAAAGATATCGGTATATACACCTGACTTATTTAGGTATTGACCATTAAAATCGTAGCCTGCATTGGAACAAACCACTTCGGTAAAACTATGGAGCACCGGCTGCGTAACGACAATCTCCTTTACCGATCGGGGATGACAATCTTCCAGGCTGGCGATTACGGTATAAATGCCCTCATGTGCTTTTTGCATATTGGGAATAGTAACAGACACTCCAGCAGCCGAAAAGCCGTTAGGCCCCGACCAGGAATAAGTAGCGCCTGCCGTAGCTAAGGCCGACAACTGTAGTGGAGTGCCTGCACATACCGGGCTATCTGCACTTATAGCAGGAATGGACGGGCCAGGCAATATAGTAACCCTTGTAGTATCGGTAAAGGTATCTACACCAGTTACATAAGTAAGGGTATAGATACCGGTATCTTTTTGTGTGAAAGGATAAATGACCGGGTTTTGCTCATGAGCAGTAAAACTATTGGGGCCTTGCCAGTGAAAGGTGCCCGGTTCTGTAATGGTGGTATCGCCCCATAGCTGTAAAGAGTCTCCGGCACATAGCGGGCCATTGTTAGTAGCATCTATTTGGCCGAAATAAACGCTCGCAACAGTGCCACTTTGGCCATTGGGATATAATAACCCGCTCCATGCAATAGTAACGGAGGATATTCCGGACTCTTTTATAATTAACGTTCCAGCCGAAGTAGCACCGGAATAAGTGGCTGGCAGTGTTCCCGTCATCATGCCGCCAACAATGGTCGCATTGACACTGTTACGGCTACCGCAACTATTATAGCTTGTTAAGGGGTAAAGATGCGCATTCGTTAAGGTATAGGGAACTCCATTTATAGATACCGTAATAAAGTCCGTATTATAAAGACCAACACTTTCTATACGGATATGCTTGATCGGATTGCTAAAAGTAAATGTATAAGCATCAGGAGTACGAAATACGATGAATAGAAGAGATACGAAATAACCAATATGGTAAGGCCCGACGCCACAACTATAGGTAGCAGGAAATGTAGGCTTAAACCCTGTGTAGCTTACTGCTACATTATTCTTGGCAAATGGCTGCACGCCAGACTCATAAAATATACGTTTATACTGGGCATGGACATCTGTATAGGTTGATGTAACCATAGCCAACACTATAAATAGCAATACTGTTATTCTTTTACCCATATTCTAATTTTAAAGACAGCTTCTTTTTAAATTTTGGTTCGTTGCTGATGCAGATCAACCTTCACTTTGTCTCCCGCCCTACGGGACTATACACACTATAGTTCGGAACGCTTTTTAGTTCTTTCAAGCGGGAGACAAACAGGATTGTACTAAAACCAACACACCAATATTGTTTTGACTTTTTAATCTATAATTCTTAACCAACATATCCCATCGGTCCTTCGACAGACTCAGGAACCGAAGGGGCATAATTCTTAATTCTTAATTGGAATCAATTACCCTTTACCGCTTTCACCGTTATTGTATATCCTTTGTCTTTTATCTCTACCGTATATAAACCAGCAGGCAGCGCATGGATATCCATAGCCATACCCCTGCCTTTTACATTATGCTGTCTCATAACTTCCTGGCCCAATATATTCCTTATTCTTATGTCAGCATCCTGCAAGGGATGAGCAACAGCAATATTCAATACATTTCCGGCCGGGTTGGGGAATATCTGTATATAGTTATCTTTATTCAATGCTTCTACATTACTGCTGCCTGTAGCGTAATAGCAGCCGGAGGTATTGCTACAGCCGCTGCTGCCGGTAACTATTACGGCGTAGTTCCCAGCACTTTCGGGAATAAAGCTTTGGGTATTGGCACCTCGAACAGGAACATTATTGTCACAATTGATCCACTGGTAGCTTACCTCGGAAGCGAGGGCAGTTAAGGTATTTCCTGATTGCAGCACTGCTGTATCCGGCGTCTGGCCTGTTATATCCAAGTTCAGAATGATGGTGCTATCGCAATTGCCGCTTGAAGAAAAAGTATGCATATAATTACCACTTGTCGTATAAGTCTGATCGTCAAAATGAAAGCTATCGCATGTTGTTATCCTTAGTGTATCTGTACTGGTTGCATTTACGGTAAGCGATAAGACGAAGATACTATCACAAACACCGGGAGCTCTTGAGGCAGTATCAAGATACAGTCCATTCTCTGTATAGGATTTACCTCTGAAAGTAAAACTGTTACAGGCGTTTGTAACAATGGTATCTTCTAATAGGCATGGAGACAGCCGTAACAGGAAAGCATCGAGACTTCTGTCTCCCCAATAGTTTACTGGTATGGAGTCAGGGCCGGGATCAAAATCAATAATGGGTTCCTTGTCTAGAGGGCTATAAGGTTGATAGCCCCCTCCAATAAAAAAGCAACCTATTTTCTCATCATATATAGCTTTGCCGGTTGCCAAAGTCGTCAAAAGCAGCGGATCGCCACCTATTGTTAGTAATCCTCCCCAAATGAAACGACCTGCCGTGTCCAATAATGATAATGCAGCATGGAATTTGTTGGGAACAGGAGGGGTTACCTTAAATTCGCCTAACCCGGGATCAAGGTCTATATCTAAGTCAGGCGTTAAAGTCGCTAGTGTATATACTGTTCCGGAATTGCTGGCACCAATGGCAAAACCCCGATCGCGGGAACTTCTGCCTCCCAAACTTTTAGCCCAACAGAAGTTACCACTGCTATCCAGTTTTAAGATAAACATATCTGCTGCGTCCCCATTTGGAGTTAAATTAAAGACATTCGGTCCGGGGTCGAAGTCTGTAGCACCTCCTACAGGGGATTCATAGTCTCCTGTCACATAGACATTTTGCCATACATCTGTAGCAATAGAATACGTCGATCCGCTGCCAGCTACTCCTTTTTCACCAATTCTCTTTGCCCAGATAAAATTACCGTCATTGTCCATTTTTACGATAAAGATATCACCATTACCGGTTGCTATTTCTGATGTTAAAGGGAATTTGCCCGGCCCCGGATCAAAATCAACTGTTCCAGTAAAATTACCTGTTAATAATACATTGCCATTGACATCTATTGTTATACTTTTAGAAGCCACACCTTGTCCTGCACTAGTTTCATAATAGGTTTTACCCCAAATGTATTTAGCTGATGAATCTAATTTTACCACGAACCCAGTACGAGAGGCTAAGAGACTATGGTTTGCTAATGGGTGACTAACCACATTGGGCCTAGGATCAAGGTCAAAAGAAAGGCCGGCAGGATGCGGAAATTTTGATGTATTCATTAATCCAGTAAGAAAGATTTCATTCTTCTTTTCGTCAATCGCCAATTTCAAATAGGAGACA
>JBEBVI010000398.1:0-4268 GCA_040392805.1 Taibaiella helva
TCACACTACCCATATACGTGCAAGAGTTGGCCATGGTGACAGGATTCCCTGAACTAAGGTCAAATTGAAAGATTGTACGTGGGCTGCCCATATTAGAATAGTATAATTTACTGTTATCGGGAGAAAAACAAACACCATAACCTGTGGAATCAGAACCTAACGATAGATGATTAGCGCTAAGTGTTACATATGGCAAAAGTGTAACAGGATTAGAAACCATACCGGAAGCTACATCAAAATCAAAAAGCGCTACAGCGGCTTCACTATAATTAGAATAATTGGGAAGTGCGTGATAGAGGGCAGTCCAACTTTGTACAGAAGCAATTTTTTTCCTGTCAGGCGATACTGCAATCATTCCCAAACTGGCGGCACCACAGCCTATACCAGCAGAAGATATTACCGGCTGCGTATGGATACCGGAACCGGTGATCTCATACGCTCTGAATTTTCCTTCATAATCGCAAGTAAGCACCCATATATTACAGCGTCGCCCGGTTACAGATATCATTTTTTCCTGTAAGTTCGAATCTACTAAAATGCCTTTCCTATTAGGCTCAACTCCCCCTAAGCCATTATTCAGCCTCATATCCACTACACTATAATATAAACGTCCCCATTCATTTACAGGAGAATGCTCTAAATTATCAGTGGTTAAAGAAAAAATATAGTATTTATCAGCGCTGTCGGGCATAGGTACAATAAGGGCGCCTTGGCTCGAACTATTGGTAATAGTCGGGAAACGAGCATCTGCTATTCCATAACCATTCAACATGGTATCATATACATAGTTTTTTAGTGCTGTATCATAAGTACGATACCATACCGTATTACCGTCTGTATAAAATAAGAAGTTGCCGTTATCATCACACACAGAAGCATTTGCTTCCGGAGCGGCCCTCTTATGTGGTTTAATAGAAGTTGTAAAAGTATCCGGGTTGCCATTACGGAAATCAAGGCCACACCCGAGGCCCATTACCCATACATTTTCCCGTTGGGCATGGGTTAGTGCGTTACAACAAAAAAGAAGAATGAATACAAACAGTAGTTGTTTTTTTTGCATAATCAAATTGTATTTAGAGGTTAAATAATTGATATGGACCAGTAATGCTCCGGCAATAGATTGCAGTGTAGTTGTTAATTGCATAATAAGAGTATTTAAGAAGTGAATATAATCATACAAAAATTAACCCTCCAGAAGCCAAAGGTTATATATTTTCCAATGTAAAAGTAGTAAGCACCCTTTTCCATTACAACCGTCTATATACCGAAAATAGTAATTCAGTATAAATACTTAACCTGTACAAATGTATTTTCCCTACATTTATGATCCGGTATTAACAATATACCATTTTGGTCACCGGTACCTGTTAGTTTACCGTAGCCAATCCTATTTTTTATCTTGTCTTTTAAATTCTCCATTATGCTTCCCTATTTTTCTTTTTCAGGTCAAAGCCATACCATACGGTATTGCGATCTCCGGCCAGGCTGGAAGTATCTGACCATCTCATTTTTACTTCTTCTTATGCTTTCCTGCTGCATATCATTTGCGCAACTTAATATGGAAGGAAACAATACTCCAATAAGAAAAAACAGGTCTGTATTTACAACAGAAGATTCCCTAAAGTATATAAGGTTTTACCGCACAGCCAAAATCCTGTCAGACAATGAAGAAGGCAGTGACAGTGCACTCCTGCTTTTCAGGCAGGCATTGGCCATTTGCCGGAAAAACAGGTATGAGTATGGTATTATAATCAGTAGTATGGCGATCAGTAAAATCTACATGGAGCAAAGCGCTGTTCAAAAAGCCTTATACTTGCTTAAGCTGCAGGAAACCCACATTCGGGCCAATAATTACTATGCGTTACAAATAGAGCTTAATATCAGGAAGGCAATGTGTTATAGATTCTTGGGGAACACTGATAGCGCTATACATTGCTATTTTCAGGTATTAGTCCTCCTGCAAAAACATCCTGATGCAGACCCCGATAAAAAACATTATGCAAAAACTTGTTTTGAACTGGGAGCCATTTATATGACCCAGCGCTCTGATATATCTATGGCTATACATTATCTTGAAAAAGTTAAGGCTATAGCTTTGGAAAAAGAGAATAGAAATTGGCTGGCAAGTTCACTGATAGCCATCGGTGGAGCTTATGCGAATAGTAACAAACCTTACATGCAGCAAACCTTTCAGGACGGTATTAACAAAGACGGAAGCGGATATAGAAAGGGAATTACGTATATACAACAAGCATTAGCACTCAGACTGGATGACAGTTTCCCCATCTTAGCCAAACAGGCATATCTATTTCTTAGTGCTATTTATACCAATATGGGCAAACCCGACTCAGCAATTATCTACATTAAAGAAGCATTGGCGATAAAAAGTACCGGCAAACTCTCCAATCAAAACTTAGACATTAAGTTATTGGCTACTTTGGGTGCTATATACATTAACACCCAACAGTATAATAAAGCAGCTAGTTATCTGCTTAAAGCCCGTAAGTATGACATCGAAACAAATAACAGTTTATATCTTTCAGATATTGACAAATCGCTCTACTTACTTTATGCCAAAACCGGGCAATATACCAAAGCCCTGCACCACTTAGAATCTTATACCTTCATACGCGACACCCTCATGGACGCCAACAGAACAAAAGCCCTGACCGAGCTGGAAGTAAAATACCGCACTTCCGAAAAAGATAAATTACTGGCAGAAAAAAACCTTTCGCTCATACGGCAAAAAAGTAGCATTAAAGAAAAGAACCTGTGGATCGCTGTCAGCACGCTCAGTACCTTATTGCTATCGATAGTGTTATTCCTGCTGCGTCGCAACCATCTACACTGGCGCAAACGCCAGGAGGAACAACTGCAACTGTGGCAGCAAGGGGAAGAAATCCGCAACTTAAAGGCGCTGATCTATGGGGAGGAAAAAGAACGTGCCCGTATTGGTCATGAGCTGCACGATGGCATTATCGGGCAACTGTCGGCGGCTAAGATCAACTTTACCATGCTCCAGGATAAATGCCCCATGCCCCAGCCGGATTTTAACGAAGCGGTAAGCTACCTGGATGAAACAGTCCGGGAGCTGCGGAAAACAGCCCATAACCTAATGCCCGGTATCCTGATCGAACGCGGGCTGATGGCCGCCATTGATACTTATTGTGAAAAAATCAGTACATTTACGGGTATTCAGATCAATGTACACCAGGAAGGGCCTGTCCCTCCTTTAGATACGGACTTTGAGCTTTCCATATACCGGATGGTGCAGGAGCTGGTGCAAAACATTATCAAACATGCCAATGCCACAAAAGTCCTGGTACAATTGGATTGTCATGATTCGTTGCTGATACTTACCGTGGAAGATAATGGCAGAGGTATCGTCCCGGACGAGATCACAAACGGAACCGGGCTTACGAATATGAAGACGAGAGTAAGGGCGCTACAGGGAAACATGGATATAACCGGTAGCCCGGGGCAAGGTACTTCTGTTTATATTGAACTGGATATTTCACTGATAAAAAGAGACAGAGCACTATGCCCATAAAAGTAGCCTTGGTAGATGATCACACGCTGGTCGTTCAGAGTATATGCCGCCTGTTGGAAAGCCATTCTTTTATTATAACCGGCGTTTATGCAACAGGAGCAGCATTACTGGAAGGGCTGAAACAGGATGTACCCGATATTCTTTTATTGGATATCCAGCTACCCGATCGTTCGGGCAACGAACTGGCGAGAATCGTCAGTAAAACATATCCCGGTCTTAAACTGATAGCGCTAACCAGTATGGACACCATCTTCCATATTAAAGACATGATGCAGCATGGCTGCCAGGGATACGTAACCAAACAGGCCGATTCCGCTGTTCTCATACAGGCTATCCGAAAGGTTTATGAAGGTGATACCTTTATGGAAGAAGAACTGGAAAAGCGCTGGATGAAAAGCCTGCTGAAAACAGGAAGAGACCAGGCGCTCCAAACACCTTTATCCCGCCGGGAGAAAGAAATACTCAAGATGATCGCCGAAGAATACACCAATCAGGAGATTGCCGAAAAGCTATACCTGAGCCAGCGAACGGTGGAAAGTCACCGTTACAGCCTGCTACAGAAGCTTAATGTAAAAAATACAGCCGGTCTCTTACGTATAGCTGTACAGATGGGGCTGATAGAGTTCGATTAATATAATGGGGCTTGCTAAATAACTGTATTTTTTACATAGACAGTAGCTCTTCCTCGTCCTGCCGTCACGTCCCTTCGACCAGGCCC
>JBEBVI010000399.1:0-4224 GCA_040392805.1 Taibaiella helva
ATGCTTTGGGAACATCGTGCCATTGAGCAAAACGAGTCCGCCACCTTCTATATGAGGCTACGCAGCAATAAGCAGCTACTGGTTCCGATCACTGTAGAACCGAATAGCCGGATAATTAAATCTTTAACAGATACGGATACATTATCAAGCATGTATCTCGGTATCATGGCTGCAATGATACTGTATAATCTCTTCATCTATTTTTCTGCTAAAGACAAACAATATCTTTATTACGTCAACTACATGTTGTGGGTAACGCTGGCACAGCTTACACTCTTAGGATATGATCAGAGGCTGCACTTTGCCGAAAACAGCTGGTTCGATAAAAATATTCTTACCTTTTGCGGCGCTATGTCTGGCATTGGCACAATTATGTTCGTACGTTTCTTCTTACAGCCTAAGATATATGCCCCTCGCCTCCATCTGCTGCTCACCCTGATCATGTTTGCCGATATTCTGGCAATCGTACTTCTAATGATCGGCTATCCGATCATTAGTTATAATGTTGTAAACGTTATAGCTGCAATCGGTGCGGTAAGTATATTAATAACAGCTATTGCTGTCTACCCCAAGAACAGGAAACAAGCGCTTTTCTTCCTTATAGCATGGAGTATTTTCCTGATTAGTGTGATCGTGTTTGTCCTAAAGGATTTTAATATTTTCAGGTATACTTTCTTTACTGTTCACTCCGTCCAGGTAGGCTCGGCACTTGAGGCTATACTCCTCTCTTTTGCACTGGCCGACAGGATCAATACGCTGAAAAAAGAAAAAGACCAGTCCAGGCTCGCGGCCCTGAGAATAGCAAAAGAAAACAGTCGCATCATACAGGAGCAGAATACAATATTGGAAAGAAAAGTAGCAGAACGAACAGAGGAGCTGCTCAATAAGAATGAAATGCTTAACCACACACTGCACAACCTGCAGCAGGCACAAATGCAATTAGTGGAATCAGAGAAAATGGCTTCCTTAGGTCAGCTTACCGCAGGCATAGCCCACGAGATCAATAATCCTATCAATTTTGTAACGGGCAATATCGGCCCCTTGAAGAGGGACGTAGATGTGTTGCTGGCTACCATAGACCTGCTGGAGGAATATCAGGTAAAAGACATACCTAACGAAATGAAACTAAAGCACTTGGCAGAGTTTAAAGAAGAACAGGACTTTAGCTACCTGAAAAAGGAAATAGAATTTTTGCTCAAAGGCATAAACGAAGGTGCCACACGTACTGCCGAAATAGTTAAAAGCCTGCGCATTTTCTCCCGCCTCGACGAAGATGTCTTAAAACCTGCCGATATCAACGAAGGCATTGAATCTACACTGGTTATTGTGAATAATATGGTGGGAAATATTGAGATCGAAAAAAAATACGGCGCCATACCTCCGGTTCACTGTTATCCGGGTAAATTAAACCAGGTCTTTTTAAATATTATTTCAAACTGCCTGTACGCAATAAAGGAAAAATTCAAAGAACAAGCCGGCGGTGTACTGACCGTTCAAACCAATCGAGAGGGTGATTATGTTTCTATTACGTTTAAAGACAATGGAATAGGAATGAGTGATGAAACAAAAGCCAGAATTTTTGACCCGTTTTATACAACAAAAGATGTCGGGCAGGGAACCGGTTTAGGGATGTCTATCGCATTTAAAACAATTGAAAAACACAATGGGACTATCGAAGTAACCTCATCTCCTGGAGAAGGTGCTACCTTTGTGATCAGAATTCCTGTAAATCAATATACAGACCAGCCATAAAAAATATATGGTCCTGGAAAAATATAAAACAGGAATACATAAGAAATAAAATCTTTATGATAATTTGATTTAGTAATAAGAATTAGAATTATCTTTACGTGTTGAAAAAATAATAGCTAGACAAATCATTTATATTAGAAAACCATAAAATACCGCAGGATGAACAATGAGAAAATATCAATTCTATATGTAGATGATGAGGAGAACAATTTAATATCATTTAAAGCGACTTTCAGATTAAAATATAAAATATACACAGCGTTGAGTGGTAAAGAAGCTATTGATATTTTAGAGAACAATGTAGTTCATATTATCATTACCGATCAGCGTATGCCTAATATGACCGGCGTTGAATTCCTCGAAAAGGTAATTGAGAAATATACAGACCCGATCCGTATTCTGCTTACCGGATTTACAGATATGAATGCTGTTGTGGATGCCATTAATAAAGGTAAGATCTTCCACTACTTAACCAAGCCCTGGAACGAAGAAGAGCTGGAAAGCACAATAGAAAGAGCTTACGAGATCTTCCAGGAAAGAGACACGATCAAAACAATGACTGAAAAGCTGGACATCTCAAACAGCCAGCTGGAGTTCCTTTTAAGGCAAAGGCTACTTTCCTAAAAAAACACGTACATAGCATACATCAGATACAAAAAAGATCCCGGTTTAGTCTCTTTACCGGGATCTTTTTTATACAACCGTTATTCGCCCCGTAGCTTATACCAATCAGGGGCGCTATCAACACGAGGCAGATAACGAACAGTATAATCCATCTTATCAGTGTTACCAGCATTCTGTATTCGGAGCCTTTAGACATACATCTCCTTCTAACTTTTTACAGAGTCATGACATAGTTTTTCCCGATTTTGTCAGCCCTAAGAAACATATAGCTTTACTTTTGTACCATTGGAAAGCGGACAGCTTCAAAATACATTGTCAGGCACAATAACAGTTTTGCGTATTGTAACAGTACTTAATATAAAATTCCATATTCATTTGCTGCGGTACCAAAAAAGCCTGGCCATATCCGGCTAAGGATATTCGTGGCCTTAAATACTGCTCTCGTATCGGGGCAACAATACTTTCTGATTTCTATACCAGATAAATAACAAATAACAATGAAAAAGTGCATCGTTACTTTAGTGGCTCCTTTCCTTCTCTTAGTGAGCTCAGCTACTTCTTCCTGCAAAAAGGATGATCCCCAACCCGACAATAACCCTCCCGCTGGCGGGGTGAAGATACCCCTCTCCGGCCATTACGTATGGAAATTTGAGATACCCAATGTCGGCGCACAAGAGTCACACCTCGTGTTTTATACCGACTCTGTACAATACGTTATGACCGGTCCGGCATACAGCACAAATTATATCATGTATACGGAAAGCTATATGGAAAACGGAGACGAAAAAAGATGGATCGGCACCGGCAAGGGCGGCAGCATTTCCAAAGACGGGGTATACTTTATCATGTTCTTTAAAGATATAACAGACAGCACCGTTACCATTTACAAGCATGAATGTAAAGATGGCAAAGCAGAAGCCGAATCATTTGCCTACCCTGCCGATGATGCCACAGAGGATCATGGCTGGAATGTTTATGATAAAAAATAAGTTTTACCCTAAAGGTAAATTTGGAAGAGAGTATAGCCAGTCGGCAGACAAGATAAATTTTGAACACTTTAAGCAGATTACTTTAACGTCAATGCCACGTTCAACTATTATGGCTACCTGTATGGTTTCACCACAGGTGGCCATTTTCATTCTTAATAACTGATGTTACGCGTTTTTATACCTATTTTCAGACGGTTCCGATAGGCGCCACACACATTTTTCTTCTATGTTTTTAGAAACGGTATACTGCAACGCGGAACGCTATGCAGCGTTAAGTTATATTGTACACCGCATTCACCCCAGGAGATATTTATTTTCTAACTGGGTAAAAAATGCAATCCTTATTTTCATTGCTCATTTCCCCCTCCGCCGGAGCGGCTGTCCCGTCCAAGCGGGTGAGATTAAGAGGGAGGCCTGAAACAATGCTGCACAAAACCATCAGGCGAGAAGTATAATTGTATTTTGTTGTTGGAGAAAACACCGGCAATGGCATTCCGGCTTTGATTTTTATGTCATAGTGTAGTACACATAGCAGTAGTATCAAGAAAACCGGCACACTGCATTTTCTCCAAAAGCGCAAATCGATGTAGCAAAATCAGACCTTTCAGACGATGAAGCAGAAAATCGTGTCAAACCTGAGAGATAATATAGGTTGGGCAGATCAATACAGCCCCGTTTTGATTTTATGCCCTCCTTTTTTTACTGTAAAGGAGCATTATCTCATACAAAAACGTCATAAGCTCGTACCAAAACGTCACAAACTCATACAAAGACGTCACCTGCTTGGGGCAGATGATCACGTCTTTGGTCAAGATCATCGCCTCCTTTGGTGCAGATCGTCACGTTTTCAAACAAAGAC
>JBEBVI010000400.1:0-4219 GCA_040392805.1 Taibaiella helva
ACAATTTTGCTCCCACAGTAAAAGCAGTTTTTTTATTCATTACCTTTCATTTGTCGAAAGATAATCCCAATAAGGATTTCAGCGATTCTTAGGTACTTTTTTGTCCATTAACCCTTTTTTCTGCAATTAATTATTGAAAATGTAAATATTGAAAAGTTAAAAGGTTTATGTGAACCTGGCATATAAGCAGGACAATAGTATAGCTTATAACCAGCTTTTTACCGTCAACAAAACCCCGGCAACCAGGATAATTACAAAAATACCTTTCTGAAATTTTTCGACCATTATTCTTTTCTTTATGTTATGGCCGACATATACAGCCAGTAATAACAACGGCAAGCACCACAGGTAATAACCCATTACTGTCTCATTCAGCAGGCCGCTACTGATATGCCCGGTGATTACAAATACATCTGTCGGCAAATAGAAGGCCTGCATCATGCCCACAAATGCCTGTGGCGACCATTTCCTTTTAGTACCATACAGCACCACCGGCGGAGCGCTGGTATTGAAAGCGCCTCCAAGAATACCTCCGATAAAACCAAATACGGGTGCAGAGGTGTCTGTTCCGATTTCGGACAAAGAAGGTTTTAGTAAGTTATAAAGGGCAATCAAGGCTATAACCACACCTACAACGCCCTGCATCCATATTTTATCGGTATGCGCCAGCAACCACACACCGATCGGCACGCCACAAAGTGAGCCTAAGACCAATTTAGCTGCTTCCCTCCACCGGATATGTTTATAACCTGAACCCATCAGGCAGATGGCCAGCGTAAGGCCCGATAAGGCCAGCAATGGGGTAGCCTGTTGCAAACCGATCGTCATAGTAAGGAAAGGTAAGGCCAGCAAAGCATCGCCTAATCCGAATGTTGTAAAGACAGTGCTCGCCAGGAACACGATCAGCATAATCAGCCAAGGTATGTCCATTTTATTTATTAATGATTAATGGTGAGTTGGTAATTGAAGAGTTTCCCGCAAAGGCACAAAGAAGTCGCAACGACTCAACGCCAATTCGTAATTCGTAATTAGAAATTGAAAGTTGTCCCCCTAATAATATTATTCTTTTACTAGCTTATTACGGAATACCCTATCTCCTTCCAATATTTCAATAATATACATCCCAGCCGGATAAGTAGAAATATCAAACGAAAACATACTACCGCTAAGGTCTTTTTTTTGCATGAGCATTCTTCCAGCCAGATCGCTCATGCTTAAAGTTGCATTGTGCAGGACACTTTCCGATTTCATAGCTATTTGACCCTCGCCTGGGTTCGGGAAAAGTCTGAATACATTGCGATTATCCGTTTCGGAAATATTTAGTGATGTACTTGAAAAATTGATATTGTCTAATGCTATTGCTCCACCTCTTGCTGACCTATAAACAAACTTAATTACAGCTTCTGTTACATCTTTATCATCTTCCAGACTAATACTTTCTGTACGCCAATTATCCGGCCCAGGATTAATTTGTCCAGCATTTAGCGTCGTCGGATTTACAATTGGTGATGCAAAAGTAGAAAGTTGCGCACCACCTTTTTTATAAAGCAGCTTATAATGAATTCCACAGTCTGCAGACATGTAAATTTCCAGTGTATCTGCTATATCAAATTCTGCACTGTAATATGGTGGTCCCCATTGGTGGTAGTTATAAGCCAGATCAAAATTAAGAAAAGGTGTACCAGCAGAGGTTAGATCTAATACCGGAGATATTAACTGGCTTTCCCGACCTTCATTATAAAAATTGAAACCCGAATTAAAACAAAATGCACTTCCTTTCCCAGTCTTCTTTACAGTTGACACCATCCAATCTCCAAAACCATAATCACCACTTTTAAACAGTAGCCAGCCTGCCGGGGGAAATACAGCAATGTCATCAAACCCTTCCGTTAAGGGTAGCGTTGCTCCCTGATCCACCCATTCAAAAGAAGTTGACTGCTTATTATTGTCCGTTACAATATCCACGACATTCGTATTTAATGAGTCTATAGTTACAGTCAGGATTTGTGTGCCAGAAATAGCAGTAAGCGGTGGCAGGGCAATATCGGTCTGTTCAAAAGAAGCCAATGTTCCGGTCCAGGTATAATGAAAAGTTTTTCCATTCCAGCTGTAATGCATCTTTATGGAATGAAGCGTATCATTTCCTAAATTTCGTACCCAGCATTTGGCCATTACAGAATTATCACAAGAGCGTGGTTCCATTTTGATCTTAATCAAATCTGCATCCGGAACAGATGATGCTGGAATATCCATAAAAGGAATAAAATTTTGCATCACAGGGCTGGATATAGGTGGAATAGTATGACCCATTCCTGGGATATGAAAAAAACGTACCATACCATTATGTGCTACCAATTGCTCATACATTGAATCTATAGGTGCCTGGTAAGCTGCATCATAATCCCCCAAAGTAATATAGATGGGTATTTTTGATGCATTCTGATAGGCAAATAAACTGCCCGACACAGGTATCTGTGCATAGGCATCCAATACACCCTGAATGGCTGGTGTGTTAAGCAGTAAGGCTTTAAATTCAGAGAAGTGCTCCAACCCATATTTTAATGCGTTCCTTCCACCCATAGAAAGCCCCTGGAGGATAATATTGCCCGTATCAATATGATAATGGGCTTTGGCATAAGCTATACTGTGCTCAATAATATCTTCATAACCTGCCGGACTATAAAAATAACCATCGCTGCTGCCATTAGGAAAAACAAAAATGGTGTGCGTTAACCAGGCTTGCCAATTCACTCCGGTACTCATTGCAACATTTCTGAAGTTATTACTATTATCCCCCAAACCATGAAGTCCCACCAGTAAACGATAAGCCTGACTGGAATCATAATCTGGCGGTACATAAAGGGACAATTGTCTTTGTTGACCCATAAAGTTGATCGTTGTATTAAAACTGCCGGTTTGCTGTGCAACACTTCTAAAATTTAAAATTGCCAATATACTCACCAGGAAAAGGTATTTCATTGATCTTTGTGTTTTATGGTTTTAATAAAGTCAAATTCTTGTAATCACTTACCCTCCCTAAGTTTACCTGCCAAGGAAATGGATTAATTCTGCTATACCTACACCCTGGTTCGTCAAGAGGGTATAAAGACTTAATATTTTTGAACAATCAATTTACCCGAAGTACGCTTGTATGCTGTTTGCACTTCTATAAAATATATTCCATCAGGCAATAGGGTAATTGGTAAAGCAATGGGTTGATTATTTTGCACTTTATATTCTTTTTGCGATATCTCCCGCCCAGTGATATCTCTAATAGCTACCTTTAGGTTCCCACTTGGGGATAAAGGTGGTTGAAAATTTACTACATCACAAGCAGGGTTAGGATATAACTTTAACTGTTCCACAGATTGAATATCTGAATGAGCAATGCCTGTTTCCTTATTTTCAATGATAATAGAAGTGCAGCCAGTGTTATTGGTGGTGTCAGGATCATTATAAGATACACGTATGGGTGTATCATCACTGCCTGTATACATAACCGGCTCTGTGTTTGGATCAAAGAGATGTACACAAAAATTCAGGTGCAGTACTGGATAGGCTGTACCATTACTAAATGGTATATCGGCATTAATAAGAAGGGGTGTTTGGCCTGGAAGTAAAGATTGGCTGAGCGTAAGTAAAGAAACATTTGTTTGACTTCCTCCACCTTCGGTAGCAGTATACTGATATCTGAATAATATGGTATCACCTGCAACCAAAGTATCTGGCCCGTTATTGGCCACTGCCATTTGTGTATGAATGATATCTCCACTGTAAACAGTGGCATCAGAAGTAGGGAGGTTTAAAGTCGCTTCTAAATTAATTATCCGTGGCTGTTGAGCGTATAGGAGTGTTCCTGAAAACAGCAGAATAAATATTATCAATATCGAATGGAATATGTTGTGCATCTTAATCATTTTTGATGGTTAAAAAATATTTTTTTATATTGTACTTGTAGTGACAATAGTATGTAAGTATATATTTGCTTTTACCGTATTAGCATAGTGTTCCCCTGATAACGTTCCTGTTTATTACCGTCAATTTCCAAGTCGATCAAGTAAACATAAGGCCCTTCAGGTTGTGCTTTCCCATTAAATTGTCCATCCCATCCCCGACCATTAATATCAGTCGTTTCAAAAATCAGTTGTCCCCAGCGATTAAAAATCTGAATTTTGAATTGGGTGAGTTTTTGAGATAATAATTGCCTTGGAAAAAAATA
>JBEBVI010000401.1:0-4215 GCA_040392805.1 Taibaiella helva
CATGGGACTAAAAAACATACATACAAGAGTTACTGAAGCCGGCGGCGTAATAAACATAAAGAGAAAAAAAACATCGGGTACTATTATTGAAATAGAATTCCCGATAAACAGCAATACAAACATAATAATATGACACATATCCGGATAGCCATTGTTGATGATCATCCTTTATTGATAAAAGGCCTTAAAGGCATGCTCGAACAAAATGAGCATATAGAGGTTACCGGTACTTATCAAAGTGCCAAAGAATTACTGACAGGACTAAAGACAGTACAACCGGACGTCTTGCTCCTGGATATCCAGTTGCAAGATCAAACAGGCGACGAGCTAATGCCTGCGCTGAGCAAAGAATATCCTAATATGATGGTCATTGCCTTAACCAATATGGAACACGAATACTATATCAAATCCATGTTGCAAAACGGGCTGATGGGCTATGTACTTAAAACAAGTAACGAAATCATATTGTTAGAAGCCATTCAATCTGTAACCAGGGGGCAGCAATACTTTGACCCTGCTATCAGGAAAACAGTTGCAAAATCACAGTCTACCGTCAATAAGTCGCTCTCTATCACACAAAGGGAAAAAGAAATATTAGAGCTTATTACCCAGGATCTAACCAGCCAGGAAATAGCCGACAAAATATTTGTCAATAAAAAAACGGTGGAAGCGCACAGATTGCATCTTTTACAAAAGCTTGGGGTAAAAACATCTGCCAGCCTGGTAAAGAAAGCTATTGATCTGGGACTTTTAAAGTAAACCATTACCTCATCAAAGTCACATTACTATAATAAGTCCGGGAGCTCCGCGCTTAAAACCAACCTGTACAGTCAATCGTTTCCTATTGTATCCCGTTGTGTGAAACATTACTTCAAATGGTCCAACGAATATTCACTATCTTACCAAGGTCACATTACCCTTTTTCACAAATATCTTCCCACTGTCGGTTTCGGCTTCTATGGTATACACATATACACCCAGCGGTTGCGGAGTTCCCTTATAGGTACCATCCCAGCCTTCCTCTATATCGGTGGTACTGAATATTTGTTTACCCCAACGGTTATAGATATTAAAGCTCTTTAATTGTACAATACCTCTTTTGGCCGGTTTAAAAGTATGAGCGCCGCCTGCCGGTGTAAAGGCATTGGGCATATCTATGATCGTACCTTCAACTAAGATGTCTATAGAATCCCTTAAGAGGCACCCCTGTTCGGTAGCGGCGGTAACAAAATAACGTGTTCTTACTTCGGGGCTGGCTATAGGATGGGCTATCTCCGTACTATTCAGTCCCGATGGCGGAAACCATTGGAAGTAATGGCAATTAGTACCCGGCTCGATCAGGTACTGTTCACCCGGATAGATCGTTACGGAATCTGGCATCTCCAGTATGGCTTCGGGATAAATATTTACGAATACCCACTCCGTATCGACACAGTTGTGCAGGTCGGTAATATAAACCGTATACCGGGTAGGTGTTGATGGCGAAGCTAAAGGTGCGGCAATGGAACTATCGCTCAGACCATAAGAAGGCGTCCAGTGGTAATGTATGCCACCTTCAGCCCATAATGCCACGGCGCTCCCCGGGCACACACCGGTGTCAGGAATGGCCGAGCCAAACCCTCCCGGATAAACGACAACCCTGATGCTGTTTGCAGAGGCACACCCTGTAGGTGTGGTTACTTTAAGCGTATAGATAGCTGTGGAATCAGCTGTAAAATGCGTATTCGGCCTGTCAGGCTTATTTAAGCCGTCAGAAGGCGACCACTCATAACTGTAGTCATTCCGGTACGGTGATATTCTCGGTTCCAGGGCTACTTCTACACCCTGGCATACCCCTGTATCCTTGCTCAGCTCTATCCTTGGATTACGCTCCATACCTATGGAGATGGTTACTAACGTATCTGCGCAATCCAGATAAGAAGCCCTTAAGGTATATACTTCGGGTCGCAATACCGTAATTTCGGGTTCAAGTGCAGTAGTATCACTCACACCGTCGGATGGTGTCCAACGATACGTATAGTTGTCACTTCCGGTAGCGGCAATACGCAGTACATAGCCTTCGCATACGGTAGTGTCATTGGTAAGGATACGTACATCTCCGGGTATAAAATTTTCCATATGCACGATATGAAATGTATCCACATATTCATCCACCTTACACAGGCTGCTCATTTCGTAGCGGACCCAATAGGTGCCTGAACGGTTAATGATGCGCGATGGTCCGGTACTGCCATCGTCCCATATATAATTGATACCGGAAGTATCTATAGCCGTTAATACAATCTGTTTTTTACAATAAAAAGTATCCGTCTGCGAACGGGTAAACGTTCTTGACGTTACTATCGTTGTAGAATTGGGCAATCCTAATATAGATCTTGTTCCGGGAGATAAAGAAAAACCTTCAGGCGTATATTGGCAAGCTAAACCGGCCGAGTCAGGCTGTTTAATAACATTCAAAGAGCTCTTGCCGTTATTTGCACAGTAGATCTTTCCATCAGGCCCTCTTTTAAGGGCTGGGAAAGCCAAAACGCCAAGTGGTGTTTTGGAAGCAAGCATAGCGTTAGTATCAGTAAGGCTTAAATCATATTGCCACAAGAAGCCGCTGGTACTACCATATAATTTTGAATTATCCGGGGAGAAGCAAACCCCGTAATAGTTAATGCTCGAGACCCTATCCAATATAAATGGATTAGTCATCGTTCCCAGATCGGCATCAAAATCATATAGCACTAAATTACCTTGTGCAATGGCCAGTTTATTTCCGTCAGGGGATATATCAATACTGCCTAAAATACCATTCCAGGTTCCTCCTCCTGCTACCCTTGGTGAAATTACAGGCGGGGCGATACCATTTAAGCCAATATCATAAGCTTTGAAAACATTGGAACGGGAAACCACCAATAACCAGATGTTACAATCTTTGCCAGACACGGCCATCTGGTGCTCGGTCAGCCCCGTGTCCAGTAAAATGCCTTTCTGCGATACATCGCCTAATCCGTTATTCAGACTCATATCCACAACGCTGTAGTACAGCCGGCCTGTATAGGTACCGGATTCATATGCCCCCAACGAAAAGATATAATATTTCAGGGTATCGCCGGGCATAGGTGCAATAAGAGCGCCCTGCGTGGTACTATTGGTAATATTTACTCCTAATCCCGGTAAATCCGTACCATTAGGCATAAGCACATTATTACGATCCCATACAGACGTACCATCAGTATAAAACAGCAGCTGCCCGTTGCCGTTACAAAAGGACGCAGAGCCTTCATTGGTATTGATACGCGTAGTAACAGGCGTTGGCGGATTGGTATTGAAATCAACACCGGCTTTATCACCGAAAGCCCATACATTTCCATACTGAGCGTGGAGTTTTATGCCGGAAGCCAGGAGTATAAAGCCTAACATGGCGGCAGTCCAAAGCTTAAAATAGCAGATCAGTATATTCATTTTATCATGCACTTTATAGAATACATTTAATCGTCCCATCATTAATTAAGGCTATAGAATCTGGTATGATAAAGAGGTAAGAGTATGTACTCGTCCGTCATAAGGTAATATTCTAATAACACTTACAAAGCAACAAAAATATTATGATATTTTTCAAATATTCGGTCATATCTCCCGGTTCAACCCGGCACACATAACAAACAAAGCCAATAACATCGCGTGAACGCTAAGCACTCATAAGCTACACTACCTGCAAGGTCTCATATACCTCCTCTGTAAAAGTTGGGTCTTTGACAAAACAGTTCTTTTATGAATACAGCGCTTTTTTATAAAAAGTTAAATCTAATACAGCACCTCAAACTGATGACGAATTTTTTCTGATGAAAGTCAAAGCATTGTTGCATGGAAGCAAAAATATTTTTGAAGAAAGCCAAAGCCAAAATGGAGGTGAGATGATAAAAGCCCTCTGCATTCTTCTGAAATAGCAGACAAAATAATTTTTACAAAAAGAGCCTAAAAAAGGTGGTTGCACACAAAGAATACAACGAATTGAAGAAACAAAGTGTATCGTAAATTTATTTTGAATTACTGTCGTTGTAAATTTTGTTTTCTTTGTTCGCTTCAATGTGAACTTCTCTCTTGCAGAGCAGAAACAACAAGGCTTTTAGACAGCTCCTAAACCGAAAGAAGTAAAGCATACATCACAAAAAACACCAACATTCAACTCTTAACTTTCAATTCTCTACTCATAAAATTTATGCTGTA
>JBEBVI010000402.1:0-4203 GCA_040392805.1 Taibaiella helva
GTTCATCTCTCCCGGTTGGGAAATACCGGCTTCAAAGATGCCGAGGGTATGTTGTGGTTGTATTTGCCAGACGGAAAGTGGCACACCGATCTGCGAATTATAGCTTTTGGGACTTCTTACAATTTTATAATGGTCGCAAAGCAATTGAAAAAGCCACTCCTTTATAATGGTTTTACCATTGCTGCCGGTAATGCCGATAACCGGTAAATGGAAATTATTTCTGTGCGCTATGGCAATTTGCTGTAATGCCTGAAGTGTATCATTTACCTGGAGAAAAACTGCACCTGGGTAGTCGGAAAAGCTGATCGTTTCGCTGATCAGGAAAGTACGTATACCCTGCCGGTAAGCTTCATGTATGAAAAGATGTCCGTTGCGATGTGCTCCTTTTAATGCAATAAACATGGCCCTTGACGGATGTACAATTTTCCGGCTGTCGGTAATGAGCTCCAGGACTTCTTTCTCACTTATTCCGGGAATGACTGTGGCTTTGGTTATCTTAATGATTTCAGTAAGATTCATCTTTGGTTCGGTTTAACACTATGCTCCTACTTGTAGAGACGCGATTAATCGCGTCTCTACCTGCGTTGTGAAGTTTCAACAGGGAATACCAGATATCAAAAGAAGATGAGCTACTGGTATTCAAACTGTCCCCAGGGGCTTTCGATAATGAGCGAGTTCTGATCAGCAGCCTTTACATACCCGCTTATCTGCGCTTTTATATTAAAGCCATCCGCAAGCTCTACCAACCGGTCAGCTGTTTTTTCATCCGTGTACATCTCTAATCGCTGCCCCATATTGAATACCTGGTACATTTCACGCCAGTCGGTGCCTGCAGCTTCCTGTATCATGCTGAATATGGGCGGAGGTGGTATTAAGTTATTTTTAATTACCTGCAGGCCTTGCGGAAGGTAATGCAGGCATTTGGTCTGGCCACCGCCGCTGCAATGTATAATGCCGTTTATCTTTTCAAAATGATTTTCCAGGATTTTCAGGACTAACGGCGCGTATGTCCTGGTAGGAGAAAGCAACAGCTTACCCGCATCAAGAGGCGTTTCTGTTTTATCGGTAAGTTTATATTTTCCATTATATACTACTTCCTCAGGTAGTGCCGGGTCGAAGCTCTCCGGGAATTGAGCTGCATAATCGTGATGCAGTAATTCGTGCCGGGCGCTGGTCAGCCCGTTGCTGCCTATACCGCTGTTATATTCTTTTTCGTAAACAGCCTGCCCGTACGAAGCAAACGACACAATGACATCTCCGGGCTTTATATTATCCGTCGTGATGATTTTTTTCCTGGGCATCCTGGCCGACATTGTTCCATCTACAATAACGGTTCTTACCACATCGCCTACATCGGCTGTTTCACCGCCCATAAAATGTACCTGTATACCGTAGCCGGCCAATGTATGGAAAAAAGACTGGGAGCCATTGATGACAGAAGCAATTACCGCCCCGGGAATAAGATTTTTATTCCGGCCGATCGTAGAAGAGTAAGTAAAAGGCCCGGTTGCGCCTACACACAGCATATCGTCAATATTCATGACGATAGCATCTATAGCTATGCCTTCCCACACACTCAGGTCGCCGGTTTCTTTCCAATACAGATAAGCAATAATAGATTTGGTGCCTGCCCCGTCAGCATGCATTATATTGCAATAATCATTGTCATTGCCCCAATAATCAGGATATATTTTACAAAAAGCTTTCGGATAAAGTCCTTTGTCTAACTTTGCCACCGCCTGGTGCACTTCTTCTTTTTGGGCAGACACGCCTCTCAGGGCATAACGTTCTTGAGGATTCATGCGAAAATATATTGGAGTGCAAAGGTAATATTTTTGACCATAGAACAGTGCCGCCTTTCTGTGCTTTGGTTAATTGGTATGGTCGGATTGTTGTATGCTATCCGGTTGTTTTTTGCTTTTTACTTAAATTTTAATATTCGATATATTCATGACACAAATAATTCCTCTTTCGGAAGGCACATTTACAGTAGGCCATGATAAGGTTTTCCAACCTTTTATTGCAGGTGCAGATATTTTAACCGACAGACCGACAGGCTCCTTATTGGTAGAGGTCCAACCCTTTGTCCTGGTAAATGAAAAAGATATCATATTGTTAGATACCGGGCTGGGCTTTAATAATCCGGAAGGCAGGGCACACCTGCCAGGGAATCTTGCCGGGCATCATATACATCCGGAAGATGTTACTAAAGTTCTGCTATCACATCTTCATAAAGATCACGCAGGTGGGCTGAACATCAATCTGTTTCCCAATGCTACTTTTTATGTATACCGGAAGGAAATGGAATATGCTCTGCAGGTGGGCTTTCCCTCTTACTATCCGGAAGAGCTGCAACCCCTGTTGTCGTCAGACAGAGTGCACTGGTTAGATGGCGAGCGGGGTATGATTGACGATTATATTCACTATGAGCATACCGGTGCGCACAGTCCCCAGCATATTGTGTTTAAGATAGATTCGGAAAACGGTGTCATTTTTTATGGCGGTGATGAGGCGCCACAGTTTAAGCAAATGAAAATAAAATATGTGGCCAAGTATGATTTTGACGGTAAGAAGGCCATGCAATTCAGGGAGAAATGGGGAGAAGAGGGTGCAGTTGCCGGATGGCAGTTTTTATTTTACCATGATGTAAAAACGCCGGTAGCCCGTTTGTAACGCTCAAATATTCTAAATCATAAATAATCCGGAAAAAAGCTGTCTTATTTCACGCAAAGCGAACGAAGAAAACTACGAAACAAAGAAGGATATAAATATTTTTACGTAGTGACCTTGTAATCTTTGTTTCTTTGTGTGAAATTTATACACTTTTTAGACAGGCTCTTTTACCATGTTGAACAAAAAGGAAATATTATTATTTTTGTACGATTGTTTTGTTTCTGTCTGTTGTAAGCATTATTGTTTCAGACTTCAGAAACCGTATGAACAGATAAGCGAAATTCTAAAAACCCGGGGTATAAAAATGCTCTGAATAAATACAAAATAAATATGAATTACTGCACCAGATTTTTTGCCGTTGCTTTTTTATCAATGATAACCGTATGGGCTTCCTGTACAAAAAAAGGAGATAACACAAAGCTCCAGGATGAAAATGAACCTGTTTCCGAATTTATGCCCACGACACCCGGATCATGGTGGATGTACGCTTCAAATGAAGGTGATGTTACGATAAGGAGAGCCACCGGAAGGGATTCGGTTAAAGAGGACAGAACGTATAGTTATTTTGAAACGACCGATACCGTATCCGCTTATGTAACGCCCGAATATTTCGGTAAGAACGGCGACCTGTATATCATGTTAATCGATGTGGATGGCAGCCAGGAAAATTATTATACCGTAGTCGTGCAAAAGGAAAATGCCGAGGTAGGAAATACCTGGTCGAATACGGGGAGCATCACGTATGCAGGTAATAAATTCAACCTTCTGACGGAAGGAGAAGTAGTATCAACGGGCGGTACGCTGACCATTAATGGCAAGACCTATACCGATGTGGTTGAAATCAAGAACAAGCTAAAAGCAAAACATGTTTTAATGCCGAACTACGTAAGCTGCGGAACAGCCGTAATGTGGTTTTCCAAAGGTGTGGGCATCGTTAAAACTATTTTCGATATCTCTATAATGGACGTTTATAAACGCAAATACACAGATTCTTTGCTCGACTATCATATAGAGAAGTAAAAATTCAAAAGTCAAAACCACTTGTCGTTTGACTTTTGAATTTTTATATTGTACACCGCATTCACCCCATGAGATATTTATTATCTAAGGGGTAAAAATATGCAATCACGTATTTTTCACTGCTTGTTTCCACCTCCGCCGGAGGGGGACTAAGGGGGAGGCCTAAAACAATGCTGCACAAAATCATCGGGCGAGAAGTATAATTACTTCCTCCCGGAGTATATACCCGGTAATAACATCAGCCAGCCGATAATAAACAGGACTCCGCCTATGGGTGTTAATATGCCCAATCCGCCTAATCCTATAGAGGAAGCGGCTTTGAGATAAACCAGGAGGTAAATAGAACCGGAAAATAAAATGATACCGGCTATAAACATCCAGGTGGCTCTTTTGATCCAGGCAGAGGGGAATGCGGAATAAAGCACTCCGGACAAGCCGAGGGCAAAGCTGTGGTAGAATTGGTATTTTACAGCCGTTTCATAAGAAGCCTGCAGATCCGGGGTAAGCAAG
>JBEBVI010000403.1:0-4177 GCA_040392805.1 Taibaiella helva
CCCTTCCTGAGCCTGTACCGAGCTCCGCCGAAGTATCAGGGTGACAATGGGGAGTATGTGGCATGTTTGCAGGAGTGTTTGTAGGGCTGTGTTTGAGTATTTTGCTCCTGATTGTACCTCTATATTTCTTCCCCCTTCATTACTTTTTGTCATTCGCTCTTGCACGCTAATGTCAAGAGGAGTGTCTAAACGGGTGCAAAGATGCTTCCTTCAGGGTAATAATGGAGCTCAGCACATCGACTTCATATGTTAGCACAACTATGCTAATATTATTATAACAATATATTTCTTAATGCGAAGAGTTGAGCTTTTCTCACCGTAAATGCCCCTGCTTTCTCAGACCATACAGGATATTTTTATATTTATCGCATCTGTTTAATTGTAAAGCAAAAAATAGAAAGTGCTACTGCAATAAAAACTGATCTTTGCCCGTCGCACTCCGTTGCCCCATTGCGGGAAACAATCAGCTATTCCCCATTCAAACAATACCACAATATTAATTATCTTTGTGCCCTTTCAAAAAACATTACATACAAATGTTTGATAATTTAAGTGAACGGCTCGACTCGGCATTTAAGCTGCTGAAGGGCGAAGGGCGCATAACAGAGATTAACGTAGCCAGTACGGTTAAAGAGATAAGGCGGGCACTTGTAGATGCAGACGTCAATTATAAGATCGCGAAAGAGTTTACAGACAGGGTAAAAGACAAAGCGATCGGTGATAAGGTACTGACCTCCGTTTCTCCGGGTCAGCTAATGGTTAAGATCGTAAAAGATGAGCTTGCCGAATTGATGGGCGGTACTGAAGTGGAACTCGACTTATCCGCCAGGCCTACAATTATACTCATAGCCGGTTTACAGGGTTCGGGAAAAACAACTTTTTCCGGTAAGCTTGCTCATTACCTCAACAGCAAAAAAAATAAAAAGCCCCTTCTGGTAGCGGGCGACGTCTATCGTCCTGCGGCCATACATCAGTTACAAGTGCTGGGAGAACAGATTAAAGTGCCGGTATACACCGAACCGGATAATAAAGATGTAGTGCAGATCGCATTAAATGCTATTGAGCAGGCCAAACAGGAAGGTAACGGAATAGTGATCATTGATACGGCCGGCCGGCTGGCAGTAGATGAGGCAATGATGACCGAAGTTGCCAATATTAAATCAGCGGTACGCCCTAACGAAATACTTTTCGTTGTGGATTCCATGACGGGCCAGGATGCGGTCAATACAGCCAAAGCCTTTAACGATCGACTGGATTTTACCGGGGTGGTGCTGACCAAATTAGATGGTGATACCCGCGGAGGGGCTGCGCTTTCTATTAAATATACGGTACAAAAGCCCATCAAATTTGTAAGTATGGGCGAAAAGCTGGATACGCTTGATGTGTTTTACCCGGAGCGTATGGCACAGCGTATCCTGGGCATGGGCGACATTGTTTCTCTGGTGGAAAGGGCTCAGGAGCAATTCGACGAAGAAGAAGCAAAGAAAATAGAAAAGAAGATACGGGCAAATAAATTTGACTTTGACGACTTTAAAACCCAGCTTGGCCAGATTAAAAAAATGGGAAATATCAAGGATCTTTTGAGCATGATACCCGGCATCGGAAAAGCAATTAAAGATATCGACATCAGTGATGATGCATTCAAAGGTATTGAAGCCATGATCGACTCTATGACACCTGCAGAGCGTCGTAACCCGGATATTATAACGCCTTCAAGAAGAAAACGTATCGCCAGCGGTGCGGGAAAAGATATTGCCGAGATGAATGCCTTTATGAAGCAGTTTGAGCAAATGAGGGGAATGATGAAACAAATGAATAAGTTCAAGGGAATGGGCATGCCGGGTGTGATGCCGGGCGGCGGAATGTTTGGAGGAAGAAGATAAGACAAATCATAAACTATATTCTATAAACGAGCGCCCTGGCCTTATCAGCCGGGGTGTTTGCTTATCCTTCGGTAACAGCAAAGTGGATTAAATTGCTTACTTTTGGCACGCTAAAAAATAAAAAAATGAAAGAAGTTTGTATCGTTTCCGCCATACGTACCCCCTTGGGGAGCTGGGGCGGATCATTAAAAGGATTTTCGGCTACCCAGTTGGGAGCCATCGCCATAAAAGGAGCTCTGGAACGTATAGGTCTCAATGGAGCAGAAGTAAACGAAGTTCTTATGGGCTGTGTGATGCAGGCTAACTTAGGACAGGCGCCTGCCAGACAGGCTGCTAAATTTGCAGGCTTACCCGATTTTGTTAACTGTACCACTATTAATAAAGTTTGTGCCAGTGGTATGAAAGCCATTGCACAAGGCGCCCAGGCCATACTACTCGGTGATGCTGATGTCGTTGTAGCCGGAGGAATGGAAAGTATGAGTAATGTGCCCTTCTATAATACAGGGATGAGATGGGGCAATAAATATGGTGATGCCATATTGGTGGATGGTTTGGCTAAAGACGGACTTACCGATGTATATCATAGTTATGCCATGGGCAATGCCGCAGAGCTTTGCGCCAGTGAAATGAAGATCAGCCGGGAAGACCAGGATGCTTTCGCTATAAAAAGCTACCAGCGCAGCCAGGCTTCTGTAAATGAAGGCCGCTTTGCCAATGAGATCATTCCCGTGGATATTCCGCAGCGCAAAGGTGATCCTATACGGTTTGAGAAGGATGAAGAGCCTTTCAATGTGAAGTTTGATAAGATACCGACCCTGAATTCTGCTTTTATTAAAGGCGGATCTGTTACTGCGGCCAATGCTTCAACAATGAACGACGGAGCTGCTGCGGTAATATTGATGAGCAGGGAAAAGGCAGATTCTTTAGGTATTAAACCTCTGGCTGTTATAAAGAGCTATGCAGATGCAGAGCAGGCACCGGAATGGTTTACTACCTCTCCTTCCAAAGCGGTGCCCAAAGCTGTGGATAAAGCAGGCCTTAAAATGGAAGACATATCCTATTTTGAGCTTAACGAAGCTTTCAGTGTGGTAGGCGTAGCCAACTGCCAGCTCATGAACCTGGACCCCGAAAAAGTAAATGTAAACGGAGGCGCTGTTGCCTTAGGCCACCCCTTGGGAGCCAGTGGAGCCCGTATTGTGGTTACTTTGCTCAATGTACTGAAACAAAATGATGCCCGCTATGGTGCTGCAGGTATCTGCAACGGTGGCGGTGGAGCCAGCGCTTTGGTAATGGAGCGATTGTAAGATATAATATCTTTGGTTTAATAAGACTGACAGAATTAAAAACTGGGTATTACCTGATTAACATGGCAATACCCGGTTTTATTATATATGCATTACTATTCTCCGGATAAAAACCTTATAGGCTTAAGGTCATTTATACCTATATATAGTACTCAATTCTTTTTTATTTAAATACGATATAAGATTTGCAAATTGTCTTTTGAACTACTTAACAAATCAAGATGGTTTAAAAAGTGCAAATTCCACAGGAAATTGTACCTTTAAAGAACAACCTCTATAAGGTTTCGGAAATCTTATAAGTTTAAAAAGTCTTAAATCATGAGCAACTATCACCAACCTTTATTGCCCGACAAGATCTATCATCTGTTTTCACGGGCTGTAGGTAGAGAAAAGCTATTCTTGTCCGAAGAAAACTATCGGTTTTTCCTGCAAAGATTGCAACAGCATACGGCTTCGGTTTGCCAGTTATATTGCTATTCATTGCTTCCCAATCATTTTCATTTATTAATTCAGATTGCAGATGAGAATACGATTGCTTCGCATTTTAAATCAGTTAAGAAAAAAGATTCTAATGTGCTAACAGATGATTTACCTGATTTTATTTATGGAACGTTTTAGCAACTTTCTGAACAGCTACACTAAATCGTTTAATAAAGCAAATAATCGTAAAGGTGCTTTGTTTATGGACTATTTAAAAAGGAGTGTTGTTAAACAAAGAAACAGATTTCACCAACTATGTATGGTATATCCATAAAAATGCCGTACATCACCAATTGACAAAACAGATTGGTGAATGGAAACATGATAGTTATAATTCTTTGCTAAGTGATCGGTCGACAGCTTTATTAAGAAAGGAATTATTGGAATGGTTCGGCGGCAAAGAACAGTTCATCAGCTTTCATCAACAAACTATTGATCCCAAAAGTAGTTTTATGGATATAATAGAGGGAAACAGATGAGAAAACCTATAAGGTTTTGAAAACCTTATAG
>JBEBVI010000404.1:0-4157 GCA_040392805.1 Taibaiella helva
ATTGAGCAAATAAAAAAGCAGGTCATCTTTTGAAAATTCAACAATTTCTGGTAAAAAAGGGATATAGGGTTCTAACGAAATAATGCCATTGTCTATTTTAAATTGCAGCAGCTCTTCCATTTGCCGGTTATAGATTTCTTCTCTCTTCAGGTCGGATACTCCATAGGTTATCTTTCTTTGCAAAAGATAGGTCTGGTTTATCAGGTTATTAAAATACAAGTAACCGAGCAAGTTGGCTTTTCGCTTATGTAGATATCTTATATCTTTTTGGATATTATCGGATGTGTGGAGTAATTTAAATAACAAATCAACATAATTTTCATTCTCACATTTTCTTCCTAAATCAATGGTGGAAAGATAGATATCCGTCAAAAGCTTATAATCAATATTCCCGGATATTTTATGGTAATGCTGCAAGTAAAATTTCCAGGCAGCATTTTGCGAAGTGATTTCCCTTGAAAAAAGTTTCTGGATTAACGGGATGCTTTGCTTTACGAATGAGAGATCTTCTTCTTTCAGGAAATCGAGGCCTACTTTATTTTTCAGTCTTTTCATAATTAAAAAATGCAACATCCTGGCCCTCGTTTTAGTATTTCCTTTGCAATAAAGTTTGTTCTCGGCCTTTCGAGAGTAGAGACAGGCCTTATTATGTGTAAAAGCAAAGCAATGCACATATGATGTGTGTACTTTCATACAGTTGGCCAGTATGGAAAAGTTCCCGGAAGAAGCATCGTACCTGAAAATATAAAAAGAAGCTTCATCCTTTGGTGCCGTGAGCTTGGCTAAAAGCAGGTTGCCTTTTGTTTTTTCTTCCCAGGACAGTATATTATAGTACCGTTCCTTTTGTACGGGGCTGTCAAAAAATAAAGCTGTGTAGCGTTTTTGTTTCATCGTAAACCGGTTGGAGGGGTGAACAATTAAATCATTGCAGTAAATGGTTTATGCCGTCTTTTTCTTTACTATCGTTTCCGCTAAATTCAGGAAAACAGATATTCTTGTAAGCAAAAAAGGAATGTATGCATCGTTTGCCTTAAAGCCCGCTTCGTAACGGGAAGCGATGTAGGCTTTTTCCAAAGCTTCGAGTAAAGGTTTGTCCTTTTCGTCATCAAACAAAGCGGGTAGTTGAGGCACATGACGCCGCAGGTGTTTAAAAAGAATCTGCAAAGAATGTTCTTTAATGTTAAGGCCACCCAGGCTTAAAAGCATAGCACGGCAGCTAAGCTCTGCGGCCTGGTGTAACAGAAACAGGGTAAGCTCGTGGCTGGTTGAGGTGCTGGTTTGCGCAATATGCAGGAAGATTCGGGCTTTTTCAAAATGAGAGGTAAAGGTATCCCATGCTTTTTGTTTGGCCAGAGCCAGCTGTTCTGCCTCTATTGCAGGGTAGGAGAGGCGGCTGTCGTCATACACTATATTACCCGGAGCGAAATGCAGCATTGCATAGAAGGAGTAATTCTTTAAATCGTTGATTACGCTGCCCTCGTTGTACAGAGAGCAATAAGCGTTGCGGTTTTGCAAATAGGCAATATCCAGAACCGGCTTCAGTGTGTCCAGTGTAGGGGCGCTTCCGCTTAAAACTACCGATACGGTAAAATGCTTATCCGTTGCTGAATCATCATGGTGTGTTACATATATCCTCGCCGGCCTGAGCGTAGCTGCCAGAAATGCGATCAAAGGACGAAGCAATGCTGCATGGACAGGGATTTGATCAAGTTTACAAAACAGTTGCTGCTCCCATTGCCTAGCCTCTTGTAGTTCCCATGAAAGGCGCTGGTTGTAATCAGGATTAGGGACACTGTTACTGACATAAGGTAAATAGGTACTGCTGAAAGCCATGTTAAAAGTTGTGTTTGCCATAATAAATTTTTACAGCAAAAAAACAACAGCGATGGCCGGTATCCTACTTTAAAAGTGTGTAAATTACCGTGAGGTGATTGTATTTTACGAGAAGAAAGGGTGCATTATAATAAAAAACGGTTACTGTTATTTTGTCTGTTCTCAATACAAAAGACAAAATAGGTCTTTAAACTCTTGAAAAGTTATTATTTTTTTGAAAGATTAGAATCGTTATTTGGCTTTTTCAAACTCTAATTATTGTTATACCACTCTTCTATATACGCTGTTATCGTATCCTGTGAAAGCGGTATTATATTACCCAACAGCTATTTAGGATAAAGTAATAACTTGCATATACATTCTGTTTCGGATCATGAAATACATACTAAAATACGCTAACCACTTCTGTATATATTTGGTGTCTCAAGAATTAATTTCGTAGCTTAAAATTGTGAATCTAAATCTTATTTTCGCTCAATCAATTTCTCCAACTTCGCCATCATCTCATCTTTCTCCTTTAGCATCCTTTCATACAAAGCAATCTTTTCTTCATGAACCTTAATTAGTTGTTCTATAGGGTTAATTGTAGAATTGTAAAAAACTGATGCGGGTTGACTACAATTATCAAACGTGTTTGAGATAATATTAATCGCCTGTTCCTCATCAAAATTCTGAATAGCTTCGGCAGGTATTTTTAAAGAAGCGGATATTTGTTGCAATAGGGTAGGGTCTATGGTTTCTTTCTGTTCCAATAAAGAAATCTTTTGCTGGTTCCAGTCATCGCCTAAATCGGCGGCAAGCGCATCTTGTTTTATACCCAACATTTCACGGAAGCGTTTTATGTTTCGTCCTTCATGTATCTTATGTTCCATTCTTACAGTAATTTTTTAGTAGCCAAAGTTAACTTATATTTTCATAATCAGCATGCTATGGAAGTTGCTAAAATATCCCTTTAAGTCGAATAAAATACCCCTCCCAAAACTGGTTTATCTTTTTTTCTTGAAAGAATTTTACTGCTGAATCAAATATTCCGTAAAACATGGCAGTAAGAAAACAATCAAAAAAACAGAAAGAACATACCGGCTTTGTAAGCAATGGAGAACAGGCAGTTTTCATATTCCGAACATTATTTACCGACTATAAGGAGGACAGGCTTACAAATGGCATCTTGCTCTGGTTAAGCAAAATGGATGATTCTTCACTTAGCTTGCGGATATTTTTAAGCTTGCCCGAATTAATGGAACAGGAAAATACAGTTTTGATGATTTTCTTGACGGCAAGGTTAATTTACCCGAAGTTTCGGACAGGCAAGTCATCAGAATTGTTGGCATAGCAGCTTCCTTACTGTCTTTGATTATCTCTTGTTGGACATTATTTGGAGAAAAAATATATAAAAATCCTAATGGTGCATGGACTAAAATTAATTCACGGAAAACTGATGTGGGAATTATTAAAGAAGTTTTAAAAAGAATTAGCTTGAATGATATTCAGCAGGAAATTGCTCTATCATTAATGTCAATTATTGGAGAGGAATATCATGAATTGTTCCTTGAAAGACTAGCTCCCTTTGACAATGGAATGAATACTACAGAGACTATAAAGACCTTTGAAAATGACCCAGACTTGAAAGAACATATGCAATTGATGCTTTGGTATGCATTAATGCGTTGTTTTTTGGATGCCGTCTATTTCTATTTCGGACAGAAAAATAATTCATCAAAATAATTTCTAAATATGAAAAAGAAACAATCCTTCAATCACTTTACAGGTAAAGAACAACAAGCATTATTACGGTTAAAAAATAAAATCGTAGAGTTATATAAACCACTTATTATTTATCTGATTGGTTGCAACAGTGCCACTCAATTAAAAAGGAACAATCTTGCTAATCCAAGAAATATGGAGCAATGGGTTTTCTCCTGCGATTTGTTACTGATTTTGCCAGATGGTATAATCCTGCCTGACAATGCAGTGACGGAATTAAAAAGTATTAGTGAAGATTATGGAGATATTAAGCTAATGGCATATCCTTTTGAATTTGTAGAAAATCAACTAAAAGAATACTCTTTATTCTTTTGCTGGACACAGTACCGGGCAATCGTTTTATACGAAAGAGATAATGCTGTTGAAAAGTTGCCGGAGCCTGTCCCAAATATGAAACAATATGAGAAACAAGTTCATGATTTTTTTATGGACAAACAGAATTATGAGAATTATATTGAAATAAAACTTGCTCCATTGCCTCAAAAAAATACTACAGAGGAAGCAAAAATTCCATTTTATAAATGTCCCAAATTGAGTGTTGCTTTACTAAATAGTATGAT
>JBEBVI010000405.1:0-4156 GCA_040392805.1 Taibaiella helva
TGAGCGTTGCTACTTTAGTAGTCTCTTTCTTTGCTTTTATTGATAATCCACGATATATAATCTGTTGCCATCCACCGGAACTTTGGCATTATCAGGAGATAGTGATTTCACTTTAATTTTGTTAACAGGGTCACTCCATATACCACAATCATCATCATTGATAATACCGATTTTTTGATTGTCTATAAGCCAGATGCCCTCCATTTTATCATGTGGATAGCTACCCAAAGCAGTAACCACATCCACAGCCAATGTTTTAGTAACCGGGATAATATTAGCGGCAGCCAGTTCCGTCCAGGTGTTGGCCTCCAGGGCTTTCCCATTAACCAACATACCATCCATTGCATTAAAGTCTCCGGTTACATCGGTAGCATTAGCAATATTAATTTTATACACATGTTTCATTACCTTCGCCGAACCGACCATATCAGCTTCAAATAACTGGTCACGCTCAATAACCAAAAAAGTAGAGTCGGTCAATGCAGTAATTTCCGAATTACTTCCATTGTCTTGCTCCTGGCGGTACAAAAATTGTTTAGTAACACCGGTATGCAAATTGATGGTAACAATTCTTGTAAGCGTTTTGTTGATGGCAGCAGCATTACTCGGGTTGTATAATCTCGATTGCATGATACCCACCAAAGTCGATTGATCCGGTGTCACCGCCAAACCTTCCATACCCCTGTTGGCCCATCTGCGTTGTAGTACTGCCGGCAATTTTCTACCTCCCGTCTTGATGTTCAAAGGGCTGATACGTTCCAATTGCCTTCCATCTGCATTAAAATGTACCATATGCGGTCCATATTCATCCGACACCCAAAAAGTTCCGTCGTTCATAGCTACCAAACCTTCGGCATCCAAACCATAAACGTCATCCGGCAAAATGTTATCATTCAAATCGTAGGCAATCTCTCCGGTAGAACCATAACCCGCCGGATTGGGTCTGCCGCTGATAGGCGTACCTGTAGGATCTTTCAATAAGATTTCACCAAGCTTTTCAATAGTTCCATCAGTCTTCAACTTGAAATGGCCAATACGTGGTATATAATTTGGGATTGGGAAATACTTCCCACCTGTTGCATCAGCATTGGGACCTCTGTCCGTCAGGGCGTAAAATTCCCCTTTGTTGTATGGATGAGCGCAAGCTGCTGAACCAAAGCCACCGTTTTTGATTTCCACATTGTTCAAAGTGTCCATAACTGTGTAAGGCAATGGTATACCGGTAACAGGAACCTTTGGTAATACATAATCAGGGTCAGAAGGATTAGGTTGGAAGTAGATACTGTCGATTGTAGACGTAGCATACTTAATGGTAGCTCCAGTGCTTTGTCTGATAATCATTGTGTCTTGCGCCTGTGTGGTAAGGCCAGCCAAACTCAATGCTGCGCCAAGTAAAATTTGTATTTTCATTTTTTGAATTGAATTAGCGTTCGTTTTTAATAAATTTTTGGGTGTAAGTGTTTGCTCCAACATGTATGGAACAGAAATAAATACCAGGCTGCAATCCGCTTATCGGCAATTGATAATTTTTACTGTTGCGTTGTAGCAATTGCCTGAAGGCAGTTTTGCCATCAATAGTGTATACAGTAACACTTGCATTCTGTACAAGCGCCGTTTCAAATGCTATATTTAATTCGGTATGGGCCGGATTAGGAAAAATCAAAAAAGACACCACTGGTTTTACCTGTTTGTCAGTGATCCCCACCATAAGGTCAGTGAAATTAATATAACGCACAAGATCTAATGCATAGCTGTCTACACCGTTGCTTTTATGGATATAAACACTATTGGGTGCAAACTTGATACTTGTAACATTTGCTATGTCATAAGACTGCTGTGTACCATTTTGCTGTCTCACGTAAAGGTGTTGCGCTTCGCTACTTAAGCTAAGGCCGCTGAGCACGGTTAACAGTAATAGAATCTTTTTAGAACTATTCATTTGAGGATTTTTTTGAACAGCAGCAAAAGTGGCCTATTACTATTACGCCAATACTAACAGTGGGTTATTGGAGTATTAAGAATTTAGTATCGAATAACGTCATTTCGGGTGGACTTGACAAGAAGAATGTCCTTTGTATGAAAGAGAGCAGGTTTCATTAGAAACAATAATAAAAATCTCTGACTCTATCTCGGGTTAACAGGACTTCGCTAACTCAGAACATGCGTGGAATGGCCACTTGCCAGAGTGTTATGAATGAATAGTAGGCGATACAACACAAAAAATCAAAGTTTGAATATTAAAAGAAATAATATTAATTTTAATGGATAAATCCTTCCGACATGGTACTATCTACTCGCCATCTTCTTTATAACTTTATACTCTGCTTTCATACAGCGCTGTTCCTGCTTATAGGCTTCATAGCTAAAGGGCAAAACTATTTCTGCGATTTCGAGAATGTTTCCAAATCCAGCTATACACTTGATACTATACTGATCAACGGGTATTACTGGGCATTAAATGAAACGACCATTACCACTCATACCAGTGATATGAAAAACGGGCAAAAGTCGGCACGCCTTCGACATAGTGCGGGTAACAATACCTTTATGACCATGGTAGAAGACAAGATCAATGGTTTAGGCTTCATCAGTTTTTTATATGCCCGCTCCGATTTTTCGGGTGACCGGACCGGAAATGCCCCGGAACTTATTCTCCAATACAGCACCGACCAGGGGAATAACTGGATCAGTATAGACACCATAAGCTTTGATGGTGTGGACACTTTATCCTTATATCAGTCAGACAACCTGGATATAACCGGGAACATCCGTATCCGCCTGTTCACAAGAGGAAATGGTACAGGCAAAAGGATAAATATAGACGACCTGCTGATCACACCTTTTGTTATTATCACCCACGTCAGCCCGGTTGCATTCCTGCCCGAAGGAGAAGAGATAGATCCGGCTACAGATAGCCTGGTTATCGTGTTTGACCACGACATTATCCAGGGATCGGGAAAACTTACGCTCTATAATCGCAATGAACAAAAAGGAGAAACAATATCATTTCCTTCTGCACAGGTATATATCAAAGATTCCACCGCATATATAAGAAATATCCTGTTGAAAAACCACGCTTCTTATTTTGTATTGCTGGATGAAGGTTGCTTTACCAACAGCTCCGGCCTTCTTCCCAATTATGCCATAGAAGATACCGCCTTATGGACTTTTACCACCGCCGACACCAGTAGCCCTGAGCCTTTCACCGATCTGCAGGAAAGCTTTACCATATGTGACGATACTGCCGGGCTATTGGGATTATTCCGGCCTTATAGTATTACGGGGATCAGGCATTGGAAATGTTCTTCAGATGGCAGGGAGGACAGCGCAGCGGTGAGTATGTTAGGGGGAATTGCCAAGGGGATTGCAGAAGAAAATACCGACTGGCTCATTTCCAGGGCGCCCTTCGATTTCTCCGGTATGCCTACGCCCGTACTGAGCCTGTGGCAAAAAAGGCGCTATGACGGGCATATCGAAAGAGATATGCGCATTTCCACGGATTACAAAGGAAAAGGAGCCCCGGAAGATGCCCACTGGGAGATACTGGAAGTACAGGCCATGACTTCTTTACCGGCATTCTACTGGACACCCATAACCGGGATTCTACTGGATAGTCTGAAGCATAAGCCTTTCTATTTAGCATTTACATACCGCTCTACTACAGAAGAAGCATTTGAGCTTTTGTATGATGACATGACCATAACCAACGAACCTTTAAATCTATCCGGGACTACCGATCCATATTTTAAAGTCCGTACGGCAGGAACATGCGGCTCTTGTTGTATTCCTCTGTATATCTACTCCGAAACCGCAACTTCTGTTATTGCCGAGGTTATACATATTACCGGAAAGAAGTATGCTGAAAAGAATATAAGGATACAGGCAGGCGTGAATAAGCCGGTTATAGAATACGACGGTTGTGCGCCCGGGATATATGTAATACGGATCACTCACAACGGACAGGCGCATATCCTTAAATATTTTGTTCCATAGAATATGGAGCTTATTATTTACATTTTTATGCATTGAGATATATTCGATGGATACATCTCTATTTTTTGCTTTTGCTTCACATTCTATTCTTCATCCCCTTTACACCTTATTGTCATGTCGAGTAAGTAACCGGGCGGGCCTGGATCATAAGGAGATGACAAGT
>JBEBVI010000406.1:0-4148 GCA_040392805.1 Taibaiella helva
AAAATGGTTGTTTTGACTTAGTCAATCTGTCAACTTATTTCAGGACAAGACACTTTCAACCCACTTTTAGTTTTTCACTTTTCGCTTTCAACGCTCCAGATTAATTTCAATAAAAACGGTAGTTCCTCTTCCTGGCTCTGATTCAATGGTACAAAAGCCATTTATCGCTGCTATCCTTGTATTAATATTCTCCAGTCCCAGTCCTGTTTTATCGGTTTTGCTGTCAAATCCTATTCCGTCATCTTCAACGGAGATATATAATTTAGAGGCCTCTACTTTAATCTGAATAGCTGCATTACCCGTTTGCGCGTGCTTAACAACATTCTGCAACAGTTCCTGGATTATCCTGTAAACAGGTAATTCCAAATCCCTGGGTATACACTCCGTATCGCCGAGGAACTGCAGGTCCACTTTAAGTTTGCCGCTCATCTCCAACTGTCCGCAATACATTATAAGCGCCCGTTGCAGACCATATTTTCGCAGCAGCTCGGGCATCAGGTTATGCGCCGTCTGATGTATCTCCTCACCCATTTCCTGTAATTGCAGTATCGCCTGCTGCATCCCTTCCTTCAATTGTCCGGTATCGTCCTTACCCTGCAAGGCGGTAAGATTCATTTTTATCCCGGTAAGCATACCTCCTATACCATCATGTAATTCTCTTGCCAATCTTGTCCGCTCCTTCTCTTCACCATCTACAAGCGCTTTTAATCGTTCCGATTGTACTTTTTGAAGTTCCCATTTTCTTTTATTCCGATAGTAGACTACAGCAGCCAGGGTAAGGAGTACTACTGTTATAGCAATTCCGCCAATAACCGCATTCTTCCGGCTCAACGCATGCTGTTGCTGTATTATTTTTAGAGAATGTTGTGCAAGCGCTTTATCCTTTTCGGCGGTACGGTATTTTACTTCCATTTGGTTTACGGCACTCTGTATATTTTCACTTAATGTACTGTCCTGCAGCGCCTGTAGTTTCTGCTGAAATTCCAGCGCCTTTTTATATTGACCCGTATTCGTATATAGCTCTACCAGGCTTTCATATAATGTTTTATGAATTACTGTCACCTCTCCCTTCTGAGCAAGCTTCAAAGCACGTTCCAGGTAATAGGCCGCCTTATCATAATCACCCAATTCCATCCATATAGTGCCACCGGTTATCAGGTTATATCCCTTCTGGTATAAATCTTTATCGCCATCAGGAAAAAGGTGTTCCGCCCTGCTGTAGTAGGCAAGTGCTTTACCGGCACTATCTTCTTTTAATGTTACGGCTGCCAGACCATTTAGCGCCCGGAACTGCAGCAGGCTGTCCCGATGCTGCAAGCCCAGGGATAAAGCTTTTTCATAAAAAAGAATAGATTGGTGAATATCGTAGGCGCTTCCGGATACTATTGCCTTGTAATGCCAGGCCATACCCTTGTTTAATAGCGTAACTCCGTGAACTGCAGTATTCTTGTTATGTACAGCAATATATTCTGCTCTATCCAGATAATCCAAGGCTTTATCTGTCTGCCTTCCATTGCTTAAATGCAGGCTGCCGATATTGAGATATAAGGTTTCCTTAGGCAGGAAAGACTGCGGATGTGTTTCAGCAAATTTCAAAGCTTCGTAAAAATACGTTGCCGCATCATCGTACTTTCCCATACGTCGATACATTACACCAATATTATTACCAAAAACAGAAAAGTACCTCCTGCTCCGGCCATTGTCCCGGGCACATAATGTTAAGGCCTGCAGCGATATATTTAAAGCTTCTTCATAGCGACCGAGAACATCCAAAGCATTAATCATGTACATGGACGAAGTAATTATACCAAAAGTATAGTGTTGTGCGCGACTTTGCTCCCGGGTATATTGAAGAATATGAAGAGCACTGTCAGGCCGGCTGAAGCGGATAAGGGCCGTTTTTTCTATTTGTTTTTGAAGGATTGAAGTATCTACATCCTTCATATTATGTATTATGGAATTTCTGCTATAATCGCTATATTGAGCACCGGTATTTTTATATAAAGCAAGGCCAAGCAAACCTGATATAGTTAGCCTAAGATACCGGTATAACACCATTTTATTTATGCTGAGCCTATTCACTTTTATCAGGAATACATATATCCAAAGATAAAGAATCCAGGTAAATGAAAGTACGCTATCTTACAAAGAACAACATCAAATATCACAATAAATGGGCTATTGATTTCAGGAAGTTATTTTGAGAATAATACTTAGCCGAGGCTAAACAGTAATTATATACAACATTCCCATAATAGAATCAATGCTCTTATTGTGGGAATGTTGTTATAGTATCTTTTGGTTCATTCTTACCATTCCAGCCATCCAAATAATAAGGCTCCATACCCGGAGAGCCGCTATCCAGTTGTTCCATATATTCTACCAATCTTTTCTTTATCCTGCTGAACTCATCATCTCCTGCGCTTGGGAGCCATTCCTGCTTTTGAGGAATGATCTCTTTCTTTTGCTCTGAACATCCGGACAAGATATTGATATTCAGAAGGACTACACCTGCTTGTGCTATCTTAATGATCAGTGGTAAAAAACAATTCTTTATCATGACACAAATTAAACTTCACCCGGTCTACCTTATTAATGTTACATTACCCTTATATTGCTCATTCATATTACCAGGAAAGGAAACATCTATTACATAAATATAACTCGCGGCAGGCTGTAATGTGCCATTATACCGGCCATCCCAACCCCGGCCGTTTATACTGTGAGTTTCAAAAAGTAGCTGGCCCCAACGATTGAATACCTGCATACGAAAACCAGACACACCTGATGACAATAGTTGCCTCGGAAAAAAGTAATCGTTCTCACCATCACCATTAGGAGTAAAAGCATTGGGAATATCAATATAGCAATCTTTAGTCACTTTAATAGACTCCGTTGCACTGCACCCCAGAACAGCATCACGGACAGTTAACGAATAAATACCGGAGCTCGTCACTTTTATCTGATCTGATGTTTCGCCTGTATTCCATAGGTAAAATAACTGTCTATTACCAGAGTGGGCTCTGTTATTTAACAATAAAGGCACATCCTTTATGCATATATTCGTATCCGGCCCCAGATCTATCTGTGGCAAGGGAATTACATAAATGGTTTCTGTATATTCTATGGACGGGCAGGCACGGAAATGAGCGATAAGCTTTACAGATAAGTAGCCCGGGCGATCAAAAGCATGTTGCATAGAGGAACCGGTTTCATAATCGATAACCTCTTGACCTAATTGCCATCTCAGATCAATATATGGAGCATCTGATACCGGGAAAAAATGAATGACTTCACCCAGACATATCTCTTTCCGATCCGTCAAAAAATGTGAATTGCCAGCAGGGGCATCTACTTCAACTGTTCGGTAAGTGGTATCTGTACATATTGGTCCTTTACCAATCAATCGTACTTTATATATTCCCTTATTGGAAAAGCTGTGCGTCGGTGCTTTTAAATCAGAAATACTGTTATCTCCAAAGTCCCAGTTCCATTGTTCAAAATGAGCATCGGAATTATTTCTGAATGCCAGGCTTTCATTTGTACATAACACAGTATCGGGTTCAAAGCTTACCTGGTAATCGGCCTCCGGTATATGAAAATGTAAAGTAGTATCACATCCGTTGCTGCTACTGATATATGCCTGATAATCGCCGGACGCTCTGTTGTACAGGAAAGAATCTGTTGAAAACACGCCCGCTTCAGCACCGGAATGCCATTGATAGCGGTAAAGATTATTATCGCCCACATCTAATATATGTTGTACGCTTCCGTTCTTATCTCCTTTACACTCAGGCCGGATGTTTAGATTTGTCGAAAAGGGTTTAAAATAGACATGGAACGTGTCCACTACTTCTGTACAGACATCTGATATTAACTGGTAACTCACCCAATAGGTTCCGGATATATGTGCACGGAACGAGCGTCCCTGAATACTGTCATTCCATACATAATTGATACCGGAAGTATCGTGGGGTAACAATGTGGCAGGAGAACAAAAGCTATCGTTTACAGGAGTTCTATACACTCGCTCATTTTTTGTAATCACCGCTACATTGGGAATGCCGATAACCGCCTGCGTACCCGAAACCAGCGGGAAGGAGGAAGGATCAAACTGACAGGCCATCCCCTTTAAATTGGGTTGATGA
>JBEBVI010000407.1:0-4118 GCA_040392805.1 Taibaiella helva
ATACGAAGATGCGACGTTCTGGGTCAGGAATACGACGTTCTTATGCAAAGACGTGCTGTTTTTGTTTAAAAACGTGACGATCTGCATCAAAGGAAGCGATGATCTTGACCAAAGACGTGATCATCTGCCCCAAGCAGGTGACGTCTTTGTATGAGTTTGTGACGTTTTGGTACGAGCTTATGACGTTTTTGTACGAGATAATGCTCCTTTACAGTAAAAAAGGAGGGCGTAAAATCAAAACGAAGCGCTTAAAACCTGCTATGTGATAAAAATTACAACGGTCATTATCTCCAGGAAGACATACTGCATTTCTCTGATACGGTTTTTTTTTAAGTGTACGCCAGCCCTTTAGCCTGAAGAGACTTTTCATATTCCTTGTAGAAAATCTACAAGCTGCAAAAGACGGTAGAAAGTAAAAGTGTATCACAAATCCATTAAAAGCAACACTCCCTTCCTAATGTCACCGGACGGAGGAGTCGTGTTACACAAAAATCTCCGCTCCCGGCCTCTGTTATGGATGATGTCAGGATGGAACGACCGATAGTACGGTGTGGTGCACTAAAATCCGAAATGATGATTATGGCTGATGAAATGGTCCGGGTAGCCTAGAACAATATATCGAAACATAAATATGCCTTTTCTATACCGACACTTTTAATAGTCACTTCCGCAATTTGAAGTGGCTATGAGCGTTATGGTATAATCCTCGGGAGAAGTATATGTATGTATAGGGTTTTCCCGGGTTGAACTGTTCCCATCTCCAAAATCCCAGTGGTATTCTGTTGCATTTTGTGATGTATTGCTTACTTGTATAACAAAAAGCTTACGGCACGGGAAAAAGAAATACTGCAATTACTGGCGCAGCAATATACCAACCAGTAAATAGCAGACACTTTATTTATCAGCTTACGTACTGTAGAAAATCACAGGCATAGCCTGATCCAGGAGCTTGAGGTTAAAAATGTGATCGGTCTGATAAAGACAGCTATTGAATTAGGGCTGATAAATTGATGTTGTTTGTGATCTGATATTAAAAACAGGATTGATTTACTTAGGTGGTCCGATTGTTTCTCGCAACGGAGCGCAACGAGGCAAAGATTCTAACGGGTCTATATACAAGTATGAAAATGGTATTACGTACATTGTCATACAGGCAGGCTATGGGAGTATCTCTTTAAACGCTCTTGAGATTGACAATGCTCCGTCAGACCAATTGCAGCCGCCCGGCCTTTAGTTGGTAAAGCACCTCTTTCAGATCATCCACTTTATCGCCATTAACCAGCTTCATCCGGTATTCTTTTACATTAGGCAGACCCTTTAAGTAAGAGGCATAATGCCTGCGCATTTCCAGGATACCTAATTTTTCTCCTTTCCACTCAACAGATTTAATAAGATGTTGGATGCAGGTATCTATCCGTTCTTCTACATTGGGCGGTGCCAGCTCCGTACCCGTTTTCAGGAAATGTTTTATCTCTCTGAATATCCAGGGATAACCAATGGCTGCCCGCCCGATCATGATCCCGTCTACACCGTATTTGTTTTTATATTCCAGCGCTTTTTGCGGCGTATTGATATCACCATTGCCAAAAATGGGAATTTTTATCCTGGGGTTGTTTTTTACTTTTGCGATTAAAGACCAGTCGGCTTCCCCTTTATACATTTGCATACGGGTGCGGCCATGTATGGATAAGGCTTGTATGCCTATATCCTGCAGTCTTTCTGCAACCTCTTCTATATTTTTAGAAGTCTCATCCCAGCCCAGCCGGGTTTTGACCGTTACGGGCAGGGAAGTAGATTTTACTACCGCCTCTGTCAGCTTTACCATTTTAGGCACATCCTTTAATATACCTGCGCCGGCCCCTTTACAAACTACTTTTTTTACCGGGCAACCGTAATTAATGTCAATCAGGTCCGGCTGGGTAGCGTCTACTATTCTTGCGGCCATTTCCATAGCTTCCTCATCTCCGCCAAAGATCTGGATACCTACAGGGCGCTCGTAATCAAATATGTCTAATTTCTGACGACTCTTAATGGCATCCCGTATCAAACCTTCAGAGGAAATAAATTCTGTATACATCAGATCCACCCCATGTTCCTTGCACACAGCCCGGAAAGGAGGATCACTTACATCTTCCATAGGGGCCAGCAATAAAGGGAAGTCCGGCAATGCGATATGTCCAATCTGCACCATACTATATTTCTGAAAAAGAGATGCAAAGTTATGGATATTATAGATTTTTTTATAATTTAGTTCTTTCCAGATGAGGCTTTAAAAACCATAGTTTCACTTTTTATAAGCTTATTTCACGCAAAGCGAACGAAGAAAACTACGAAACAAAGATTGATATTAAACATTTTACGTAGTTGCCTTTGTAATCTTTGTTTCTTTGTGTGAAATTTATACACTTTTTATACAACCTCGTTTTATTTACCTTTGCGCCCGAAAAGTACCCGCTGGCCATGGCTGGACGAGTTATCTACCCATAATCAATTAAATATACATTCATTATGTCCTTTCGTATTGAAAAAGACACTATGGGCGAAGTAAAAGTGCCTGTAGATGCTTACTACGGAGCGCAGACACAACGCTCCATCGACAATTTTAAAATAGCCCAGGACATCAACAAGATGCCCAAAGAGATAATCGCAGCCTTTGCCTATTTAAAAAAGGCAGCAGCCTTAACCAATACGGAATTAGGCGTGCTGGCAGCGGAAAAATCGGAACTGATAGCCCGGGTTTGTGATGAAATACTGGAGCATAAACTGGACGGTGAATTTCCCCTGGTCGTTTGGCAGACCGGCTCCGGAACACAATCTAATATGAATGTAAATGAGGTAGTAGCTTACCGGGCACATGTACTGCATGGCGGGCAACTGACTGATAAGGAGAAATTTCTAAACCCCAACGATGATGTGAATAAAACGCAATCTTCTAACGATACATTTCCTACGGCAATGCATATAGCTGCATATAAGATGTTGGTGGAAGTAACCATTCCCGGTATCAAAAAGCTGCGTGATACTTTGGCGGCAAAGTCTGAAGAATACATGCATGTTGTGAAGATCGGCCGTACACACTTTATGGATGCAACTCCGCTTACTTTAGGCCAGGAGCTGAGCGGATATGTGGCACAGCTGGATCACGGCCTGAAAGCCATTCATAATACACTGGCGCATTTAAGTGAGCTGGCGCTGGGCGGTACAGCGGTAGGTACAGGCATTAATACACCGAAAGGCTATGCCGGACTGGTGGCCAAAAAGATTGCTGAGCTGACCGGCTTGCCTTTTGTGACTGCTGAGAATAAATTCGAATCGCTTGCCGCGCACGATGCTATTGTAGAAGCACATGGTGCATTGAAGACCGTTGCGGTAAGCCTGATGAAAATAGCCAATGATATCCGGATGCTGAGCTCCGGCCCCCGGTCAGGCATCGGAGAGCTGTTCATTCCCGATAATGAGCCGGGCTCATCCATTATGCCCGGGAAAGTGAATCCGACACAGTGTGAGGCGCTTACTATGATAGCGGCCCAGGTATTAGGCAACGATGTGGCGATCAATGTTGGCGGCGCTTCCGGGCATTTTGAACTTAATGTGTTCAAACCCATGATGATATACAACTTTTTGCACAGCGCACGCCTGATCGGTGAGGGTTGTGTTTCTTTTAATGATAAATGTGCCGCAGGCCTGGCGCCGATAGAAGCGAATATAGCTGCGCATGTAAACAATTCTCTGATGCTGGTAACTGCGCTGAATACAAAAATAGGCTATTATAAAGCTGCGGAAATAGCACAAACCGCACATAAAGAGGGGAAAACGCTGAAACAAACAGCAATAGACCTGGGATATTTAACCGCTGAGGAGTTTGATCAGTGGGTAGTACCCAAAGATATGGTAGGTTTGTAAGGATGATCTTTATTGAGGACCTCAGGAAAAAGCGGGTTGCACAGGTAATAGCAATTGTCCGTACACCCGCTTTTTCACCCTGTTCCTACTTGTATGATGGCTGTTTTAGCGGGGTTGAGGAAATTATGGTAAAAGCTTCGGCATTTATCTATTAACTGTTAAAAAACATTTCTTTGTTTTACTAAAAAGTATATTTTTGCACCATTAACTTAAAA
>JBEBVI010000408.1:0-4104 GCA_040392805.1 Taibaiella helva
TCAAATGATGCCCTCAGGGGAAGAATTGAGGAATTAGAAAATCGACATTAATTTTTTATAATACTTTAATCGTTTCCAATGCAAAAAATAACATTGTATTTAATGTCGCTCCTCTTCTGTTATTCATGTGTTCATGGTCAACTTATGCAAAATGGTGATTTTAGTATAAATGGAGGTAATATTTCAGAGCCGGGCTGTTTTGATATCAACAGTGGTGGTTTGCCGGGTCTTTACATTGATGATAATCCGGCAGTGTTTCCCAATTGGCGTATTACCCACGGATCTCCTCATTTTTATTACCTTTATTATAATTCAAACGAGATATTATTGTTTAATTCTCAAGGAGCAGGAGAAGGTATTGTAGGAGGATATCCATTCGTTCAAGGTAATGAGTATATTTTTAATATTGGCATTGCAGGAGGTGTAAACCCGGCATCGTTCAAGGTCTATTTGGGGAAAGGAGCAAAGCCATATACGGATGATTGTGTCGTTACATGTTACGGTGAATATAATGGGAAACGTCCATTGATACCTCTTTTTAATAGCTTTTTGGTTCCCACTACTAATATTGACGTCGGTGATAATGTTTTTACGCTCACAGCATCAGATAATTACGAATGGGTATGGATTTATTATTACAACCCAGACGAATGTGACGAAGCAACTTTGCTCACACATGTATTTATTAGCCCAAAATGTAAAGAAGATTTATATTTAACTCAATCAACAATACCTAACAATTATTACACGGGTTACAAAAGAATTACTGCGGGTTCAGGAACATCTTCCATGTCTGCAATAAATAATGGTGCACATTTAGAGGCATCGCAGTTAGTGGTGCTTAACCGTAGTTTTTCAGCGCAGGCTACTATTGGTAATCCATTTATAGCTGAAGTCAATTTATTGTCATGTGACAATAATGGTATATATAGTAGGCCAGCTAAGCGTGAAGATCTGGAGTTTAAAATTGAAATACCTCTTAACGGGTTAAATAATGGAGGCTCGGACCAAATATTAGCGTCCAATATGGATGTGCACATTTCTCCCAACCCAACATCAGACAAAGTAGAGATACATGTGTCCGACTATAGTAATATTACTGTATCGCTCACTAAGATAGATGGGACAGTATTGCAGACATGGAAGGCACGTGGGGCAATTGAAACAATTTCACTATGGAAATACCCATCAGGAATTTATTTGATAAAAATAAGTGGCCCAGGCCAAGAAATAGTGAGAAAAATTGTCAAAACGAGCTATTAGTGGAGATAGGCTTTAGTAACACAAAATAGAAAAGCTGAACAATTGTTTAATGGCGATTCTACATAAAAACGATATAGTATCATAGAAAAATAAAAAAAAACCGTCATAATTTTGTCATTTTATTTTTTTTTCAAAAAATGTACTATCTTGCACCTCTTTAAAACTAAAACTCAAAGTGATGAAGAAATCTACGAAATTTTTGCTGACTCTTGCGGCAATGACAACAGTCGGCTTTGGTGCTTCTGCACAGGACTTAAAAGAATGTAATCTTGAAATTCAATTAACATCTCCAGCTAACGACGCCGTGTATGAGTATGGCGACACTATTTGGATAAGTTTTGATGTGAAAAATAATGGGCCAGACGCTATAACTGCCACTGATACATTATGGGTAGGCGTGCCTTCCGGCCAACAAACCCAAGTATTCCCCGTGACAACGTCTGGAATAGCAAGTGGTGTTACTGCACCGGTTAGCAAGGCATTGCGTGCTATTAATACTAACGAACAAGGTGAGGATGTCGTTGGTTCTTATTGTCTCATGTTGGTCAGCCAGGCTAATGTAACACGTAACGGTGAGCCGGTAACTGAAACTTATGTTGACGAGGATACAACTAATCATGTAAGTTGTAACGCGAACATAACATTTAAAGCAAAATCAGTATCTATCAGGGATATTGCTAAAGGCGAAAGCTTAAGCATCTATCCTAACCCTGCAAGTTCTGTTATTAACCTGAACATGACTCTTGATAAAGCAGAAAGCGTAATTGCTATTGTCAGAGATATCGCAGGAAGAGAAGTGCTGCGCCAGGATTTTGGTACAGTACAAAGCGGTAACACTACTCCGTTTACTTTAAATGTCAGCAACTTAAACTCAGGTCTGTATTTGGTTGAACTGAATGCAGGTGAGCGTAAGGCTATAGGTAAAGTAACTGTAAAATAAGGAATACAATCCGTATCCGGATTTGAATACCATTCAAAGCGTTGATAAGATCAGTTCTTATCAACGCTTTTTCTTATGTAGAGCTGCGGTATCTGTACAAAAGTAAAGTGCAGCCCTCGTTGCGCCCGTTGCCCTTCGTCGCGTTCGTTGCGTGAAACAAACCATATTTGATACTCATTGCTCCTATACTTTATTTACCGCAAAGAAAATCAGGTTTAATCAAAACCAAATCTTATTTTTATGCTGTTTTTATAAAGTATGCTAAAACAAGATAAATGGAAAAATCTGAAATTCCTGTTACACCAGGGAGATTCGCATGTTTTGAATTTTAAATTTTTACTTAATACTGTATTTTTATGAAACAGCTTCTCACTATTGTCTTTGCCGTTACAATGGGCAGCTTGTTGTTGCCGGCCTGCGTATCCAACAAAAAGTTCAAAGAATCGCAGAGCGCCTTAGCCAATATGCGCAAACGTAATGCGGAGCTGAACGAAGATCTGCAGAATGCCAGGGACAGGCTGATGCTGATGGAAGAAGCCAACGCTTCCGCCGCCGACCAGCTGGATGAAAAAGACCGGAAACTCAGTCAGAATGAAAGACAAATGGAAGAGCAGAGGGAAAGACTCCGACAACTGCAGGAACTGATTGATAAACAAAAGGCGAATACGGAAATGCTGAGGCAGAAAATGGCTAATGCATTGGGTAATTTCAGCGCCGATCAACTGTCTGTGTTTACAAAAAACGGAAAGGTATATGTCAGCTTATCAGAGAAGCTGTTGTTCCCTTCAGGCAGTGCCGTGGTTAACGCTGAAGGAAAAGAAGCTCTGGAGCAGGTCGCAAAAGCCCTGAATGAAAATACAGATATCAACATTAATATTGAAGGTCATACGGACTCTATACCTATACGCATCAAGTTTGAAGACAACTGGGCGCTAAGCGTGGCCCGGTCTACCGCTATTGTACGTTTGCTGACCAATACTTATCATATTGACCCGGCGCGTATTACAGCAAGCGGCAGGAGCCAGTATGAGCCTATTGCAGACAATTCCACACCCGAGGGGCGTAGCCGTAACCGGCGTACGGAGATTATACTGGCACCCAAACTGGATCAGCTGATGGAGTTGATTGAAAGCGCACAATCAAGATAGACTTTCCGGAACAGGACATGTTGGCCCGCCTTCGGGAGAAAACCGTATAATTAAAAATGCTTTGCGAATAAAATAAATGTCAAATTACTTTTAGGATGATGAGAAAAACAGCTTTCACCCTGGGTATTCTTCTGGTATCAGGCTGGGCTATGGCGCAGAAAAAAATAAATATCACCGGCAAAATTTCAGATCCGGTAGATGATAAGATAATTGTTGTAAATGTGACAAGCACCGATGTCATTGCCGAAAACAAGCAGGAACATATAAAGCTCGATAGTACCGGCAGGTTTACTGTTGATATCCCGGTGAGCGAAAAATTCAACTGGATCATTGCCGTACATGGCAATAAGCGGATAGACTTCATGGCCGAAGAAAACAGCAGGCTGACGGTAAATGCTACGGGTGCCTACTTTGACACCTCTGCGCAATTTGACGGTAAGAAAAAGGAGCTGCCTGTTTTTTTTATGAAGTATATTAAAGAGAAAGGCGGGATTATGAGTTTTCTTAAGAGTGGCCAGGAGCTTGCATCCTTAGAGCCTCTGGAATACGAAAAGGCAATAGATTCGCTGGTGCAGGAGGAAATAAAATTTGCAGATAAGCATGCGGCCACCCTGCCTAAATCTTTTGTACCTTACTGGAAAGAAAATATCCGCTTTGCAGGATATGATGCCCGGTTAAACTATCCGGCAGTTCATGAAATGATAAAACAGAGAACGAGAAATATACAGGAAGTACCTGCCGCTAACTATGCGC
>JBEBVI010000409.1:0-4101 GCA_040392805.1 Taibaiella helva
AGAAAAATAATTAAACAGATAAAGTTAAGATAATAACTTAACCTTTTTATTTTAGGGTTAAATTTTTTTATTCTGCATAATTACACCTGAATTTAAAAAATAATGTGTGGTTTTCATTAAGTAACGATGTCCCGGTTTATACTTCTCGCCTGGTCGTTTGTGCGATGTTTTTTTACGCTTGACCCACTTAGTCCCTCTCCGGAATGGGGAAGCAATGAATATTTCACACAAAATGTGCTACGAATACAAAGAGCATAGCTTTGTATGTTTTAGTATTCTTTGTTTCATTGTGTGAAAAACAATACATTAAACGATCAAGAATGAAGTACAGAATTGCCTGTTTATATATACAGCGCTCCGCGAAACCCTCTTGCAGCATAATAAGATTCTGCGCCGTTGTGGTATACAAACACGGTATTATAGCGCCGGTCGCAGAAGAGGGCGCCACCTAATTCCCGTATAGCGGAAGGAGTTTGTATCCAGCTGGAAGTTTTAAGATCGAACGCGCCTGATTTTTGGAGGTAGCGATATTGTTCTTCAGTTAAGATCGTGATACCCATTTCTTTTGCCATGTTAATAGCGCTGTCTTTAGGTTTATGCTCTTTACGTGATTCCAGCGCTTCATGATCATAGCAGATGCTTCTGCGGCCTTTGGGGCTTTCTGCCGAACAATCGAAAAAAATATACTGTCCCGTAGCTTTATCATAATCCACTACATCCGGCTCGCCTCCGGTTTGTTCCATTTCATTGAGTGACCATAGTTTTCCCGGATGTGCTTCCAGTCGTTCCTGCACTTTTATCCATTGCAGCTTAGTGTGGCGATTCTTGTTTTGTTCGAAGCGGCTTTTCAGCGTATGGAGTAATGTTGCTGCTTGCTCTGCCGATAGTTTTTTTGCGTTACCCATATTATACGTTTATTGTGTTATGTAGAGATGGTATTTATTTTATCTGTTTAATCATTAAGTCCCTTCCCTTCCAGTATCTGCGGTATGCATTTTTCTATTCTTGCCACCCTGGTTTTCTCCTGTTTCGGTTGTGCAAAATAAAACAGGTATGCTCGCTGACGTCCGGGTGTAAGACTATTGAATGCCTGCCTGAGGTGGGGTCTTTCTTTCATTTTTCGCTGCCATTCTATGGGTGCCTGATAATCGGCAGTCTTCTTTAGCTCAACCTTCAGACCACTTTCTTCAACGGCAACAGCCTGGTGGATATACAGCTTTAACAGAGGTTCCTGTTCTGTGATCTCCTGTATATTTTTAAACCGGATCTGCCGTGCTGCCTGTACATTTTCCGTCTGCCTGATAAGGAGGCCGTATTCATCATGCAATAGGGCGCCTTTAAAAAAGAGCAGCGCACAGTATTCTTTAAATACATGTATCAGGACAATATTCTTCTTATGGAGCGTATAACATGGACAGCCCCACTTTAATTCTTCCTGTAGGCCGCAATCCAGTACGATTGCCCGTAGCCGCATAATTTCGCTACGCCATTTCCGGGCATTATTAAAGTAGAAGTCAACATCAGGATTCATTATGTTCATTGTCATTGTTTTTTACAGTAGGCTTATGGTTGTTGTTTTGCTTTATGATGGTTTATCGGTTGCCATTTTATAAAATAATTTTCTGCTTTCCGGACGGAAGTACCAGGACGAAATGGTCAGAACCAGTAAAAGCACAGGTCCGAAAAATTCTTTAATACCATCTCCGCAGGCCAGGTGCGAGAAGACAGCTCCGGACATAGCGAAAAAGAAACCGGCATAAGCCCATTCTTTCAGGAGCGGAAGCTTGGGCATCAGTACGGCAACTACACCTAAAATTTTCCAGGTACCTATTATCGTTAAAAAGTACGTGGGGTATCCCAGCCGGTCCATCATGTCGGTTTCCTCTTTCATCTGTAATAGCTGCACGATCCCTGTTGACAGCATGCCCAATGAGAGCCAGATGGTAGCTATCCAGTATATTATTTTATTCCTTTTGCTCATAAACGTTTTTTATATCGTATTCATAATGTTGTTTGAAATGATAGATGTCCCGATGAAAGGGCAGACTATTATATATATCATATAAAGTTAGGTATATGTATTGTTATATTCAAACTTACAGAAGCTTTTTACGATGTTCTTAATCTGATATTATTACGCTCCGCCCAGCATAATCTGCTGCAGCCTGTTGTGTGCCATGTTGATGCCTTGTGCAAAGGGCAGTTGTAATACCTGATCCCGAACGGCTACCGATTTATAAATGATATGGATATTCAGCTCACAGGTTTGTTCGGTCAGTGACCTGAATTCCAGGAATTCGAGTTGAGGGGGAAAAGGTGAATTTTCCATTTCAAAAGTCCGGATCATCTTATGTTCCGGTTCGAAGCTGTGGATTGTTCCATTAGCCCGGAATACGACGTTACCTTTGTTATCAGTGGTTTCGAAGAGGTAGCTTCCATGTGGTTTGTTATCCAGCTTCAGCACGTGTGTGCCCATCCATTGCTCTATAAGCTCAGGCTCCGTATAGGCTTTGAATAATAAATTCAGGGGAAGGTCGAATACTCTTGTTATCCGGATTTCCTGTTTGCCTTCCTCTGCTTCTACTTTTGTTTTGAGTTCCATATTTTTATTTGCTTTTATAATTTTTCATTACTGCTTCCAGCTTGTTGAAGCGGTCATCCCACATTTTTCGGAACGGTTCGATAAAGTCGGCAATCGCTTTCATATTTCCGGCATTAAGATGATAATAAATTTCTCTTCCTTTTTGTTGCGGCTGGAGCAGTTCGCATTCGGTGAGTATCTGCAAATGTTTTGAAACGGTAGGCCTCGCTGTATTGAAATGAGCCGCTATGGCCCCGGCGGTTAATGATTGCGAAGCCAATAACAGTAGTATAGCACGCCTTGTGGGGTCGGCTATAGCCTGGAAAACATCTCTCCTTAAATTCATAAACAGGTAGGTTTTATTTTATGTAGCTATTCGGTAGCAAATATACATGTAGTTATTTGACTACGGAAATTTTTGGATAAAAATAACAGACCATTAGTTTGCACTATTGATCTGTTTCATTCGTCGGGATATTTTCTCGCTAAGGCGCAGTGATGGTCATTGAATGATATAGGCTTATCCTAAAGCTACGTCCATTGTCATCATTACAATGAAGCCGGCAATGAATCCCAGGGTGGCTACGTCAGAATTTTTGTTTTGCTGTGCTTCCGGGATCACTTCTTCGACAACTACAAACATCATAGCTCCGGCAGCAAAGGTAAGTGCATAGGGCAGCACCGGCGTAAAAAAAACAACTGATAAGGCGCCCAATACACCGGCTATCGGTTCTACCACCGCTGATAACTGTCCATAGAAGAAACTTCTTTTTCTGCTTATCCCCATACGCCGCAAAGGCATCGACACGGCAATGCCTTCAGGGAAATTTTGTAGTCCTATGCCTATGGCCAGCGCTACCGCTCCGGTGATGCTGGCTTCTGGAATTCCCGCTGCTACTCCTCCAAATAATACACCGACAGCTAAGCCTTCGGGAATGTTATGGAGTGTGATGGCCAATATGAGCAAGGTGGTTTTCTGCCAGGGCGTTTTAACGCCTTCCACCTGTTTGAAGTTGGCATGCATGTGCGGCAGCACTTTATCCAAACCATACAGGAAGCCTGCACCCATCAGAAACCCGGTAACGGCAGGAACTACTTTTACAAAACCTTCTCCCCGGCTCATATCAATTGCCGGTATAAGCAGGCTCCATATGCTGGCTGCTACCATAACGCCTCCGGTAAAGCCCAGCATGCCGTCCAGTACAGAGCGGTTCATTGTCTTGAAAAAGAAAACAAGGGATGCCCCTGCAGCCGTAACAAGCCATGTGAAGATAGTGGCGTATAATGCAGCTGTAATAGGGCTGATACTTTCTAAAAAATGTATAACTGATCCGATCATAAATAAGTGTGTAATCTATTAATGTTTATAATCCCGTGAACCTGCTTTTTGTTTTAAGCACTTTTACGGCTTTCTTTAATGCACTGATATCTTTCAGGCATTGAGCAGCTCCCTTCCTGTTTTTATGCATTAAATCCTGTTCGCGAATAATGCTTTCCAGCACCTTTCTCTCTTTCTCCAA
>JBEBVI010000410.1:0-4087 GCA_040392805.1 Taibaiella helva
GTATCATTGTTTTGAGTTTCTTTTGTGGAAGTTGGATTTTCCAAATCGTTTTTAAAGTGCTTTTATCGAGCATTGCCAGTTCCACATCTACTTCATTATCGCTTGCAATCGGCGAAAGAACGAAGAAATTATTTTTGTAGTAAGTAACGGGCGCATCTCTATATCCTCCTCCTGTTTTGTTTTTGGAAAGGGTCAGAAATTTCAGGTCTATAAAATCGTCTTCGGATATTGTTTTTCCGTTATCGGCGGTAATGCTTTTCCTGCTTCCGTTGATTTCTTTTGTACCGTATTGCCTGTCTGTATTTTTATCGGAAACCTGAAAATTTTTGGCAGAAATATAATTCAGTAATTCCTGTTTTCCTGAGACCGTTTCCGCTTTTCCGGTATTCGGGTCAATGCGGTAATTACGTTTGTCGTTGGCTTCCAACAATAATCCTTTTTGTGCGGTGTTATTGATGAAAAACGTATTGGTACTTTTCCAATCCACATTAGGGTTCAGCTTTTCAAGTTCGCCAAAATCAAAGCGGGATTTATTGGCTTTCATATCGTACAAAGCCAGTTGGTTGCCTTTGTGATAAACCGATTGCATCAGCCACATCAAATCGCCTTCTGTCCACACGACATACATTTGGTCGCTTTTCCCGGTTTTATATGGCTTGTCCGCCAGTTTCTTTCCGGTAGCGGTTTCCATCACCTGAAAATAAGTGGGAAAACCCATACCTCTAATCGTGATGCTGGCATCCACATCGGGCATTTCTACTTCCGGCTGATAGGTATAAGCGAAATAGTTTCCGTCTTCGCTGAAAATTCCCGTTTTAAATACAGGCGTATTGCTTAATCCCATCAAACTTCCCATTCCTTCCATTTTTCCGTTAGTGAACTTGGAAATGGCATTCTTCATAAATTTATTTCCGAAAAAGAATAAAGCAAAACTGAATGCAAATCCTCCAAAGAGAATGATGTAAAATTTTTTTCTGAAATTCATAATACAATTTGTTTGACGGTAATGTTTTTTAAAATTTCACCTGTTCAAAATGGTTTCTGTCGCTCAAACCCTTTCCTGTTCCCAATTGACCTGAACCATTGCTTCCGGTGCTCCAAACGCTTCCGTCATTTTTCAAAGCCAGCGAATGGTAGCTTCCTGCACTGATGGCGGAAACGCCGTCTATTACTTTTTCAAAATGTCCGGTATTATCATTATTTCCGTTTCCTAATTGTCCGTAATCATTCAGTCCGGCTGCCCAAAGCGAACCGTCGGTTTTCAGCGCAAGTGTATGCCCGAATCCGGTTTGGACTTCTTTTACATTATTTAAAATCTGTTTCGGATTGTGCACAGTTAGCGGACCGCCATCGCCTAATTGTCCGGCTCCGTCAAAACCAACGCCCCAAAGTATGCCATCCGCTTTCAGGAAAACGGAAAACTGATTTCCGGCATTCATTTGTGTTACGTTGGTTGCTATCTGGACCGGCGTAGATTTATTGACATCGGTGCCGTCGCCTAATTCGTAACTGCTGTTTCTGCCACAGCTCCAGAGCGTTCCATCGGTTTTCAAAATAAGCGTGTGAGCAGTGGCAGCAGTAACGGATTTTACATTATCCATAATGTGTACCGTCGAATGTTGGTCATTGGTATTGCCATTGCCCAATTGCCCGAAAACATTGTTGCCCATCCCGAAAAGTTGGTGGTCGGCAGTTACATAAAAGCTGTAATTCTTTCCGGCGGCAATTTCAATTACATTGTTTGCAATTTGTACCGGTGAATGTTGGGTATTGGTATTTCCCGTTCCCAATTGTCCATAATCATTTTCGCCAACCGCCCAAAGTGTTTTGTCGGTTTTCAGAATCAAGGTGTGATATTCTCCCGAAGCAATTTCGCTGACGTTGCTGACAGTTTTCACAGGCAGGTATTGAGAAGAAGCCTGATCGTAACCTAACTGATTACTGCTGTTATTGCCACAGGCGTAAAGCTGATTACCTTCATTCGTGAAAAATGAAGCGTTGTTTCCGTTTGAGATTTTTATAATTTTTGTTTTAGAATTTGGATTTGTATTGGAATCCGGCACTGCGGTATTTTTGTTGCAGGATGCACTTATCATCAGTAAAGCAGCCACCAGTGGTATTATAGTGTATTGGACAGATTGCTGTATTTGAAGATTGTATCTCATCTGAAATTGTTTATTGGGTTTAATTATTATGCAGGTAAAAGTAAACAAGGTGTTTAGACAAAAAATCCCATGATCAGGGGAGGGTTGAATGCAGGTGTTTATAACCAGGGATGGGTTAAAAAAGCCTGCCCGGGCAGGCAGGCTTCTGGTTTTAATGATGAAGGATGACTGATGAAACGCAGCTTCAGGGGTATTATTCCTTTATTATCCGGCTCATTCCGGACAGACCGTCTTTGAAATTTATATGAAGGAAATACATTCCGGGTGATAAGGTGGAAACATCTATGCTTTTGTCTGTAAGGGCTGGTGAGGACAGGACTTCCCTGCCCATTATGTCTGAAATAAACATCGTTTTAATTTCTTTAGAGGTCGCCATATTCAGGATATTGTGGGTTGGGTTGGGGTAGATTACCGTGTTAAGAGCAGACAGATCCCGGATGTTACTACCGGAGTCATCGGATGGAACTCCTTTCATTCTTACAAGCCAGGCATTTGCTTTGCTGTGTTGGCCGGCTAAGATATAGCCTCCGTCTGAAGTTACATCTACGGCATGCGCATAATCTCCGTCTGTAGCACCAAGACATTGCTGCCATTCCAGATTGCCGGAAGCGTCTGTTTTCACCAGCCAGAAATCGTAGTTGCCGTGGTTGCCGCTTACATCGCCATCATTGGAGAGGGTTGATGTGAGCAGTGCAAAGCCCCCGTCAGCTGTTTGTTTGATACTTTGATTGTCGGTAAATCCGGTAGCATCGTCATCAGTACCTCCGAAGACTTTCGTGCTGATCAGCTTGCCTGAGGCATCTACATGTGCCATTACAAGATCATTTTTGTCGCTGCTGTGATTACCGCTGATATCCTTGTCATTGGATTCGGTACGTCCGGCTACCATAATAGTGCCGTCCGCATTTATGATAACACTGCTGGCGGCATCTGCCTTTGTACCTCCAATACAGGTTTGCCAGGAGGTATTGCCGGTGGCCGACAGTTTCATTACCCACATGTCATAACCGCCTTTGTAATTGGTAGCGTCTGATGAATTGGTTTTTCCTGCTACAATAAAACCGCCATCTGAAGTCTGTGCCACCGACCCGGCCGCTTCTTCTCCTTTATATCCTTTGGCCGTATTCCAGACTACTTCGCCTGTATTGTCTAACATAACGGCCCAAAGATCTGAACCTTCAAGATAGCCGGGTATTTCAGGAGATTTGGTAGAACCGACGAAAATATACCCACCATCCGGCTTTTGATGTATGTCGTAAATAAGATCATGGCCAGAACCTCCATATATTTTTTGCCACTGTATCGTACCGGTGGCGTCATATTTTACTACAAAGCCGTCTGCAGCACCGAGGCTGGAGCCGCCAAAATGATAGGTGTATCCGGCAACGGCATAGCCTCCATCCGAAGTTTGTGTAACGGCTAATGCATTGTCTTCCTCTTGTTGCCCCCAGTAATCGGACCATTGTACCGTGCCATCCGCAGCCATTTTGATGATCAGTGCGTCACCCTTGTCGATGTATCCGGAGGGCATATCGCCTCCATCGCCTTTGCCAGTTCCCACTGCGATACACCCGCCGTCGGAAGTAGCAACAACATCGTTAAATTCTGATTTTGACGTAGACGAACTGCTTTTAAAGCTTTTCTCCCATTCCAAAGCGGGCTGGCCAAATATGGTGCTGCCGGCTATAAGTAATGCAGCTGTAAGTGTACCTGACTTTCTCATCTTAATTGATTTTTGGTTTTATGTTCTTTAAAGATGTAAAGGTAAACGCAGCACCAGGTCAAAAAAATCCCATAATCAGGGGAGGACAGTTAGCAATTAAGAATTAGAAATTAATGTCTTGTCCTGAAATAAGTTGACATATTTACTAAGTCAAAACAACCATTTTTATGACAAGAGAACAGAGAATCATTATTCGGTA
>JBEBVI010000411.1:0-4085 GCA_040392805.1 Taibaiella helva
CGTCTTCCGTAAGGTCTGTTTCTATAGCAAGATGCTTAACCACTTCCAGTCTGAAGGCCTCCATGTCGCCATCATATTGGTTGGCTATATTAGAACAGACATCGAACAAGGCATTATCCAGATCGATAGATAAACGCTCACCGAACAGTGCGTGGCGCCTGCGCTTATAGATAACATCCCTTTGTGCATTCATTACATCATCATACTCCAACAGGCGTTTACGTATACCGAAGTTGTTTTCTTCCACTTTTTTCTGTGCCCGTTCAATAGATTTGGTGATCATACTGTGCTGCAGCACTTCTCCTTCTTTGTGGCCCATACGGTCCATCATAGAGGCTATGCGTTCAGAACCGAACAAACGCATCAGGTCATCCTCGAGGGAAACGAAAAACTGTGATGTACCCGGATCTCCCTGGCGGCCGGAACGCCCGCGCAACTGCCGGTCTACACGGCGGCTTTCGTGCCGTTCCGTACCGATGATGGCTAAACCGCCTGCTTCTTTTACCCCTTCTCCCAGTTTGATATCCGTACCACGACCGGCCATATTGGTGGCGATGGTAATAGCTCCTGCCAGACCGGCCTCGGCTACTACCTGTGCTTCCCTGGAGTGTTGTTTGGCGTTCAGTACATTGTGTGGTATTTTTTTCTGTTGCAGCATCCTGCCCAACAGCTCGGATACCTCAACCGAAGTGGTACCCACCAGAACCGGGCGGCCTATGGCGCGCATGGCTTCGATCTCATCAATAACCGCCTTATACTTCTCTCTTTTTGTTTTGTATACCAGATCCTGCTTGTCGTGACGCGAAATGGGGAGATTGGTGGGGATAGTTACTACGTCCAGCTTATAAATGGACCAGAATTCTCCTGCTTCCGTTTCGGCGGTACCGGTCATACCACAGAGCTTGTGGTACATCCGGAAGTAGTTTTGCAGGGTAATGGTGGCGAATGTCTGGGTGGCTGCTTCCACTTTCACATTTTCCTTGGCCTCAATTGCCTGGTGCAGTCCGTCGCTATAGCGGCGTCCTTCCATGATACGCCCGGTCTGCTCATCTACTATTTTTACTTTTTCGTCTATAACCACATACTCCACATCTTTTTCGAAGAGTGTGTATGCTTTCAGTAATTGCTGAACGGAGTGTATACGGTCTGCTTTGGCCGCATATTCCTGCAGCAAATGATCTTTTTTCTGTGTTTTTTCTTCCGGGCTGATATCTTTTCGCTCGATTTCGGCCATTTCGAAACCTATATCCGGTAAGATGAAGAAGTTGGGGTCTTCACCGGCACCTGTGATCAGTGCAATACCTTTTTCCGTCAGGTCCACACTGTTTTGCTTCTCGTCAATATAGAAATACAGCTCTTCATTCACCTTAGGCATGTGGCGCTGCTGTTCCCCGATATAGTGGTTTTCTGCTTTCTGGAGGATTTGCTTATTACCTTCTTCGCTCAGGAACTTAATAATAGAAGATTGCTTGGGAAGCCCCCTGTAGGCCCGGTATAATTGAAGGCCACCGTTATCCTTATCCGTTTTGCCTTCCGCGATCAGTCGTTTGGCTTCCGTCAGTGCCTGGTTGACAATTTTTTTCTGTGCTTCCACCAGGCGTTCTATCCTCGGCTTCAGGGTGTGGAATTGCTGTTCGTCTCCTTTGGGCACGGGGCCGGAGATGATCAGCGGCGTACGGGCATCATCGATCAATACGCTATCCACCTCATCCACCATAGCAAAATGGTGCTTGCGTTGTACCATTTCTTCGGGGCTGTGCACCATGTTATCACGCAGGTAGTCAAAACCGAATTCGTTATTGGTACCATAAGTAATATCTGCCTGGTAGGCCTGCCGGCGCTGCGGCGAGTTGGGCTGATGTTTGTCGATGCAATCTACGGTCAGTCCCAGCCATTCAAAGATGGGGCCGTTCCATTCCTGGTCACGACGGGCCAGGTAATCGTTAACCGTTACAATGTGGACGCCTTGCCCTGCTAAGGCATTCAGGTAGGCCGGTAAAGTGGATACCAGTGTTTTACCTTCACCTGTAGCCATTTCCGCTATTTTACCCTGATGCAGTACCGTACCACCGATCAGCTGTACATCGTAATGCACCATGTTCCACTTTACTTCAACACCTGCGGCGGTCCAGCTATTGTTATAGATTACCTGGTCGTCTTCTATACGCAGGTAATTTTTGGTTGCCGCCAGGTTCCGATCCAGCTCGGTCGCGGTAGCTACTATTTCCTCCTGCTCTTTAAATCGGCGGGACGTTTGTTTAACTACGGCGAAAACTTCCCGTGCAATTTCTTCGAGGATCTCTTCGAGGACTTCATTCCGTTTTTTGGACAGCTTATCTGCTTCCTGGTAAATGGCCTCACGTTGCGACAATTCTATGTCGGCGTTGTTTTCGGCTTCTGCCTTTTTATCGGCTATCTGCTTATCTATATCGGCCAGGTATTCGGCAATACGCTTGCGGAATTCCTGTGTTTTGCCACGCAGCTCATCATTAGAGAGCGACTGGTAGCTTTCGAAGTGATTATTTATTTCTTTGACTATCGGGAGGATCTTCTTGACATCTTTTTCAGATTTGTTTCCTCCGAGGATTTTGGATATAAAACCTAACATTTCCTGATTTTAATTTTTGATTTTGACTTATTTGAATAGAATAGCTGGAATGGGCGGAGTGGCTATTCCAGGAGTATCAAATTCTTGCGGTCAATATCTTCTCTTTTATCAAAAAATGTATAAGTGCTTTGGGGGACAGGCTCCTGTCTGTAAGTGAAAAATAAGGGGTGTTGATATTGTGCTCCTATGCCGTTGAACAGGCAGGCAGAAACTTCACCTTTATAGCTTTTATCAAAAGTCAGGTAAATGCTGAAGGTTTGCCCGCTGCCGGAATAGCGGGTGCGGATATGGAAGCGGCCAGACAACAGGCCTTTTTCCTGTAATACCTTTGCCAGTTGCAGCGTGGCTTCCTGCGGCCAGTTGTTTTTCCGGGATATTTCTTCAAACAGGACAGATAAGCATTCGGTCTGTACCTGCTCCGGGCACCGGTTTGTGGCCGCTTTTACTTTATGGCAGGAGCCGACGGTTGCAATAGTGGTAATTGCAACGATAAAAGTAAAATAAGAAACTCTTTTAACCATCATCAGGTCGGCGGTTCGGCAAATATCTTTCAGCAAACTTTATGCAAATCATTATAACACTGCCATAAAGACAGAGACGGGCACAAAGGTACAGAAAATTAGGTGTAAATATGGAGGAATGTTGCATTTGAGCGGGTGGTGTGTGCCTATCGTTATTTGAGTGGGGCCGGAAAGAAGAGGGAAGAACGGTTGAAAAAAATTTGATACAGTGTTATGTCGAATTTTGTAATATTAATTTGTACTCGTAAGCTTTACGGATTATACTGCACTCCGCATAAAAATATGTAATCACTATTTTTCATTGCTTGTTTGAGGGTCTCTAAAGAGTCCGGTCAGGCTGAGCCTGTCGACTGTCAGGTTGAGCCTGTTGAAGCCCTAAACATATGATTATCAACCCTTAGGTAAGCTCCGGGTGACAATAAAGAAGCAAAAGAAGCTACTTTTCAGACACACCTGTTAAGCAGACGGGAAACAATGTTGCACAAAACCATCAGGCGGGAAGTATAGTTGTGTTACTCACACATTTATTTTGTTACTGTGAAATCACGTACGCCTAAAAACTTGCATTATTAGTAGTGTTGATTGGCGCATGAAAGGATTATGGTGAGAAAAGTTCGTGCACCAGCAGGAAGAGTAGTTATTTTATTCATTCTTAAAATATTTAGTGACAAACTTGTAGTACAAGTTCCAATCACAAATTCCGAAGTCATGAAATTGAAATAGTTTATTATCATTTAGAAGGTATAGTTTCTTATGGGTCGTACTGATACATTTTTCGCCATTTATTCTTACACTGTCTTGTAAGGTTTGAGATGTATTCACGAGGTCAAATAAATCTTCTATTATGCTGTTATCGGCATGTTCTCTTTGGTATACAGGAATTGTTATAATTATTTTTCGACCTAAAGTGTCTTTGTATGCAGTGCTATCCTTAACTAAAGTACATAGATAATCGT
>JBEBVI010000412.1:0-4069 GCA_040392805.1 Taibaiella helva
TCCTTTGCCGGGTTGGGATAAATATTCCATCCCAGGGAATCATTTGCATAAGCATTAATATGTGCAGGAGGAGGGACATTATAGCGCTTAACTACTAAGACGGAAGTGGCGGAAACAAAAGCAACTACCGGACTGTTACCTCTGACAGCCATAGCCACACTACGCGATGATCCTTTTGATACGGTATCCAGGGTATGCCATTCGCCATCAGTATATTTTTTCGCAAAAACCCTATCCCCATTTTCATCGCTGAGATAGGAAACGTAAGGAACACCAATCGTATCCATGGATAAAACAGGGCTCCGTACCGACTCGCTCGTAGCATACCTACCTAATCTCCTCCAATTTGATCCGTCAAATTTATTGACTACCAGTCTACGTTCCATTTCCATATAAGAAAGATATGGAACATTATTACTGTCAATAGCAATATCGCAATAGTACCCCTCTTCGGTATTGGACGCTGACTCCCCTACTTCCTCCCATGATACGCCGTTGAACTTTTTCACCGCTATATCCAAAAGTTCCAGATCATTACGGTAAGCCACATACGGGACACCCGTTTTATCAATAGCTATTTTAGTATAAGAAACAGAATTATCTCCAAATCCTGCCATACCGACAATTGTCCAATTACGCCCAACTAACTTTCTCACGGTAGGCGTCCTATTGACCATCATATCCGAATATACGATATAGGGTACATCATTTTCATCTACGGCCAGATCAAAATCCCAGCCCCAGAAGACCTCCGGGTCTTCTCCTACATTCTGCCAATCTGTGCCGTCTAGCTTTTTCACAATAAAACCCGAAGCACGATCAACATAAGCTATATATACAGAGCCTTTCCCATTGATGTAAATAAGACTATTGGATATGGGGCCATTTGATATTCCCGGATTACCCACATCAATCCATTTGCCATCTGCATATTTCCTTACCGTTGCTTTCCCTTCCAAAGAATTATCCGCATAAAGCATATATATAACACCGGTCGGATCTATCGCCACAGCCGGCTCCGAAGCCTCCCAACGTTCATCCAGGCCCTGCCAGAAAATACCATTGAATTTGATAACCGTTCCTACATAGTCATAAGTGCAGAAAGCCGCATAGGGAATATTATCTTCCGCTATTTCCAGTGAAAGACTTGTAAATTGAACATAAGAAGTTGTGCCTACAGGTACCCAGTCAGCGCCATCGTATTTCTTTACGGAAAGAGCAGTAGACGCATCCATATAAGCAAGGAAAAGGGTATCGTTACGGTCACAGGAAATGGAAGGCATTTGCCCCTCCATAGGACGACCCAGCTTTATCCAGTTGGTTCCCTTGAACTGCTGCACGGTTACCGGACCATTTGATCCGTCTTTGTAGGTAACAACAGGATTCCCGTTATGATTGATAACAATATCCATGTAACTACCATAACTATCACCTGAAAATCCCGGATCGCCAACAAGGGTCCATACAGTACCATCAAACTTCCGGACGGTTACCCGGTAGTCAGCATCAATATCCCAGTAAGCTACATAAGGTATGTCCGCCGCATCAAATGCCAGCGCCGGATCTGTAGAGATACCTGTGGAGATTTCACCGGATGATCCTACATTGATCCACTTGGTGCCGTTAAAGGTCTTTGAAATAGATTTATGGTTATGAAGATCATCTGTATAAACTACGTAGGGAATACCTTTACTATTCAGAGCAATGGACACATGTCTGACCTCACCGTCTGAGAAGCCGGGCGTACCTACATTCTGCCAGGCAGTTCCATTAAATTTTTTGACTGTTATCTTTCCTCTGTTAGCTACATCCCGATAAGCCACATAAGGCACCCCTGCTTTATCCACTGCAATATCCGTATGGGAAGCCGCACCGGAAGAAAAGCCGGGTGTACCCACATATGCCCAACCCTCCGGGGTATGCTTCCGTACTGTGACTTTCTTGCCATATGCATCATCAACAAAGACAATAAACACATCTTTATTATATAGCGCCATATTGATAAACCCGGAGCGGTTATAAACAGGCAGAGCCTGGTCGCTTGGGCCTAAAGCCTCCCAGCCTTGACTATAGGAACAAAAACTGATCAAAAAAGTCAGAAGTAATATAAGATGAAAACGGTTCATAGTTAAATGAATAATTGAAAAAAGTACTGACAGTCAAATATAGGAATTATTTAAATTACAAGGTATTTGCGCAGTACACCAAAGATAAAAGTAAGTATCCTATTCCACTTCAATATCTCTTTAATATAGTATATTCCGGGTTTACAGCTTATAACACATCTGACTAAGAAGGCAATCGAAATTCGATTGCCTTCTTCTTTATCTGCTATTGTTATTTCTCTGATTGTTAACCCAGGTTTGTTGTTGATTCGGTTTATTATTGTTTTGCCGGTCATTTCTTGAAGCATACTCTGTCTGGCCGGAAGGAGTTCTGTTATTGTTCACTCTATTGTTGGCCTGTGTAGGATGGTTATTGTTAGATTGATTGTTATTACCGTTCCACTTGTTATGATTGGGATGGCCTTTGCTGGCATAATATTTATAATCCCGGCTATCTCTAATCATTACTTGTTGTCTGGCCTTGCCTTTGTATTGGGCATAGGTCGCTCTGTGGGTTTTATTATATAGGTAAGGCTTGTTTTGATTCACTACTACCTTATAGGCATTATAGGGGTCAAAACGGTATGTTGCCGGAACGGTGGAAACATAAGTCCATGCATTGTTACGGAAGATGATATACTTTGCCCGCTCTATATCGTAATAAAAATCATAGTCGGGGAAATAGTAATACTGTGCATAGTCATATCCTGTAGGGCCCCATCCGGGCTGGCTTCCAATATTTATCCGGATACTTATTTTTGCCTGTGCTTCTGTTATTCCGAAAGAGATGCTTAGAAAAAGCATACTTGCAATCGCTACTATCCTTTTCATAAAACTGATTTTTTAATTGTTACTAAATTGAATGTAATAGCAAGTTAGTTCTATGTAACGGGGCAAAATAATGCAATCGGCAGAAGCATGATTTATATAGATAACGAAGGCATATTCACCGACGAATATGCCTTCATTGGCTTTTTATTTCTGCGGCAAATGTGCTATAAAAGCTTATCGTTCATAAATGCTTCAAAGGCATCTTTGTATTGCGGAGCTACTGTAATGCGCTGGTCTTTGATTAATATCTGGCTGCGTTCGATAGCGTCAATTTTATCTAATGAAACGATGAAAGAACGATGTACGCGCATAAATTGGGTAGTGGGTAATTCTTCTTCAAATTTTTTTAAGCTCATCAAAGTCAGTACAGGCTTGTCCTGCGATTTTAAGACAATCTTTGCATAGTCTTTTAAGCCTTCTATGTAAAGGATGTCGTCTAAGGCTATTTTGATTTGCCGGTATTCCGATTTTACGAAAATGAAACCGGTAGTACCGTTAGAAGTACCATTTAAAGTGTCGGCATTATCGTGCCAGCTTTCCATTTGCTGCCGGGCTTTATTTGCGGCGGATAAAAATTCGCTGTAGTCAAATGGCTTAAGTAAGTAACCTATTGCGTTTACCTTATAGCCCTCTATAGCATATTGCTCAAATGCAGTTGTGAAGATGATTTTTATTTTCGGGGAAAGTGTTTTGGAGAAATCCATCCCGGACAAATCGGGCATTTGAATATCTAAGAAAACCAATTCAACACTATCGTCGCTGTTCAGATACTGAATGGCTTCAATTGCGCTGCTGCATTTTGCTTTAAGCTTTAAGAAAGGAGTTTGCAATACATAACTTTCTATCAGCTTCATAGCCAGCGGCTCATCTTCTACTATGATACAGTTTATCGCATTCATATTATTCATTTTTCTTCCTGAACGGGAATAGCAAGGTTTACGGTAAAGATATTATTGATGAGCTGGGTTTCAAAACGATGGCTGCCGGGATAAAGCAATTGTAGTCTTTTTCTCAAGTTGCTTAAACCGATACCTGAGCCGCTTCTGTCATCGGCTTGTTTCGGGAAATTGGTATTGAAGATTGTGAAGCTTACTTCCTGTTCATTTACTTTTAACGCAATATCTATCGTCGAT
>JBEBVI010000413.1:0-4035 GCA_040392805.1 Taibaiella helva
AACATGGACTCGCGCTTGTTGATATTCAAGCGATTGCATAATATGTCATTGGCAGGTAACAACCGGGCGGATCCGGATCATAAGGGAATGACGTTTAATTTTTTTTATATTGATAATCAATTGTCTAAACAATACGTCATTGACAGCGATAGCGGAGCGGAGACATCTTCCGGCTTAACAACGCATGTCCGTATAGCTGGAACTTCTATTACCATTTCGTCTTTGATGACTGGGGAGATCTTTCGACTACGTAAAGCACGCTGTATGCTCACCCCACACCGTCATGTCGACCGGAGTGATAGCGGAGTGGAGACATCCCCCGGCTCAACAACGCTTGTCCGTATAGCTGGAACTTCTATTACCATTTCGTCTTTGATGACTGGGGAGATCTTTCGACTACCTAAAGCACGCTCCACTCCGTTTCGCGTCCTTTACTTCGCTCAAGATGACGGGTTCCTATTCTCAACTTTCAACTTTTCACTAAAACGCCCTCCAGGTCATAATCAAAAGCCTTAGTAATCCGGGCGGCAACGAAGTCGCCAATGGGAAGCGCCTCTTCGGAATGAATAATTACTTCGTTGTCCACTTCCACGCTGTCGTACTCTGTCCGTGCAATATATCGGCCTGCTTCCATTTTATCTACCAGGACACGGAGTTCCCTTCCTATAAGTTCCTGGTTTTTTTCGTAAGAAATTTCCTGTTGCACTTCCATTATGGATTGCGCCCTGGCTTCTTTTTCCTCCTGGCTTAAGGTATCTTCCAGCTGGTAGGCAGAGGTATTTTCCTCATGTGAGTAAGTAAAGATGCCGACACGTTCAAAACGGATCTCTTCGAGGAAGGACTTAAGCTCTGCCACATCATCTTCTGTTTCTCCCGGGAAACCTGTAATCATGGTCGTGCGCAGGGCCACTTCCGGTACTTTATCCCGTATGGCAGCAATCAGGTCGTACATTTCCGATTTGGTGATCTGCCTTTTCATGGCTTTCAGCATGGCATCGCTACAGTGTTGCAGGGGCATGTCTAAGTAGTTGCAGATATTGCTGCGTTCCTTCATTACATCCAGTATCTCCATAGGGAACTTAGAGGGATAAGCGTAATGCAGGCGTATCCATTCCAGTCCAGGTATATCTGAAAGATGTTTGAGTAGATCCGGCAACATTCTCTTTTTGTAAATATCCAGTCCGTAGTAGGTCAGCTCCTGGGCTATGAGCATAATTTCTTTTACGCCGTTTTGTACCAGATGTTTCGCCTCTGCTACTAATTCTTCTATTGTCCTGGATATATGCCCGCCCCGCATCAGGGGTATGGCACAGAAGGAGCAGGTACGATTGCAGCCTTCCGATATTTTCATATAAGCATAGTGGCGCGGTGTACTCAGCATGCGTTCCCCCAACAGCTCTTTTTTAAAATCGGCATTCAGCTCTTTCAGGATAAAGGGCAGCTCCAGTGTTCCGAACCAGGCATCCACCTCCGGAATTTCCTTTGCCAGGTCGCCCCGGTAGCGCTCGCTCAGGCAGCCGGTTACATACACCTTGTCTAACCGGCCCGCCTCCTTATGCGCTACCTGTTCCAGTATGGTATTAATGGATTCTTCTTTAGCCTTGTCTATAAACCCGCAGGTGTTTACCACCACTATATTATGGTCCCATTGCGGGTTTTCGTGCCGTACTTCAATGTCATTCGCACGCAGCTGTCCGCTCAGTACCTCGCTATCCACCAGGTTTTTGGAACAACCCAGGGTGATAATATTTATTTTATTCTGCTTAAGTGTTCTGCTTTTCATCCTTTAATAATAGGGGCAAAGGTAGGTTAATTCAGGCCAAAATCTTTCATGGAGGGAATGGTGGCGGGTAATAGTGTGCTTGTTTCACGCAACGAGGCAACGGAGAGCAGAGCAACAAGGTAAAGACTTTTATGCTGTATATAGAAACAGCTCTGCCGGCAGTTAAAAAAAATCTTTAAGCTTTTGGCCATTTTTAATGTTATGCTTCCCGCCTGATGGTTTTGTGCAGCATTGTTTTAGGCCTCCCCCTTAATCCCCCTCCGGTGGAGGTGGAAACAAGCAATGAAAAATAATGATTACACATTTTTATCCCTTGGATAATAAATATCTCATGGGGTGAATGCGGTGTACAGTATATATCCCTGTTTGATACAATAAGACCGGGTGAAGCCAAGCGGATAAATACAATAACGTCCACTTTTCGGGCAGAAGCATTATTTTATTGACTTCAGCTTGTTGTAAAGTGTTTTCCGGTCTATATTGAGTATTGCGGCTGCTTTGGTTTTATTGAATTTTACCCGCCGGAGCACTTCCATGATTATTTTTTGCTCTTCCATTGCTGCGGCATTTTTCAGCGTGGATGCATCGGCATCTTTATTTATTACATCAGCATAAGCCGGTTTCGTGTTGGTCGTCCTGATAAGCTCTGCCGGTAATACCGCTTCCGTAATGTCCCCTCCTTCCGGGGTAAGCAGGCAGGCCCTTCTGATCACGTTTTTTAATTCCCTTATATTGCCCGGCCAGTGATAGGCTTTGAGCAGCCTGAGGATATGGGCAGGGCAAACCGCCGTTTTTTTGCCCAGTTCCCTGCAGGCATTTTTGATGAAGAACTGGATAAACAATTCTATGTCCGCAGCCCGTTCTCTTAAGGGCGGTACTTTAATTTGAAATTCATTAAGCCGATGATAAAGGTCTTTCCTGAAAGTATCGTTTTCGACACTATGCGATAAGCTTTTATTGGAAGCGACTATAATGCGCACATCTAATTTGTTATCTTTTATTGCTCCTACTTTCCGTATGTGCTTTTCTTCAATGGTTCTTTGCAGGCCGGCTTGCAGCTCCAGGGGCAGATCACCGATTTCATCGAGGAACAGGGTGCCGCCGGATGCCTGCTCGAAGATGCCGCACTGAGGCGGGAAATGCCTGGCTTCCTGACCAAACAGTTTAATGGCTGCCCATTCCATCGAAAGGCTGCCACAGTCTATCGTCATAAACGGCCCCTTTCTCCTTTTGCTTTTATGGTGAATGAACCGGGCCAGCGCTTCTTTTCCCGTACCGGTTTCTCCCTGTATAATAATGCTGTAGTCTGTAGGGGCAACCAGCCCGGCATGTTCCAGGAAGACTTTTGAAACCTCGCATATGCCAGTAACATACTGGTCTTCATGAAATGGAACGGTATCCGTATTGTTTTTGAAAATGCAGTTTTCCTCGTTATGGATAACACAGGCACCGGTATCCGTAGTCTGTGTTGCACGATTCAGCGCCCCGAGAATTTCGTCAAATAATAAAGACTGTTGATAACCCTCCCGGGTGCTCTTTCCTTCCCGGTTTTTGTCTGCCCCTGTCAGCCCTTCAGGCAGGAATACCAGGACGATATGGGGATGGGCCTCTTTTATATTTTGAATCCAGTTCCCGTTATCCATATTCTGCGCCTCACTGTCACAAAGGAGGATATGGTAAGGATGGGCATGGATGTCTGTGCCGGAGATTTCCCCCGATGAAATGGCATCTATATGGTAGCCGTAATCCTTCAGGAACCCGGAGAGGGAATTGAATTCCCCTTTTTCGTTGTCAATGAGTAGTACACGATGCATAGGTTGATATTATGTTTGGTTTAAAAGAAGTCAGCTTAGTTATATTGTGATCATTTATTGTTTATTATTTTCATTTTCCTACTAAGTTATACATTGTTATGATAAAAGGAAAGAAAAGAGGAATTATTTTTATATTATAAATCAAAAAGCAAAATACAGGCGGTGTAATACCGGTTACCCAGGGTTAAAACGGGCAATCATTATTTTTAAATGGCTTGTTGAGAGTGGCTGGAAAGAGCTGTTTTATCATTGAAGAACACGACGAATACAAAGAGGCAAAGAATATAATAGTTTGACTTCAGAATAGTTAAGTTATACACTTTGTGTGAACTGCTCAGCCGCTTAAGTTTGGGGGCTTCAGGCAATACTATACAACGATCAGGGGAGAAGTATAAAAAAGAAAAAGCCAGCCTGAGAACAGGCCAGCCCCTATAAACC
>JBEBVI010000414.1:0-4029 GCA_040392805.1 Taibaiella helva
TGGTTTTATATCTCAATCTGGCTAAAAGGTTTAATATACCTGAAGATGAAGCTGAAAAACAGATTGACCTTTATCTTGACAACTTAAAAATGTTAATGGATATTAGAGACAAAAAAGATTAACTAAATAAGGGGCGAAAGTCCCTTGTAAAAACTTTTGAATATGAAAAATAGGATTGATGATCTTATAAAGCTGGGCCTTAAAGACCCGGCAGCTTTTGAAGCGGAAGCCACCAGGATAGAAAAAGCTATAAAAGCAGATGCCAAACTACACGAAGAGATTCGGGAAGAGTTTAAGGATAGCTTAACTCGAAAAGGCAAAGAGATTAAAGATCTTTCTATCAAGATGCAACTACAGGAAGTCGCTGAAATTATTAGCCTTTCGTATATCGCAAGACACTACTTTAATAAGTCGAGACAATGGCTCAATCAGAGGGTGAATGGTTTTACTGTGAGCGGGAAGCCGGCAAAATTTACAGACAGTCAGCTTGAAACTTTAAATGTTGCACTTAAAGATATTAGTAGAAAAATTGGCTCAGTCAATGTTGTTCATTGATTGTTTTGCACCGCCCCGCGTATGAGCCAAGCGCGGGGTATTTATTATATTACTTAAAGTGCGTAGCTTCATTAAGGAGAAAAATATCACTGTAAACTCCACGCCCCTTTCTCACCAACCCAATGCACATTTAAACCCAGATCAAGTATTTGTTTTTGCCACAATTGTGCTTTTCGCCGTGTCTGATTTCCGGCAATGATCACCGTATGTGGATTAAACACTTTCTTCCACATCCCGGGGTCAAAACGACTATGCTGATCCACAACAAGGAAGTGCACGGTATAAGGTATCTCTATATCAGGCACAGTACCATCAAGGTAAGCTACAACCTGCCCTCCGATGCGCCATACCGGGAATTCCGGCCTTTGCATACAAGCCCGTATAGCCCCATGACCTAAGCGCGAAGGAAGCAGGCTGTAGTTATAATCTTTATTTTTCACCTCCTGTTGTAAGGGATAAGACAGGACCGACTTACCTTTAAATACATCAATAAGTGTGGTACCGGAAGTATTATATACTACTATCTTTCCCCGGTTAAGCTGCTGCCAGTCGCGGAATATGAGCAGTATGACCATTAACTGCAGGCTCAATAATCCGCTTACTAAATAAGCATATCGCTTCCTGTAAATAAAAGAAACAATAAATATGATGGCAGCCATTATCAACCAGAACTCCGCTTGTCGTATGTAAAGTTGCTGCATCGACTCCGGTGTACAGTTCGCAAGGAAAGATACGATCCGGTGAAATGCTCCTGTAATGTAAATCAGGCTATCTCCTATCCACGCACATGGGATACCCAAATAATCCAACAGGAAAAGCAAAAGCGCTCCGGTCATCAATACAAAGCTGAATATACCCGCCGGAATATTCGCTATAATACTTAACAGAGGGAATTGATGAAAGTAATACAACACCAGTGGGAATACCAATATCTGCGCCGCTATCCCAACGGAGACCGTATTCCACAAATACCGGAGAATTACATTAGGCGCTATGATCCAGGTGCTGACTGGCCTGTAAAAAATAAGAATAGAAAGCACAGAAAGAAAGGACAACTGTACGCCTACATCGTAAAGCCAGAAAGCATTGTACAACAACAACATAAATCCCGCAGCCGCCCAGGTATTAATAGCCTGCCCCGGTCTGCCTATCATTATTCCTAAAGCGACCAGTGAAAACATAACGGCTGCTCTTACAGCCGACGGGGGATAGCCGGTAATGGATATATATAGCCAGACAACAGGAATAGCGAGCGCATATTTCAACCAGTGCCACTTTTTATCTCTGATCCAGTACAAAAGAAACAGCAGGAGCGTAAAGAGGAGGGCCACATGCATACCACTTATAGCTATGATATGAGCGATACCGGTAATGGAATAAGCCTGCCACACCTCGTCATTAAGCAATGCCCGCTCATTAAGTAATGTAGCTTCTATCAGTGAGCGTGTGACACTATCGTTTACATTTTGCTGTATACTGTTGAGCAAGGTATTTCTAATATGGCCTGTAAAACCCTTTTTAACTGATGTACGGTCATAAGGCAGAATATGATCGCGGTTTAAAAATACCTGGTGGTATAATTGCTGCCGTGCTGCATAATCGGCAAACTGAAAAGCATATGGATTCCCGGAGTTGGTTATATGGGTCAGATCATAAGGTATGATTAGCCGTTGTCCTTCGCTATATGTCCCGGCATCTGTTCCGTAAATATATAACTGTATCCGCCCTTTTACCTTTAACCATTTATCACTGATACACATTTGTTTTACGGACGCCGGCATGTAGATCGTTTTTGCCCTGATTTGCGGATCTCCGTCAAGCTGCACAACCATGGCATCCGCACTTTCCAGATAACGGCCGTACCATGATTTATGATTACGTATATCACATAGATAGCTGTTTACCGCACCGAATAGCATCCAGCTAAAGACATAGCTGAACGTATTCCATTTATACAAGAAAGCCCTCTTCGGGATCTTATAGTGTGTATAAATAAAGAGGGAAACGAAGGCCAGTAAAAGGCATAACCAAACCATAAGATGCAAGGACACATAATGTTCCATGCAGATGCCTGCAACTAAACCGGCAAGAGGTAGAAGGAAGGGGAACGCCGTGTTCCAATGCGGGTGGTGGACATTAGGGCCTTTCATAAAGATAGGAGTTAAATATCGCTAACCATTAAAAAGCGTAGATCAATAAACCAGGCAGAGCATACACTTACTTTTGAACCTAATCGTCCATACAACACTTACGGAACAGAAAAGTTCTAATACATTTGGAATGCAATTCAGAAACCTTTGTCTCGGTGTGCTTCGTAGTCTCGTTGCGGGAAATAAAGGAAACGATATAACTAAATTTAGAGCGGAGGAGGATTCAATTGAGCTTAAAGGGGGCAATCAACTCAAACTCGGGGATAATTACGGAGAATAACTTTTTATTATACAGGTTTTCCATTTGGTACCGTCCATACATTTTACCCATATCGCTGCGCAGACTGGCCGCCGATACATACTGATAACTTTCTCCGGGGGTAAGTATAGGCTGAATGCCAACAACACCCTCTCCTTCTACCTCCCGGTGGTGCCCATTGGAATCTAATATATACCAATGACGACGCAGCAATCTGACCGGCATACGAGAGAGATTCTCGATCGTGATGCGGTACGCAAACAGGTAGTCTGAGTTATACGGATTACTCTGATCCTGCTGATAAAATGTTTCTACGGTTATACTAACCCCTTCCGTTATCTGCTTTACCATAGCATAGATTCTTTTATAGGGTACTATCTGATCTTTTACTCAGGTTGTAAAAATATGGAAATAACAACACTTTCCTGCCTGATTTACTAATCATTAATTTGTGGCATTATTTCATTGATCACATCCCATTCAAAACCTCTCTGCAAAAGATAACGGTATATTTTCTGATTTCTTGCCCATACAGAGGCTTCTTTGCCCAGTTCTTCCTTTTTCTTAATAGCCAGGTGAAGCAACGTTTTCCGGTATTCATCTTCGTCAATCTCCTTTAATGCCTTTTGGATACAATAGTCGGATACCTGTTTTTGCTTTAGTTCCCGGATAATTTTTTTTCTCCCCCATTGTTTTATCCGGAATTTTCCGCCGCAATAGGCTTTGGCAAAACGTTCTTCATTTAAAAAACCTTCAGCAATAAGCGCCGCCATGATCTCTTCCAGCTCCGTTCCCCGGGCGTTAAGCTCCAGTAGCCGGTGCCGCACATCGCTATGGCAACGCTCCTGATAAGCACAGTAATGCCTTATTGCTTTTAATACACTTTCGGTCATCGTTTCAACTCAAGGTTCCGGTTATAGTATATTCTTCTAAATGGCCCGGTAAAGTAAAAATAGACATTTTGTACACAACAAGTGCTTTTCCCCATAAGTATGCTTCTGATCAGAAACAATCGAGTAGGAGGAAAATGAAAGTTTTCTTCCTGCTTTCATTTTCCGTCCTCTC
>JBEBVI010000415.1:0-4016 GCA_040392805.1 Taibaiella helva
GAGTGAATTCATCAATATTGATCTGTGCGGAAGAAGGGGGAAGCAATGTAAGGTCGAATGTCACCACACTGTCACACCCGCCCATACCGGTTAAGGTTACCGTATAGACGCCATCCTGCCAATAGGTGCTGTCATTTATGGTAAACCCTTGTCCGCAAGCCGTTTCTGCGCGGAATGAAGAAGAGTCCGGACGACAGGATAGCTTAGTGATAAAGAAATCATTAGAGAATGCAGTATTGGCCGGGTTTCGCCGGGAAATAAGTTTAAAACTATCAGGGCCGGGATTAAAGTTGGCAGTATCGGTGAACAATCCGGTAATAAACACATGCCCCGATCTGTTGACAGCTATGGCCGACGCCGCATCAGCAGCTTTTCCCCCCATACTTTTAGCCCATACAAAATTACCTTCGGTATTGAGCTTAAGGACAAATATTTCATTGGCAGTTCCATTGGCTATAAGTTTAAAAGAGTCCGGTCCGGGATCAAAGTCAACAGTACGGGCGTAATAACCGGTAGTATATACATTCTACATCTACCCCGTACCCGTAGTCGCCGGAAGTACTACCAAATTGCCTGGCCCATTTATAATTGCCATCTTTATCCCATTTAGTAACATAAATTTCATTAGTATAAGACACAAAACTATCTGTACCAAAATAAGCAGTACTTTGGAACATTCCTGTTCCAAACACATTTCCCAAATGATCTACCGTAACACCAAACCCCTGATCCTGGCTTTTACCACCCATTTTTTGCGCCCATATGGCATTACCTGAAGTATCTAACTTTGCAATGAAAATATCCATGCTGTTGCTATGGGATGTTATCGGTCCTACAGTATCAAAATAAGTATAAGTCGTGTCTGTTTTTGTAGCAGAAGTAGCGAAATAACCTGTCAGGTAGATATTGCCATCATTACTTACGGCAATTCCTCTTGGGATTTCTACAGCAGTCCCCCCTTGCGCCTTAACCCAGATTACATTTCCGGAAGCATCTAATTTGAGTACAAAAATATCATTGCTTTTTGAGATAAGCCTATGATTTCCAAAATAGGCGGTATCATAAAAAGAGCCGGTAACATATACAAAGCCCTGATCGTCTGTATCAATTGCCCAACCAATATCCTGGTTATTGCCTCCAAAACTTTTAGCCCATAATATATTACCTGAGGCGTCAATTTTAGCTACGAAAATATCACTGCTCCCCTGAGCGTTAAGCGAAAAACTCCCGAAATTTGCGGTAAGACTAAAATTTCCTGTAAAATAAGCATTACCGGAGGCATCCACCGCTATACCGCGCCCCCATTCAGCATCAGTTCCACCCATTCTTTTTACCCAAAGAATATTGCCATCCGGGTCTAGCCTGGCCACATACGCATCTGTACCTCCTGCCGAAACTATACTGTCTCTTCCGAAATATGCGGTACCACTAAAAAGCCCGGTAGCATAAGAATAGCCCAGATCATCCGCAGCTATGCCCCATCCCTGGTCCGAAGCGCTCCCACCAAAGCCGCTTGCCCATTCAAATGACTGCTGTGCATCAACATGCAGACAAAGAAAACCGGCTAATAAAAACAAGCTTGTACGTAATCTTAATAGTATTTTCTTCATATCTGATTGCATTATTTAATGATCAAAAAAGCAAAATTACCCCTAGAGGCAACTCATTTTCTCCGTAGTTTTACGAGATTTTGGTAAAATCAACATAAGGAATATCCGGCAAATATATAGGCGCTAATACAACGAACAGAAGATGCAATTGTCGTTTTTCGGTAAAAAAATACAGGCCGCTCATTTTTTACTTAGATTTATTGTGGCATGATACGATATTCGTGCAGGGAAGTATCTACTTTGGTTAACAGATGAATATTAAAGGGACTTATATTATTTCATTAATGCTTTTATTCATTGGCATTACAGCCTCTGCACAAATGGTAGAAGCTCCCTCTCATTTTTCCAATACCGATACAACCGGGCTATTAAAAAAGATTGATCTGATAGAAGAAACTGGAAAACAATATCCGGACAGCGCTTTAAAGCTGTACAGGGAAGTCATCCTTATATGTAATGCCATATCTTATAAAAATGGAACCATTTTAGCCTATGTGAGAGCAGGGAATATGCTTAGTGAGCAAGGTAAATATCATCAGGCACTGCAATATTTCAAAAAAGGACAGATTTATTGCAAAGGTGAGCAGGATTTCATTAATGCAATGATGTATAATAACATCGGTAGCATCTATACCTATCTTACCCAATACGAATCAGCCGTTCAGGCTTTTCTGCAGGGCGCGGTTTATGCCCGGAAATATGAGCGTAACGGCGCTTACCCCTTACGGTATATTTACCGAAATTTAGCTATTCCTCTGATGAATTCCCGGCATTACGACAGAGCTCATTATTATCTTGACCTTGCCTATGAAATGTCTGTACAAAAAAAAGATTATCATAACCAGGCCCACTGCCTGTTCAATAAAGGTATCATTCACAATGTACAGGGCAACATCAGAAAAAGTGAAATATTATATGACAGCGGGCTTGCACTGGCGCAAAAGCATAACCTGGCAGATGATTTGTTTTTTGGTTTGTGTAATTCAGCCAACCTGCACCTGAAAACGGGTAAAATTGAGAAGGCAATATCCCAGCTACACAATGCGCACACCCTTATTGCTAAAGATTCAATTGACATTTACAAAAAAGTAAGTATCTATCTGCTATTGGGGAAAGCCTATACACGAGCCAAACAATATGATTCGGCACAGCACTGGCTGGATAAAGCACAACAAATAGTGAGCCCCCTACCCCACAACCGTGCAGAGCTATTGAATTTTTATGCTCAGCTATACGAGGCTCAAGGCAAACATAAATTAGCGAACCAGAAACTCCACGCTTTTATGGCACTGAAAGACAGCCTGGACGATAACGAACGGTCTCACAGAATTGCACAGCTGGAAACCCAATACCGTACAGCAGAAAAAGATAAGAAGCTGATGCAAAACCGGCTGGAACTAAATACGAAAGACAATAAGCTCAAAATAACACGTATTCTGTTGGCCAGTGGTATAGCAGTCGTCCTGCTTTTGCTATTATCGTTAGTGCTGTACCGGAGATCCACAAAGACCAAACAAAAACAGATGCGACAGGAAGCTGCTATACAACAACTGGAGACAGCCATGGAAAGTGAACAAAAAGAACGAAGCCGTATTGCCATGGAGCTGCACGACGGTATTATCAGCAGCCTGACCGCCATAAAGCTAAACCTGGAAATAGCAAAACCTCAGGAACAATACAGAAACTTATACCTGGAAAATCTGGAAAGCCTGGGCCTGGCTATATTGGATATACGCAATACCGCACACAACCTGATGCCCGAGATACTGATACAATATCACCCGGAAAAGGCTATTGAGCTGTTATGCAGCATGGTGGAAAAAACCGGCAAACTGCAAATCGCATTTCTGGCTTATGGAGATTTTTCAGAATTAGATCCTGAAACAGGATTGACTATTTACAGGATCGCCCAGGAATTATTACAGAATATTATCAAACATGCCTCCGCTGAAAAAGCCCTTGTACAATTAAGCTGCTACGGCAGGCTACTTTCCTTAACAGTAGAAGACAATGGGAAGGGTATGAAATCATACAACATGAAAAGCAAAGGCCTCGGGCTCAATAATATTGAGAAAAGAGTAGCAGCGCTAAAAGGCACCCTAACCTTCGGAGCTTCGGGGTTCGGATCGGGCATAAGTGTGCATATGGAGCTGGAGATCAAAGAGAAGCAGGAAAGCTTATCCTGAGCACCTAAACGCGGATATAAGGATTATTGACAAAATAACGCCCTCACTTGTCGAAGTAAGTTCCGTCATGCCGGCCGTAACAAAAGGAATACAATGGAGTGGTTTTTGTGTGAAGTGGAGCATCTCCTGAGCAGGGAAGCTCCGTTGAGGATGCCTCCGCAGCTCTCCCTACACTCTTTGACAAACTCAGGAACCAAACCGGGGGATGTGGTGGACACGA
>JBEBVI010000416.1:0-4008 GCA_040392805.1 Taibaiella helva
AGATAATGCTCCTTTACAGTAAAAAAAGGAGGGCGTAAAATCAAAACGAAGCACTTAAAACCTGCTATGTGATAAAAATTACAACGGTCATTATCTCCAGGAAGACATACTGCATTTCTCTGATACGGTTTTTTTTTAAGTGTACGCCAGCCCTTTAGCCTGAAGAGACTTTTCATATTCCTTGTAGAAATCACGTCCCTTCGGACCAAGCTCTAACAGGTGCTTCGACCAGGCTCAGTACAGGTACTTCGGCGCAGCTCAGTACAAGTGGAAGCGTCTATAGGTGCTAAGGAATGCCCTGGTTAGGTTGTTGTAGCGATGTTTAGATCCCTCCGGGATGACTATGGGGAGTGTGCAAGAGAAGTAGCCATTTGATAGGGAGGTATATATTCCAGGTTTTTCCTGAAATCTATCTGCAAGGTTTTAAGGCTGAATGGGCCAAAACCCTTGCAGAGAAGTATAAAGAGATACTGCTCAATTCGTTGGTATTCAATAAAATGTTAGTTATTTAGCAGCCCTAAGTAATGGTTAATGATAATTTTTAAAGCCAATTAACGGGACGGCTGCTTCAAAGTCCGGTTGTTTCCTGCAATGAGTCAGCGACTCCCATTAATGCAAAAAATAGTAACGTAAAAAACCTATAAGGTTTTTACGCCTTACAGGTTCTCTATATACTTTCCGCTCCTTAGTTACACTATTGGATAATGCTTAGCTTCTTGGTGCGGATGGCTTTGCCACCTATTTCCAAAGAATAATAATACATGCCCGGAGCCCAATTGACGGTAGATACCGGTGTTTCGTTGTAACCGGCCTGCAACGGTACGATCATGATGAGCTTACCGGTAAAGTTGCGCAGCACCAGGGCAGGGTCCAACTTTGCATAATCAGTGGTAACATATGCCCTGATGGTGGTATAGCCCTGTGCCGGGTTAGGGGTAGCTGCATAGAGTCCACTTTCTTCCTGTCCTGCCTTATGACTGTAGGGCTTTACTTCATGTATAGGCAATTCCGGCAGCTTTGGCACATCATGTATCCACTCAATACCATAGCCAATTTCCATTAGGGCACGAGCAAAAGCGGATACGCCAAAACTATCTTGTGCCAGCTGCTGTACCGTGGCATATTCCGATGGAGTCAGCTTGTCTACCCGTCTATCTTCCCGATGCAAGGCCTGTATAATGGCATAATAATCCCTGTAGGCCTTTTGCTCTTTTTCTGGCAATTTAAGGTCAGATATGGCTTTTTCCGCTTTAGGATAAAGCCCTTCTCCTATATACAAGGGAATCAGCAACTTCAGGTTACGGGTATTCAACTCTTGCTCCAGATAGTCCATCAGCCCCTGAGTATTTCCAGTGGCATTAAAGGACTGTATTCTCCGTTGATGCTCTATCTGTCCCCCTGGTGTATTATACGCTCGCTCCAATGGCGGATCTCCACCAAAGGAAGGGATGTAGGGATTACCATTGGTGTCCACCGGACAGTTGAATGGTTTATTACACAATGAATTAGGATCATCAGCAACAGAGCCGCCATAGCAGTCATGCACATTCATAAATCCGCCATAATAGTAGGGATATTGACTGTAGTCTGCTATTGAAGTATAGGCATAATAGTTCCAGGCAAAGGGAACAAAAGGAGTAGCTGAATAGATATCCATTGTATTATTGCTAAATGTATTGCCGGCACGTGTGTCAGAAGGGCCGCATCCCGTTCCCTGATCCTTGAAGTAATTGTAACCGCTCCAATAATTATCGCTAATCCACAATGCCGTGTTGTTAAACTCATAATTGTTACAGGTAATGTTTAGATAAGGGTTTTCCATATCCGTCAAGGTACCTACCAATGCATCCTGGATGTCATTGTCCATCAACGTAGCACCACCCACACCGCTATTGTAAACAACAATCCCTATACCGATGGGAGTTGTCCCCCAAATCCCCTCTATCTGGTTGTAGCAGCCTACGTAAGCACCGATGGTATGGTCTAAAAAAACACCATAAGGCTGCTCATAGACTGGGGTCGAAACAAACATCTCTGAAATTTCATTGCTCCGTATATCACTATAAGCATTAGCACCCACAATGATACCATAGACTGTATTTTTTATAGTATTCCGGAATATGAGCATATTCCTTCCCGGCGTGCCGGTATAGTCGGAAGAATAGATGCCTGTCCTGAATCCGCTGAACTCATTACCTATAACATGCATACCGCTATAACTGGCATGTATGGCATACTCTCTTTGATAGACAGGCCATTCGCTGTGTGGAATTTCGTTGCGGAAGGTGCAATTCTGTACTTTTATCTCTCCTTTTACATTCCAGGAGGATATCTGTACCACAAAAGGATCGCCGGTGCTGGCTATGGCGCTCATATCGTCTATTATGAAATTAACATTCTTAAAGTAGCAGTTGTTCCCATACAAAAAGTTAGGGTAGTCATTTAATTCCACAGCCCGCCAGCAATTGTAAAAAGTAGCATTTTCCGCTTTGATAATACCGCCACCCTGCGCGCCATTATCCCAGGTAAAGTTACGAACACCACACCAGGCATTTTCGATAATAGCTCCATTCTTCAATTCCAAAGTTCCTTGGTTTGCGACGTCGGGTGTTTTTGTCTTATCGCCTTCTAATTCAATAGTTCCCCAACGGACTTTGGAATTATGGGATTTAATACGTCCGCCGTCAACTACAAGCCTGCCCCCTTTCTTCACCAGGATGCGCTTCTCGCAAAGCATAACTAAGGTATCTGTGATAGTGAGGGTAGCGCCGTTGTGCACTATTATATCACCTCCTGCAGATTTGAGGGTATTCCAGGTTTCATTAGTTGTAATATTCTTTGTTGCATTGTACGTGCTGGCCATCAGCACTGCCTTGTAAGCGTTAAGACGACCGGCGCCGAGAGAGTCGGGGTAAAGATGACCATCTGCTATAGTGTCACAGGTAGCTTTTAATATCGTTTCTATTTCAGCAGGAGTTAGACAGGGATTTATAGAAAGCATCAGGCCTATGGTGCCGGATACAAAGGGGGCTGCTATAGATGTACCTTGCCCGGGCTCATATCTATTGCCCGGTTTTGCTGTTAATACCAATCCAGGCGCACAAAGATCTACCCATTGATTACGCGCCTGTCCTAAGGGACCAGCCATATTATACTTATTTACACCGCTTACATTGATTACACCGGGGATATCGGCATAGTCGGAATGAGATTTACTATTAACACTATTACCTGCTGCGACCACCAGAGAAACGCCATTATTGGTCATTTCAGTTATGGCCTCAAAACGTGTTAACCCCGGGGTAACGGTCGAATCCCATCCCACTCCGGTTGCACTTACGTTAATAATACGCCTGCCATCCTGGTAGGCTTTCCATACACCAGGCCAACACTGAACATTACAGGTCCAAGTTGAATCACCACTATTTGGATCTATTTTGTCAAATTTTTTTCTGCTATAAATTCTATACGCAGCTACGCTTACCAAGTCACCAATACCGGCAATGCCTCTGCCATCATTCGCCTTAGCTTTAACAGCCGCAGCTACTGCGGTGCCATGTGTGCAAACAGGTGTATCTGTGATTACTGCCGGATTGTGTTCCCAGCTTAACACAATTTCTCCACTCAATTCTTCATGCCACAGGTCGAACTCAGTATCTACTACCGCCACAAACAGATCCGGGTTACCATGTGTAATACCCCAGGCACAGCGGGCTTCTATCATCTCTATCTGCCATTTACCATAAAAGCTGCTATCGGCAGTTACGATGAAGGGGTCATTCACCTCAAATGGTGGATGAGGGTTACTGCAATCTATAACATAATAATCTGCTTTTTCTATACGCCGGAACATGCCCGAAGCCTTTAGCTCTCGTTCCAACGCCCATATATCGCCATCAGCATGAATTTCGTAAGTTTCGGCGAGGTTTCGATTATTAGCACCGGGGAAAGACTGTTCGTAAAGAGTAACCTTGTGCTTCCTGAAAATGTTATTCAGCTCATTGCTAT